>JAYZVO010000088.1:0-23666 GCA_036155555.1 Myxococcota bacterium
GTTGGAATCGGCACAGGTCCCCCAGGGCCAGGCGCGCCCACGCCTCCTGGCGCTCCCCCTGGCAAACCTGGAATACTCACCCCTTCCGGTAAACCTCCCCCCTCGGGTAATTCGATGCCAGGTGGCAACGTGAACCCTTCGGGAAGCTCGACCCCAGGAGGGAGCGTGATCTCGCGCGTGCTGCCATCGGGCAACGTGATCGTCGTCGGCGTGCCTGCGCCATTGCCGCCAGCTCCAGGAATCCCTGGCAAGCCAGGAACACCAGGAGCGCCTGGCTGACCTGCTGCGTTCTTCTTCTGGTTCATCGCCTGTTGCAGCAACGAGATCATCTGCGGCGCAGAGATCAGATCCTCGGCGCCGAGCAGGTTGATCCCGATCTTCTCGGCGAACGGTTCGAGCGGTCCTGCCGACGCGGCGAGGTTCGCGCCCTCCTGAGGAGGTCGCAGCGAGCCGATAAACCCGGACAACTCCTCGGAGACCGCACACACCGGGCGGCGCTCGCACAAGATCGCGATATGCACGCCCATATCGGGGTTGTTCTTTCGACGCGCCGAACCAATCACCATCCACGCCGCCGCAGGCACACGGCGCGTGGTCGAAGCAACCTGCCTCGTCTTCTCGATCTGAGAAATCAACCCGCCCGCGCCAGGGATCTCCTGCGCGAGCTCTCTGAGGATTTGCTCGGCCTGTCTCTGCCCCGGAAACGCTGGCGTATCCCAACGCCCGCTGCTTCGACCGAGGCGAACCTCCAGCCCGGCGTCTGTCTCGCCGACCCACTTCCAGCCCGTAAAGCTCGTGCGCATCGACGCGTAGCCAAGCCCCATCCCCATCGTGCGCGTCGTGGCCATCTGCAAGGTCAACAACACATCCAGTGGGGGCGCGGTGCGATCCTTTGCCCACTCGTAACCGAGCAAAACCAGTGGTGGGTAGACGATGTTTGGCGAGAGGCCAGGATCGACGGTGAACTGGAACCTGCCGCTTTCATAAGAGGGAAACAGCTCGGTCGCGGGTGAGAACGCCTCGATGTAAATGATCGCGTCCGGCAAGCTCCCAGGCTTCTGGTGTGTGATCAGCGTCGAGATCCCATCGGAGGCATACTGCCACTCGTTAAACTCGACCGGGATATCCGCGTGCAAGATCCCACCGAGTGAGACCGTCCCCACGCTCTGCGTCCCGGTGGTCTCGGGCACAGGGGTCGTCTCTCCCGCGCCCTCGGTTCCACCTGCTGCCCGGATCGCCTCCTCATAAGAATCTCTGGAGACCTCGGCCTCGGCTTCTGTAGCCCCGGCGTCGTCATCACCATTGAGTTCGGGGAAGGGTTGCTTGGCGTCGAACTTTGGGAAAGGAACCTTGCGCGGCCCAGGTTCCTGCTGACAAGCCGAGCACACCAGCAAACACACCAGCGAGCCAAGAAACACACGTTGCTTCATGCCTCACCTCCATCGCCGCTTTTCTCTTCCGCTTCCTTTTCCGCGTCCTCTTCGAGCTTCTCGTAGACGCCGACCTTGAACCACACAGGCGCGAGCGGCATAAACGCCCACTGGTCGGGCTTCTCGATCCGGAATTGCCCCGGCGCGAGATCGCGCATCGGGTCCACGGGCAGGTAAAGTTGGAGCGGCGCCTCCGGGCCACCTGGCCTGCTGGGAAGCTCGCCCCACAACAAATCTTCGCCTTTTAGACCGACCGCCTCGCGCCATTGTTGGAGGTTGGCGATGGTCACTTCCGGATCTCCCTCCTCGCCAGCGCCACCCTCGACCAACGCGACCGCACACATCGCCCCTTTCCCCTCGAGTGAGACGAAGAGGCCCGTGTCAAAGCCGCAGTGACGCAGCAAAATAGCCAGCACGAGGCTCTTCGAGTCCGCATCACCGATCCGATGCAACAGCGTGTGCACGGGAGGTCTGGCGCCGAGGCGAGGCTCGGTCAACCCCGTCGAGGGGATGCCTTGCACGAACCTCGTGACGTAATCCACCAGGTCGTAGCGCCCCTTCAACGTCGAGGTGTCCGTCCAGCTTCGCTCCTGAAGCAGGAGCGCCAGCGGCTCGAGCGCCTCGAAATCGTGCGCCGTGATCGCCGAAGCAAACAACTGGTGATCGCGCATCGGCTGCGAGAGCACCAGCTCGCCATCGGTCCCCACTGGCACATCCATCCCGGACTCCATCACCCAGAGCGGCCGCGCCGCGCCCCAGACGGTCTGATCCGAGAGCATGAAGCCAGGGTTCTGGAGTTGCTCGGACATCATCTTCAGGTCTGGCTTGAGCCCTGGTGATTCTGGCCCGAAGAAGCGCGACTCCGCCGCCGTGTCACGGTCAAACCCAACATCGGCCATCGCCTCGCCGCCCGCCTCATCGAGCCTCCAGCGGTGCTTGGTCCAGAGCAAATCTGTCACCGTGCCCACGCGGCTGTACCAACAACGGCCGATATCCGAGATGTCGCCCTCGCCCTCCTCGCTGCCCGAGCCATAATTGCCCACGCGGCGACCTCCCGAGAGGCTCCCCTCGGGGCGCAACCTCGAGTCGAGCCAGATCAAGGCGCGCTTGCGGATCTCGCGATCGCGCTGACGGATCGCGGTCCCCGGCGCGACCGTGCGCTCGTCCCCGGAGCCGCCATCGTTATCTTGCCCATCCTCGATGCCGAGTGATTCCAGATCCACGAACCATGTCCCGCGCGCATCACTCGCTTCTGGCGCGCCGTCTGCTTGCCCCGCCACGATCTCGGACTCATCGCCCCAGTAATCGTAACGCGCGCGCAACCTGTCGTGGTACAGCACGCGCTCGATGTAAACGCGGCACAGACGGAGCAGGAGCTCGACCCCATCACGATGCAGCGCGCGCGAGGCGCCGTTGCCGCCCGGTTGAGGATCGAAGAAGTAGAAGCCCTCGCTCGGTGAGAAGACGTGGTCGGCTTCTGGCGAGAGGGCGTCGATCTGAATGCCGACCTCGAGGCTAAAGTCTGCGCCGCGATACATCGACGGCAACACCGCGCGCATCGCCGCAGCGATCAGGCGCGCTTCCTCCAAGCGAAGTTGAGGAGGATCATCATCGAGCTCGAAGTCGACCTCGGGGTTCGGGTAGAGCCCGAGCGCCATCGTCCCCACAGGTTTCAGGTGCTCTCGCTCGAGCTCTGGATCTGCGATGATGCGCTGCCTGACCTCGCCATGTCGCTCGCCGAGCCTGTAGGTCGCCACATGCTCGATCACGCAGGAGACTCTGGACATCGACGTCGCCACTGGGAAATCACCGATAAGCACGGGCTCCATCTGCGGGAGCTCCTCGGGGAGCACGCGCGGAGGCGGCCCGACGGCAGGGTGATACGGCGTCAGGTGGCGCTCGATCGCGGTCTTCTCGTCACAGTGATAGACCCAGAGGCGACGGCGCGGGCTCGAGAGCCCCTCTCCCAAAAATGGCTCGACCAACACATCGTGCGTGATCACCTGATCGCGAGCGTTGGCGTTGGTGTTGACCTGATCCTCCTCATCGACGCCGTAACCGACGACGACAAATCGGCCCATCGCGTGTTCGAAGATCTTGCCGGGGTAATAAACGTGGTGCGCGCTCTCGCCATCGGCAAAGTCGATGATGTTGAGGTTGGTGCGATCGCGCACGTGCACGCTGTCGCCAGATGGCAACTCGACCTGCGAGACCTTGGGAGGGAGCAAGCCAGTATGCCTGCGCCCATCGCCCATCGCCCTAGAGGTCGCGCGCACATACACGCGGTTATCATAGAGCTGGATGTCGGGGTGCAGATCGACGCGCTCCTCGCTCATCAACATGCCCGCGTCCGCCAACCGGGTCAGCGTCCTCGCGCTGGCGTTGCCAAAGATATCGAGCACGTCGCCGACCTCGACCCAGTTCGAGGTCATCTCGGCCGACAGGTGCTCGAGCACCATGCGCCCCACGGGAGGACGCACCACAGGGCGCGGCAAGGTCGTGAGCGAATCGGCCAGCGTCGACTGCTGGTTTAGCTCCGTGAGCGCCATCTCCTCGTCACGATCGATCACGGTGACGATGGCGACAGGAACAGTGGGAGGCTTCTTCTTTTTCTTTTTCTTCTTCTTGCTGCCCGCGAGTGATTCTTCCTCGGCCTTCTTCTCGCTCTTGACCGGAGAGAAGTCGGCGCCTGCGCGACGCAACCTTGCTATCTCACGCCGCACCTCGCTCCAGTGCCCTTCGAGGATGATGACGCCAGCCTCAAGCGGGGACTCCTTGTGATACTTGGGCTCATCGCGAAGGTGGAGCCGCTGCCTGCCAACGTGTCGTCGGATGTCACCGCAAGGGCGATAATGCCAGGGCACCGCGAGGCGTTCGCACGACTCGATGAGATCCTGAATGTCGAGGACCTCATCGTCGGCGTTTCGGAAGTCATTGAGACGGTAGGTCAGGTGGAAATGCCCCTGAAGCCCAGGTGTCGTGCCCTTCTTACGCTCCTCGCCGCCTTCCTCCTGGATCGGTGCGATGCCGTGGTAAGCCTTGAGCGCGGCCTCGCGCTCGGACGCCTCGTCGCTCGAGTAATCGAAGTAACGCGCCACGGCGTCCACGCCACAGAGCGTGCGCGCCCAGGCGGGCGTATCGTGCATGGTGTCCGCGCCGAGAACCAACATCATCGGCGCGTGCTCCTCGCCGAGCTCCTTGACGCCGAGCATCTGGTTAACGCGCAGGATGAGGCGGCGGAAGGCGAGCTGGGCGTGGGTTTCGACCGCGCCACAGAAGGACTCGACGTCGTCGATAATGATCAGCCCGAGGTTCTCCAAAAACGGCGCATATGTCAGCGGCTCGTCCAGGATATTGATGACCAGTTGCCTCAGGCTACAGACGATGATGTCGGGGACGATCCCTTGCGCCAGGTCATTGACGACATCACCGCCCACGCGGCGCTCGCGGATGTTCCAGCGCAACGTCGAGGGCTCGATGGAGCGGCGAATGCTCTGGAAGAGCGAGAGCGCCCTGCTCTCATCGCGGGTCACGATCAGCGTCGAGCGCGTGTGGATGATGGCGTGGTTGCACGCCGCCAACATCGCCATGGTGGATTTGCCAAAGCCCTCGGGCGCGAGCACGATCTGGTTGCGGTGGCGCCCGGTGGTCTCGTCCTGGCCCGCGACGGTTGTGCCGAGGTCGAGCTCTCCTCTGGGGAGCGGAGGATCGGTGTGAATGTAGCCGAGCAATGAGAGCGTGCGCAGCACGACGTACTGCATGTGCGTGAACTCGCGAGGCTCGGGAAGAAGCTCGGTCAAGAGCGGAGAGACGATCCCCTCTGATTCGGGATCGATGGTGGAGAAGGCGAGCGGTTCGATCGCGCGCGGAGGCTCGAAGATGTGTGGCGGGCGAAGCTGGAAGCGCTCGGTGACATCCTCCAACACCTGATCCCATGCGTTCGCACGGATGACCTCACCGTCATCTTCATCGCCCCCATCCTCGGAATCATCGGGGCGATAAATCCCCTCGAGTGAGAAGTGGATGCCCCAGGAGATGGCGAGCAGCAAGGAGATGGCAAACATCGACGGGCTCATCCTGTAAGGATCGCCGCCCATCGAGAGCCAGCTAAACAACAGAAACGGGACGCTCGCCATCGGGAGCCACTTGGCCCACCGCATGTAGGTATCATCGGGACGGTAGAGCTCGGGCGCGCCAAACCAGGAGCGCCAGTAAGGGAGCACGCCGCCATCCTCGATCTCACCGATGAGGTTCGCGCCGACCTGCTTGTGCAACACGAGGCGAATGATCCTGGCGCTCTGCCACCACAAGAAGCACCAGAACCCGACCGTCACCGCGCCTCCCATCCAGGGATACTCCGAGAGCGGCAGGTACCACTGGAGCTCGGGGCGGTCGCCAATGATCAAGAACTCCCAGGCGGGCAACCCTTCGCTCAAGCGAAGTTGAAGGCGGAGCAGTGGCTCGGTGATGATGCCAAAGATGTAGAGGAACCCGGTGATCACAGCGCCGCCGAGGAAGGATGGCCCGAGTGATGCGACGAGCAATGGCTCGTCGTCGGGGTTATCCTCGTCCTCTTCTTCTCCTGCGTCCTCGTCGCCCGTGGCCTGCAACCTGGAGGGATCGGGCGCGGGGGACTCTGCGGTCTGGACGCCCTGATCGTCGTCGAGATCGCCGAACATCCCCTCCTCTTTTTTGGCCGCCTCTTTCTTCCGCTTCTCGCGATCCTCGAGCGCGCTCGAGACCGACTTCTTGACCCCCCGGACCAGACGAAACACGAGGATAAATGGGAGCGCGAGCAACCAGAGGAGCAATCCAGGCGCGGTGAACAGGAGCTCCTGGAGGAACATATTGACGGGTTCGTCAGGCTTCGTGGCGAGCGTCTTGTTTTGGTGGGATTGCATCAACAGCGTGATGAAGTAACCCACGCCGACAAAGACCACGACGGCCAGACCACAAGAAAAGGGGCCTGCGTCACGCACCAGATCCATGAACGTTGCCACCAACGTCCAAAAGACATCTGACGCGGTTTGGATCAGGAGGAAGAGCCCCTCCAAAAAGCCGCCCTGTCCGTTCATCGATTCTCCGCTCTGGAGATACACCTGTGAGACCGAGTGTATCATGCGTGATCATGGGCGGATGCTCAACCTTTTCGACGGCGCAAAAGAGATGAGGTCATCGAGCCTCCCCACAAGAGATGTGCGCCTCGACCTCGGGGATGATGTGCGTGCCGAGGATATGCTCCTCTCCTTCAAAGACCGCCTCGGTGTCAAAGCGGCACCCCTCCTCGGTCTCGCGCACGGTCACCAACCCGGCCTGCGCGACCTCGATCGAGGTCACGAACCCATCCTCGTTCCATGTGCGCCGAACCATACAATTCAGGAGCAGCGCGTCGTTGGCGGGGTTGGGATCATCGAAGACGCTGGCGCAGTCGTAATCCGGGCGCATCAGGTACTCCCCCACCGGGCAGATGCCCGGCTTATCGCCGAGCTCTCTGGATGAAGCGAACACACCATAGATCTGCCAACCGGCGCCCGCAGGGATCACGCGCGTATCCTCGACCGCCACGCACGCGAGCCGCCCTGGCGTCTCGGTCACGAGGAAGTTGTAATAGTTGCGGCCATACGCCGAGTGCTCGTGCTCGAGCGCGAGCTGGCTCGCGAATCCACTCGAGCCTTCGCTGCTCGTACCCTCATGATTGCTCGTATCACCAGCGCTGCTCGTGTCCCCTTCATCGCCAGCATCACCGCCATCGCGAGCGTCACCGCCATCGCGAGCATCCTCTTCTGTGACCAGCGCGACGGTGTCCTCTTTTTCACCCGTCGCCCAACCACTGGAGGATGTGTTCGAGGTCTCTCGCTCCCCCTCGGATGCGTCATCTTTCGTGACGTCTGCATCCGAATCATCTCCGCGATCCAGGATGCCGCCAGCGCCGAGGCCGAGCTCATCGCCGCAAGCAGTGAAAGAGAGTGAGAGGACAATCAGGAGAGAAATCGTGGACGCGCGCTTCATGGCAAAACCTCATACAGGAGTCATTCGTTTCGATGAGGAGTTGTCGAAGGCGTCATCGCCCCTCCTCACTCGATGTTTGGGGTGAGGAGGTCGGTTTTGTCATCGCGACGAGGTTTTTTTCATATTTTTTTATCTCGCGCCGTTTATCGCGAGAAACACTGCGTGATCGCTTCCGGGTCGACCTGGCCTTCGAAGGTGTATTCGAGCGGCGCCTGCTCCGGGAAGAGGAGCTCGACCTCGACGCGGCAAACACCTGGTGCGTCTGGCTTGGTCGTGAAGAGGAGGCGTCCTGTGCGGGCCAGTCGGTATGGAAGAACATCACGCCCTCGCCACTGCCGGAACAACGCGCAATCGTGAAAGTTCTCTCCGAACTCACCGTCGGCGTAGGCGTCGAATGCTCTGACGCAAAAATCACTCTCGACGAGCAAGATCTCGGCCTCGATGCATTCTCCATCGGAAAACAGCGCCCGAGATGTTTGCCTGCGGTGGGCAAAGACAGACCAGAGCTGCGCGCCATCTTCGCTCGGGAAGACGCCCGGGTCTTCGACCGCGAGGCATCCGAGGCGCCCATCCACATCGGTGAGCATGAGCGAAACAATGGAGTCGTAAGTGGAGAGCCCGCGAGTAAACGTGATCCCGACCTGCGCTGGTTCGAACATAACAGGCGCGTGGCTGCCCATCTCCATATCCTCCTCGCGCTCGCCCATATCATCTCGCGCGGTGCCATCATCCATGCGTCCAGCATCCGGGAGCCCACTATCCAGGCGGCCATTGTCCGGGCTTCCATCATCGGCGGGGCCATCATCGCCCGCGAAGCCGAGATCACGCGCAGGAGGTTGATCCAGGGGCTCTCCGAGCACGAGGTCATGTTCGCAACCGCAAAGACACGCGATCGCAGCGAGCAAACACCCCCGAGTTTTCGTCCTCATCGAAAGCATCATCACTTCTCCAAAACAGGCGCGAGCGCGTCGATAAAAATGCTCCTGGGGTGCGCCTCGCGAAAGCGTTTAAACCGCCTCCGGGCGTCTTCCATCTCCCCCTTTGCGATGAGCACGCGGATAAAGAGGACGTCGCGCTCCTCGGCGAGCTGCGCTTCTCGCGCGGCGCCAAACCGACGCTCGTGCTCGGCCAGCGCAGCGAGCGCCTCTTTCGTATCTCCGCTGGCGAGCGCGCGTTCAGCGCGCGCGAGCACCTCGCGCTCGGCGCGAAGCAGCGCTCGACGCTGCTTCGCCGTGACAGCAGGTTTCTTCAACACCTCCTCCTTTCGAGGAGGTGTCCCCGCGTCGGCGGCCACGTCGCCAAAATCTGCGAGGTCAGGAGCGTTGGAGAAATCACTCCCTCCAAGATCGGGCAAAACCTCTGCCGATAGATCCTCGGAGGGCGCCATATCCCCCACCCCCATATCTCGAACAACCGCGATCTCTTTTGGCGCAGGTGCAGGTTCCGGGCGAGTGATGATGGCATGACCGCCAGCGCCAACCGCTGCGCCGATGGCAAACGTCGCAGCGGTCCAGGCGATCGCGATCCCCTTCGAGACCATCAGCGATGCCCCGGCTTGCGGGGCGACGCTCGAGGTGATCTGCGCCGCTGTGTTTGTGGGTGGCGAGGACGGTGCTGATGGCGAGGATGGCGTGGATTCCGAGGCGCCTGGTTTTGGGTTTGCCTCGGGCGATGGAGCCTCTGAACCAGGCGGATCATCGCCATTTTCAAGGGGAGGGAGCCCGAGCGATTGCTCGAGTCGCGACCAGATCCTCGCGCTGGCTTCCCTGGATGGCGTCTCGATTTCGCGCGCCTTGTCGAGGAGGCTGGCGACATCTTCCGGAAGATCGAAGTCATGGTCGTCGCTCATGACGGCACCTCCTCGAAGCTCTCGTCAGCAGATCGTCCCCGGACAGCCTCGATAAACTCGAGCTTTGCTTTCTTGTGGCGAGAGTATGCCGTGTGGAGCGGCAAGCCAAAGGTCGCGGCGACCTCGGCGATGGGGCAGCCGTCGAGTTCATGGAGCACGAAAATCACTCGCCGCTCCAACGGGATCTGCTCGAGCGCCTCCATCACACGCTCCCTGGCGTCGAGTCGGCGCTGTGTCGCGCCGTCGCTATCCTCAGCGAGCGTGTTCGAGAAGTCATCCTCCGGGATCTCTCTGTGGTTGGCGAACTTGCGCTTGTGATCGAGCGCCACGCGGTACGCGATCCCGAACAGCCAGGGGCGCAGCGGACGCGAGGAGTCGTAGTCATCGAGTTTGCGGTGGACGACGAGGAAGACATCGTGAGTGAGATCCTCGAGGTGCCGCACCTTGACCCCCAGCCTGCGAAGGGAGGTGTAGACATAGCCCAGCTCTGCTTCGTAAATCTGACGAAATGTTTTAGGCTTCTCGCTCACGCGTCCTCAGAAAGTCCCCTCGATCGATCTGCGCCAGGATGTGCAGTTTAGCTTATACCACATCCTCCGCGGTGTCCCGGAGAGGAACGCGAACAGTAACCTGCTATCAAGGCTTTGGGGTGAGGAGCGTGATTTTGTCACGACGGCGTGAGAAATCTTTGCGGATACGCAGGTTGGCCGAGGTGATGGTCAGCGTGAACATGCTCGCTGTGCTGATTCCATGCGCCTTCAAGGAGGTGTACGCGCAGCAACCTGTCGAGGCAACGCGCGCGAGCCTCGCCATGGAGATCTCAGAAGAAGCGCGCGTCTGCGTCTCGCCAGACGAGCTGCGCGAGCGCGTCAGCGCGAGGTTGGGATATGACCCCTTCTTGCAAGACGCACCGCTCGCGATCCGCGTCGAGATCGCGGTCGATGGCGCGGACAAAATCTACGTGGCCACGATCTCGACAAAGCGCCAGGAGTCGCCTCCACGCGAGCGCGCGCTCGAATCACAGGAGTGCCAGGATCTTATCGACGCGGTGGTCTTTGCCATGGCGCTCGCCATCGATCCGGTGCGTTCGATGCAGCCCGCGACGTTTAAAAACACCGCGCGCGAACCCTTGCACAAGAGCATCACGAGCGCTCGTCAGGCCGCGCTGAACGCGGCCTCGATCTCCGAAGCGATGCGCCGACGCGCGCGCTCGAGCGATGGAGCGGCGAGCACATCGGCGCGCACCGCGCAGGAAGCGAGGCGTGCACAGGAAGACGCAGCGCGCTGGAAACTCCCCCCGCTGGCGCTTCAGATGATCGGCTCGGCGGGCGCGAGGTTCGCGGAGATGCCGACCACGACCGCCGACGCTGGCGCGGGCTTCGAGGTCGACTTCGGGCGCAAGTATCGCGTCTCACTCGACCTCAGGAACACCCTCCCCGCCCGCTACGAGACGGTCTACGGAGGGCAAATCACGCTCTCGACGCGGCGAACAGACCTCGGGATCTGCCGGTTGTTTCTCCGAGGTTTACTGGCGACCTGCGCGGTGACCTCTGCGGGAGCATACGAGGGGAGAGGGGAAGGCTTTGGCGCAGACTTCAAGCGCCGCGCGGGGTTGTTTGGCGTCGGCGCGAGCGCCAAGGCGGGGTGGATGTTCACCGAGAGGTTCGGCGTCCGACTGAGCGTGGATGGCGCCAGGATGCTCTCGAGAGCATCCTGGCGTGTGGGCGATGAGATCTTGCACACGACGCCAGGTTGGAGCGCGTCGACGCAGCTCCAGTTTGTTTACAGGTTACAGCTCACCAAATGATGCGCTTGTTGCCCCATCGAGAGCGATGGTGCTTTAGCAAAAAAGAGGGGACGCGGGTTTATGGCATCCTGCTCGGGATTTAGATCGCTGCCATAAACCCGCGTCCCCTCTTTTTTGCGCGCCGCTTCGGCGCAAAAATCAGTTGGTGATGCGCAGGCAGCAGAACGCGCGTTTGTTATCGTCCATGTCCCCATCACCTTCGAAGTTATCTCTATCGCCATCCGCCGCGCTGGTGACCGCGCGGTTCGTGTAGATGGCCTCGTCATCGAGTGTGACATCGCCGAGCCAACGCTCGGTGCCGTCAAACGTCATGCCGCCGTGCTCGATCATCGCGCGGACCTGTTGGTAGGTGCAAAGTTGCGCGCCGTTGAAGTTGCCATAGCAACGCGCGGCGGACTCTGGCCAGTTGCGCGCGGTGGTCATCTCGTAGACACAGGTGCGCGTTTTGCCCCCGCTCACATAATCGCTGGCGTAGGGCGAGCCAGGGCAGGAGCTCGCGACGGTGCCGTTGATGTTTCCAGAGACGGTCAGGCTGCCGCCGACGGTCGCGCCATTGTTCACCTCGAGGGCGTCGTTGACGTAAACGTCATCATACATCTCGACGCGGCGGTCTCCGCCCGAATCGTTGCCCACGATCATGAGCGCCTGGAAGCTCCCGTTGTCATTGGTAATGGCGGCGCCGCCCGATCCTGTATTGCTGCTCGACCAGCTGTTGTAGCCGGGCTTGAAGGCGCCCTCGAGGATCAAATCATTCTGCACCCTGACATCATTGGTGGAGTTGTTTTGCAGGTAGAGGTCGGTGTCGAGGGTGTCGATCTCGTTGCCATCGATCAACATGCGCTGATCGGCCGCGCTCTGGATGGTGACCGCGGAGTTTGTCCCGTCGTTGTCACGTCCCTTGATGTAGGTGTTGTCCGAAGCGTAGCCGTTGCCAAGCTGCGAGGTCGCCGTGACGACGAAGTCATTGGTCGTCAGCGTGTCGGTGACCGTGGCGTTGTTCGAGAAGGTCGCGTTGCCAGTAAAGGTCGAGGTCCCGGTGACGGTCGCGTTCCCAGTCACGCCGAGGTTGCCAGTAACAGAGGCGTTGCCCGTCACCGAGAGCGCGCCGCCGACGTTGAAGTCCGCCGAGTTCGCGCTCCACGCGGCAAAGGGCGCGGGCTCGATGCTTTGCCTGCCAGACAGCTCGATCTCGATCGCGTTTCCTTGCGCGTCGGCCTCGACAATCGCCATCGAGAGGTAGAGCTTCTCGGCGTCGAGGATCGTGCTCGTCAGGCTGCTCGCGGAGCCAAGGCCCACAGAGAACCTGCCGTTATACAGGTTCACCGTCTGCGTCTCGGTCCAGACCGCGCTCCCACCGGTGGCGTCCTGATAGAGGTTAAACTTGATGGTGCGCGTCCCTGTAAGCGGGGTCGAGTCGACCATCAAGTACCCATCATATGGCATGATCAGGTCACTCCCGACCACGGTTTGCGTCGAGGTGTCACCATCAGCGAGCGCGGACGCGACGCCAAAGATCATGCCGCCAGCAAGAATGCAAATCGTGCACAGGACGACTTGCTTCGGGATACGGAGGTGGATGCTGCCATCATTCATCGTGCTGCTCACAGGGAATGGGTTAAGAGAAGGTTATCCATCCCGAGCAGAACGCAAACGCCGCGCCAACAAACACCGCCACCCCAAAAACCAAAATAAAACAACCACTTACATCGCAATCAAATTATCCAACGCGCGAGCGCGCCGATCCTGGGAGGCCAATTTTTACGAAGATAGGTAAAAATTGCCCAGCCGCTCAGGTAAAAGCTGCGCGATGGCTCGTCGCCGCCACGCTCATGTGCAGCTTTGGCACATATCAGAGGTAATCTGGGATTCCAGCGAGTTGCTCTGGCGAGAGCTCGGAGAGCGGGAGGACGTGTCGCAGGTCGACGAGTCCGACCTCGCGGTTGGAGCGATCGCGATGCTCAGAGATCGAGTCGCCATGCACGCCGGGGAGCTCTGGCGAGGAGTCGGGCTGCGTCGGAGCAGGGATGTGACCGCGCGCCATGGAGAGCGCGAAGACGCGGCTATTGAGATCTCTGGAGAGGTCCGAAAAGCCCGTGAGGTGATTGATCGGGCGCACGATTTCTTGCGCGGCGTTCTCATCCCCCGACATGGGGAAGACGCGATCCTCGGGCAAGCGCACGCGATCGTGATAGGACTCGAAGCGCACGAGGTTTCGCATGCTGTGTGGGCGAATCCCTTGCGCGAACGAGAGCATGTACGCCGCGTTGGGGATGATCGGCGTCTCCTTGATATCGAGCGTCTCGGTGAAGGGTTGCGCTCCCGGTCTGCGACGCGCCTCTTCGAAGGTTCGGCGCAATGCGGGGTGAATCACGAGCGCGGTCTCGCACAAAACGCGCACGCCGTCCGGATCGAGCCCTTCATAACCAGCGAACTTGGCGCCAAAGCCCATGTTCGAGTAATGCGCCGCGACGAACTGCTGGAGGCTATCGCCGACATCATCCTCGAAGGTGTACTGCTCGGCGATCGGCTTGGAGACGATCTCTTCGAAGAGGCTGCGCGCATAGCGAAGCAAGCGCTCGGTGTCCGACATACACGCGTGCTTTCGCCACTCCGAGAACCCGCCAACCTCTTCGATGAACACGGGCACCATCGCCTGGCGCTCTTTCTCATCGCCGTAGCGACGCAGGTAGTAATTCTGGAGCTGCATCGGCTGGACGAGGAAATCGAGCAGTTGCCCGTCGCGTGTGGCGAACAGACGCGAGACATCATCCCCTTCATCCTCGCTCACGCCCTGCATCATCTGGGCGCGCACGCCAAGATCCTCGGCGCGGCGCGTGAGGACGTCCTGTTGGATGTCGATGCTGCGGCTGAGGCGATGCGCGAGCTGCGTATCTTGCACGACGCGCTCGTGGACCCGGAGCGCGAAGTTGCGCGAGTTGAGCGCGGCGGTCATGTTCAGGCGTGCCTCGATAAAGGATCGAATCGAGGGTGAGCCGCTAAAGGAAGAGCCGCTCCCCTCGACGACCTCGCGCGCGGTTTGGGCGAGATCGTTGATGCTCAGGCGAATCCTGTCGACGATCTTGCTCATGTGGTTTCGCAGCAACCACCACACGGGCAGAAAGAACAGCAAGCCACCGACCAGTGGCCCCAACGGCCCGAGGATAAACTCGGCGACGTTTGGCTCGAGGTGGATGTTCGTCGCGCGCGCCAGGGTGTAACACAACGGCGCCGCGATCCCAGGAACGAGCAAGGCCCAGACGAGCAACCCGAAGCGCATGGCGCGATGATCGGGCTTGGTCTTTGCCAGCTCGATGAGGCGCTCGCGCTCCTTTCCAATGGGCGCGGTCTGCGGGATGCGGTGGCGCTTGCAGAGTTCTTCGGCGCGCTGACGTAGCTCCTCGGCGCCCATGAGGTTATCACGCGTGACGCTCTCGATCTGATTGAAGCCTGCCTGGGCGGCCTTGAGGCCGCCATGAGATGCGTGCGAATCGATGAGCGAATCGCCCGTCTTGCGCACGATCTTGAGCGTTTGCCCCAGGTGCTCCGAGGTCTGCCTGCGCAGACCATCCATCATCCCATCCATCTCGCCGCGAGCGCGCGTCAGCGCGCGCCATTGGTTGTGGATTTGCTTGAGGAGCTCTTCTTCGAACGCCTCATCGAACGAGCGCTCGAGCTCCACGGAGTGCGTCTTTGGCGAGAGCGCGATCCTGTCCTCGACCATAACGCCGGTGGTCTCTGCGGCCTTGCGCGTCTGCTTGCGCGTTCGCCCGGTGGGCTCGCGGAGCAACTGCTGGGCATCCGGTGGTTCGAGCGGCTCCTCGTCGATTTGTGGCAGCTCGCCAGGATCACCGCGTTTGATCTGTCGGATCATGTCGCGCGCGAAGCGGTTGGCCAAATACTCCCTGGCACGCTCGGCGGGGAACTCGATCTCGTGACAGGAGAAGCTGGCGAAGAAGTCATCCCCGCTCGGCCCCACGACGGTCTGTCGCAGCCACGCCTCGCTGCTCAAGTCATTGCGAATCTGGAAGTTCATAAAGTCGCGCGTCTGGCGCACGGCGTCGCGTCGACTCAGAACAGCGTTATCCGTCACGAGGCTGTTGATGATCACTTGCGGGATGCAGCGTGTGCCTCGCGGGACGGTCTCGACCCAGCGGCGGATGCCCTGAACCGACTCGATGATGGCGGCCTCTTCGCAGCGGTTCTCGAGCGGGTGCAGCCCGCCAAAGACATCCGCCGGGTGAGACATCCACAGGATCGGGACCACGCAAAGAGATCGATCGAAGCCCTCTCGGAAGGACTCGAAGATGGGCGAGTAGGCGCGCAACAGCTCGGCGTGAACCTCGCGCAGCAGCGAACGCATCGAGGTCCGCACGAACGGCTCGGTCACATCGCCCACGACGTAAACGGTCAACCTCGGGGGACGCCGCGTCGGCTTGTAGCGGTAACGCGAGAGGAACGAGAACTGGAAGAGGTGACGCGTCTCTTCGTTGAGCATGCGCCGAAACTGGAGCAACCCGTGAGGCTCTCTGTCACTGCCGACCTTGGTAGGTGTGGGTTGGTGAATGTCGAGCTCGTGGAGATCTTCGGGCGCGATCTCGACGCAACGAAGGAGCGCCTTGCCCTCGATATCCGCCTCGTTCGAGGTCAAACCCAGCTCGATCAAGCGCTTTGTCAGCGCGCTGCGGACCTCGTTATCCTCGCCGCGCCGCTCGAGCTCCAGGCCGCGAAGAAAGTCCGAGGGGACATCCGTCAGCGTCTCGCCATCCGACCATCGATCCTCGCGATCCTCGGGGAACGCATCGTAGCGCGGCATATCATCGCTGACATCGAGCAGCGGTCGGACGAGCAGCTCGCCGAGGATCTCGAGCGATTGCCCGAGCGTCTCCTCGACGCCAACCTTTCGGCGCGTGTCGGAGATGTCGAAGTTCTGATCCTCGACGCGGTTGCGCTGGAGATCGACCCAGAGCCTGACGAGTCCTCGGTGAGCGTGGAGCCCGAGCTCCTCCAACCTCTCGTCGAAGGAACCCTGGAGCCCCTTGTGGTGAATGCGCGAGGAGCCGTCATGATCGAACAACCCCAACCGATACGAGCTCGCGTCGACGGGGGTGAACTCGATCGCGCCGAGTGAATCCTTGACCTCCGTGGCCCAACCATTGGTCTCCCAATCGACGCGCAAGAGCTGTTGCGGGAGCAGCGGCGAGTAGAGGTCGCGTGATTGAGGAACAAACGCCTCGGGGATGGAGATGTCGAAGATGCCGGAGTTTCCGAAGGGGACATCCTCGGGGTCAGGATCATGCACCCAGTCGTGGTGCGTCCTGCGAAACCAGTCCGCCCATCCGGGCACAGGTTCGGGCGCGAAGCCTTCGAGCAGTCCGCGCATATCATCGCGCGTGACCCAGTGATGCGAGAACATCAGGTGGCGCTTGCCCTTGCTCTGGGTCTGGCTGGCGGTGTTCATCATGCGAACGAACCAGGGCCAGGGAGAGGGATCTCTTCCTTCGGCCATGGCGCGCACGCGGCTGATGCAAGAGAGCAGCGCGCGAGGGCTGTGTCCCTGGCGCACGCGGTTGAGCAGCGGCCTCACGAACAGCCCGAGCGCGGTGCGGCGCTGGCAGGCGCCCTCGAGGCGCTCGATCGATGCGATAGGATCGGGATGGAGCGGAATCCAGTCGAAGAAGCGACGGCGCACGACGCGATGAGACGCGCCCTTCTCGACGAGCCCTGCGTCGCGAGGTTCTGCGACCTGATAGATGCCATCGCGGTAGCGAATCAGGCCGAGCGAGCGCAGGATCACGAAATCGAGCGCCAACGAAGGCAGGTCTCCATCGCCCGTGTAGCGGGCGATGTCGACAAAGTGGCGCTCGGCGTCACGCCAGGTTTTCCCGGACGCATCATCACCAGGGCGCACGTACATCATGCGCAGGTTGCGCACGGACGGATCTTCGCTCGACAGCTTGAGCCGCTGCCAATCCTCCGCGATGCGCTCGAGCGTCGCGAGCCCGAAGCGCCCCACGCCGATCACGATCGTCGGCGCGGGGTAAATCAATGATGTGCGCTTGTCGAACAACAGAGTCGCTCCGTCAACCTCCAACCATTCCCGCCGCAGACAAGCCTCGCGGCGCCTGATTTACAGGCGCGCCGGTCTTGTCTGCGAGGGGCGCGATCACTCTTCGGTCCTCGTCCCGTAAGACGCCTGACCGGGGAGCGCGGTGCCAGATGGCTCGTTGGCGCCCTGCCCCGAAGGTGGCGCGCCGTTGCCATCGTCCCAGACACCATTGTGGAGCCATTCGAGCGTGTCGTTAAGTTCTTGCTCGGCCAGTGGCCTGAACAACCCGCGGAAGTTCTGCGGGACGGAGTTGGACTCCTCGGGATGCTCGAGCGTGCGCCATGATTCGGAGAAGCCGCGAAGGATCTCGATGGACTGGCGCAGGTTGCGCGAGACGAGCTCCTCGTCGAGCCCGGCGGAGTTGCTGCTGTAATCCCCGCCGATGGTCTTGCGCTCCTTCTCGTCGTTGCGCAGCTTCTCGAGCAAGCCGTCGAGCGCCTCCTGCAAGCGATAGAACGAGTTGGTGTAATCCTCGAGCTTGAGGCGCTGCTGCGGCGAGGGGTTGGTCCCGTACTGCGTGCGCAGTTCGTCGCGGTTTTTGCGCCACTGGAAGGGCAACTTGACGACATCGCGCAACACCTGCGGCGCCAGCCCGGCGCGCACAGCATTGAGCAATTGCTGGAAGGGAAGGAACTTCACCTTCTCGCCGCCAAGAATTTCGGGCAGATGCTCGATCGACTCCGCGAGCGAGTTGCCCAGGATGGTCATCCCATCATCCTCGATGCGAGGCGCGCCGTTGCCGTTGGAGTAGGGAGAGCGCGGAGCGCTCGGAGAGCGCAGGCAGTAGAAGCCATCGCGACGCACGATATACCCCTGGTTGTGCATGAAGGGGTCGCGGATGGTGAGCAGCGCGCCGAAGTTGATGATGTGCTCGCGGACAAGCTCCTGGCGGTGCTTCTCCTGGGTGGTGTCAGGATCGAGATCGGGGAGTGAATCCTCCCAGTTCTTGTCCGTGTGCAGCACCTTGGAGCGCTTGGCCAGGTTCTTGAAGCGGTAGTAATAGTCCTTCATCTCCTCCATGCGACCGAACACATAGAGGGGGACGTTGAGCACGGCGCGGTAGAAGACGACCTGCTGTGGGTTGTTCCAGTCGTCCTTGACCCAGGTCATGCCAGCGACATCTGCGCCGCGCAGCGCTTCCTCGATCGAGGAGTTCTTGAAGTTCGCGTCGATCGCCGCGAGGAAGACGTGGTCCGGGCGCACGCCGCCGTGCTGATCGCGCGACTCGTCGTAGCTCACGAGCAAGGACGCCTTCTCCTTGACCACGCGCTTGACCTTGTCGCGCAGGTAATCCTGGTGGAGCGTCTCGGAGAGGTCGATCTGCTCCTCGCGAGGCATCGCGCGATACTGCGCGATGATCGAGCGCAAGGCTTGAGAACCTCTGGCGCGGACCTCATCGAGGTTGGACATATAGAGGGCGCGATAGACGACCTCGAGCTCGAGCGCGTCGGACAACCTCAAGCCATCGCGACGCGCGCGATCGAGCGCCTTTGGATCTCCGCCGATGTAGCGGTCGAGGATACCTGCGGCGTAAGCACGCAAGGACTCGAACAGACGCTCCAGGCTCGCGGTGGTTCCGCCCCCTTGACGCATCGAGAGGTCGCGCACGGTGCCCGAGAGTTCAGCCTGAACATGCGGGTTCGACAGGCCGAGTTCGGGCATGTTCGCGATCTGGTCTTCATAGAAGAAGTCCCACATGCGGCGCCCGTTCTCGAGCTGGAGGGCTTCGGCGTCGAGGACAAACTGGTTGGCGCTCTCGCATCCTTGCTCGCGCAAACGCTCGAGGTGTTTGGTGCGCTCGCGCTCGAAGAGGTCAAAGCCCATCTCGAGCGAGCGAGAGACCTCGGCGTAGTTGGCGAGGCGATCGCGCAGTTTGGCGCGCGACTCGAGGAAGGAGCGCGAGACATCGATCATGGCCTTCTTCTTGGCCTGATCCATTAGCGAGTCGATGAGCATCGGCGCGTCCTTCTCGCGCACCTTGTCATCGTCCTCGTACTCGGGGAGGTCAAAGCCCTCGAAGGGCTTTGGCTCGGGCATCTCGACCTTGAGCGCCTCGCGGATGGCGAGCACGGCGTAGCGCTTGCTCGCGAGCGAGACCTCGGGGGTGTCATCCTCCAGGAACTTCAGCTCGATCAGGTTCTCCAGGCCAGGGTGATCGATGCCATGCTTGTTGTAACCTCGCTCCAGGGTGCGCATCGCCTGGCGCTTGAAGTCCTCGGCCCAACCTGCCGCTTTGGACTTCCACTCGCGCACGAGCATCTTGTCCTGGACGGGGATGTCACCCGAGAGCTTCCTGGAGAAGTTCTCGATGTTGCGCTGACACGCCTGCAACAAACCTGGTTGAGAGCGCGGCGAGTCGTCCTCGCCAGCGATCGCGTCGAGGACGAGCATGCCGATGGAGTAGTTCAGGCCGCGATCTGCGAGCTGCTCGCGATCGCGCGGCACGCGCTCTTCATCGCGCTTGACGCCGCCCATATCCGCGGGCATCTCGCCGATGCGTTGGCCATGGCGGAACATCTCGAGGAAGCGTCCTTCCATCCCCTCGTCGACCTCGCACTTGGCGAGCAGGCGGACGCGCTTGGCGAACAACCTGTCACGCAGGCGCTTGCGCACGCCCTCCTCCTTCTTGGTGAAGTCGGACAGGTGCAAGGGCCTGGCGCCCTCGTCATCGTGCTCGGTGACTTCGAAGAAGGGCTCGGGGTTCGAGCGAAGTGATGCGTAAACGGTCTCGCCGGGCACATCGCCAAGGAAGCTCGAGCGCATCAGTGATAGCGCGCTCGCTTCAGAGCAGTACTCGATCAATCCCTGCACGGGGACGAGCAGCACTGCGGCGCCAAAGGAGCCGTAGAACTGGCTAAAGCCGACGATCCCCTTTGCCTCGAAGTCATGCGGGACGAGGAAGCGTTGGTGCTGCGTGTAGTTGTCGTAGTCGCCAGCCTGGACGCCAAAGAGCGGCGAGAAGAACTGGAGGTAGAGACCATCGGCGGCGGCAGCGATCGGCTCGGTGACGGTGAAGTTCTCCGGCTTGTCGATCAGGTAGAGGAACTCGAACGGCTTCTCGCGCACGTGCGTCTTGGACTCGTCGCTCGGATCGTAGTGGAACTCGAGCCCGGAGTCGGGGAAGAAGCGCGACTCCGGCGCGCCGAGCTTCATCAGGTGCTCGTTCTCCTTGAGCGCGGCGTAGCCGTTGGCGAAGGTGCCATCCTTGTTGGTGCCGGTCTTGTCTTCGAAGACGCCGGGCAGGACGGAGACGCCGATGATGTAGGGTTTACCGAGCGCCTTGGCCTGATCGCGGAGCATGTAGGCGATGGTCAGGTGCGAGCCCGAGCCGGTGCCGCCCGCGACCGAGTAACAGATCACGATGCGGATCTCTCGCGAGTCGAGGCGGCGGTGGCCATGCTCGTGAGACTTGAGGCTCTCGAGCAAGCGGCGAAAGCGCGGGACGAAGTCACCGTGGCGCATCTGGTAGTAGCAACCGAGCCTGGACTCGATGCGGATCTGACCAGCGCCCGCGGTGTCTCCAGCGCGGAAGCGGTAGTTTTGGGGGACCCACTGCGTGAAGTACGGGTCGGCTTCGACGAACTTCAAGCCGGAGGCGAAGTTGGCGTACTCCTCCTTCTCGAAGTCCGAGATGAGGAAGGTCTCATCGGCCTGTTCGCGGTAGCTCTCGAGGTCGTTGATGTTGGTATCGACCAGGGCGAACTTGACGAGATCCTTGTAGCGCTCTTCGTAATCGTGGCGTCGCTTGAGGTGGCGCGCGATGCGCACCACCATCTTGCAACCGCAACCGCCGAGCCCGACAAAGAGTGTGGGGCTGACGGCGCTGGGCTTGGTCAAAAGCTCATCGACGACGAGGTTTTCTTCTTTGGCCATGAGGCTCCCTCAACGCGCGCAAATGGGTAAGCAGGTCTTGCTTGCTTCGATAAAAACCGCGTCCTTGCGGCTCGATCGCAGTGCCCGTCCTTGCGCACGCGAGAGACTGAATGTGTCTGCCTGTAGGTGTAACACGACCTCGGGATCGATCCTAATTTTCAGGCGACGTTGATCCCGAGGATCGAGCGAAGCTCGACGTATTCATCCGACATGGAGAACTCGGCGAGCGAGCGCATGCGCTCGTCGACGCTTCGTCGGCTGATCTGTTGTGCCTCGACCTTGAGGTAATCCTCGCACACCTTGAGGTCGTCGCAGAAGATAAAGCCAGCGCGGTTGGCGCTGTCCTCGACCGCCTCGGTCCAGCGGGTGACGAACTGCCCGACGGCGTTGAAGTCGGAGTTCTCCTGGTTCGACATCACGACCTGCACGGCCTTTTGCAACCTGGCGTACTGTTCACCACGGATCGCCTTGCCCATCATCTTGTGCGCCGACTGCATCTCGCCTTGCAGTGGGACATTGTAGCGGTCCGGGAAGGAGAGGTTCATCGCCAGCATAAAGTATGCGGGCAAGTCGGAGTGGCGGATGGCGGCGAGATAGAACGGCGCCAGGAACAGGAAGAGCTGCTTGCCGATAACGAACGCGACGTGTTTCTCGCGGCCGGAGCCGAGCATCTCGTCGCCAACGATCATGCCGTCGGGGACGAGCGCGCCGTTGATCAGGCCGACCTGCTCGGGCTTGCGCCAGAGCTCGGGGAGGTTCGGGTACTGGAGCAGGTCGCCGATGCTGCGGTAGATGTTGTTAAACGTCAGCGGATCGTCGAGCTTGATGCGATCGCGGCGACGCAAGCCATACTTGCTGCGCGTCTGACCGCCCCACTCGGCGAGCGGCGGCTTGATCAGCGTGAAAACCTTCGAGATCGCGCTGTCGAGTTCGTTGCTAAAGATGTAGCGCTGCATCAACTCGAGCGTGAGCGGTTGCTTTGGCGCCTTGTAGATCGGCTTCTGGAAGCGCCCGACGAAGCCCTTTGCCTTGTCATCGAGCGGCGCGCCGAGGTGCTCGAGCGCGCGGAACACGCAGTAGGCGTGATCGATCTCTTTCTTGCGCAAATACACGCGCCCGATGCGATCGAGGATGCCGTAGTCGCCTGGCTTGAGAGCACGCATCGCCGCCAGGTGCTCGAGCGCCATGTCGAGGAAGTCGCCCTCTTTCTCGGTGAGCGCGATGACGCGCTCGTGCATCTCGAGGTTGCGAGGCATCAGCCGAGAGGCTTGATCGAAGGCGACGATCGCCTCCTTCTTGTTATCGAGGTGCGTGTTGTAGAGCTCGCCGAGGTTTTGCCACAGCACGACGAGCAGGTTCGCGTCGTCGGTGCCCTTCTTCTTGAGCGCGCCGATCAGGTTGACGTAGGCGCCCTTGAGCTCCTCCCAGTCCTTGGAGTCGACAAGGATCGAGGTCACGATCTTGAAGGCGTCGAGGCGCGTCGGATCGAGCGAGAGCGCGCGCTTGAACCCGGTGAGCGCCTTCTCGGGCTCCCAGAGTTGATCGCGCGCGATGAGGCTCGCCTTGATAAGCCAATCCGCCTCCTCTTCGGAGTCGTCGGCCATGCGGCTCAAGGTGAAGTAAGAGCGCGACACGCGGCGCCAGTCCTCGCTCTCGGTGGCCACGGCGGCGATCCGCTCGACCGCCTGGCGGTTGTGCGGGTCCTCGGTGAGCGCTTGCTCGTAGGTGTCCAGCCCGCGCGCAGGATCATTGAAGTGCTCGACCCAATCATCGCCCAGCGCGACCATCGCCGCAGAGCGCGCCGAGGGCTCGCTCAGGCTGCGGATCAGGCGCTGACGCACCTTGATGATCTCTTGCGAGTCGCCCGAGTCAGCGACCACGCGCAGCAAGCCATTGAGCGCGTGCGGGTCTTGAGAGCTCTGCTCGAGCGCCTTTTCATAGGACGCGCGCGCCTTGTCCGGGCGCTCGAGTTGCTCGTAGCAGCCGCCCATATGGCGGTACACCGAGACCAGATCGTCGAGGCCAAGCTTGCGCTTGTGGTAGAGCAGAAGAGATTGGAAGACGCGCAGCGCCTCCTCGACCTTGGTTTGCTCGAAGAGCATCTTCGAGAAGGGGCGCAGCAAGGAGAGCTCGCGAGGATCGAACGAGTACGCCGAGCGGTAGCTCTCGATGGCGCTCTCGGTGTCCCCGTTTTCGCGGTGCAGATCACCGAGCAAGCGGTAGAGCCAGACGTTGTCTTCGATGTGGCGCGTGTTGTCCGGGAAGCGGGAGATCTGCTCGAGCAGCTGGCGCGCTTCGCCAGCTTCATTGCGCTCGATGATCGCCTCGATCTGAGGACGAACCTTGGAGAAGTCGAGCAAGGCGGCCTCGTCGACCTCCTCGTAGGCGTCCATATCGGTCTCGACATCATCCATGTCGAGCTCTTCGCCAGCTTCGCTCTCGTCCGCCTCGAGGACCGCGTCGTCCTCACCATCTTCTGCTGGCGCGTCGTCATCCTCATCGGAGACATCCTCGCCGCCAGCCTCTTCCGCGTCGCCCGAACCTTCGGGTGACGCGTCTTCTTCGGCAAGATCCTCGGCCTCGTCTTCGTCA
>JAYZVO010000089.1:0-47603 GCA_036155555.1 Myxococcota bacterium
ACCGGGCCTGCTCCGCCCCCCCCCATGACCCCCCGGGGGCCCGCGACGGTGCTATCGCTCAGCTTTGTTCTGCCTGTGTTCGAGCGCGTGGCTCGGAGAGGAATGCTCGCATCGCCGCGGATGTCTCTTCCGGCGCGCCGAGCTGGAAGAAGTGATTCCCGTCGATAAACTGCACTCTGCCATCTGAAACGAACTCTGGCGTTCGCTCGTATTCTTCGGGATGCTGGCCAGGATCATGACGCCCCTGAAGGAAGAGGACTGGCATGGTCATCTTCGCGAAGAGGAAGGTGTGACGATCCTCGAGCTCCTGCTCGAAGCTCGTGGTTTTGAACTGCTGCGGCGAGGCCTCTGCGACCCCCTTGAACTTGCACTCGTGATCCAACCTCGCGAGCACCTCGGGCGAGATGCCGTCCACGCGATAAGCGCTCGCTGCGTAGGCCATGCGCGGAAAGCCAGTCCAACGCATCAACTTTGGAAACAGCGGCGAGGCGAACATTTGGTGTGGCGGCACGGGCTCGCCATGAGGTTCGTTGGCGGATTGTTGCATCCGAACGTAGCGCAGCACCCGCTGCTCGAGCCCATCGACACCGAGCAGGTTGTCACAAATCACCGAGCCGCGATCATGCCCGCCGAGGTTGAACTCCTCGATCCCGATGGTGTCCAGGAGTTTCGCCAGCGCTTTGGCGATCCCAGGGTAGCTGTAGTCGAGGTCGAGCCGCTTGTCGCTCTGGCCATTCCCGATGACATCCACGGCGACGCAGTAGAATTGATCGGACAGGTCGCGCACCTGGTTGTGGAAGGTGTACCAGCTCTCCGGGAAGCCATGCACGATGACAAGGGGCTCACTTTTGGGATCTCCTGTGGTCACGAAGTGCCACGTGATCCCGTCCGCCTCGGCGTACCAGTGCGTCGCCTCGACCTCGCCGAGCATCTCGATCTCACCATGCGCGTTCTCTGCTCCCAACGGGAACTGCGCTGGCGCAGGGTAGCGCATGTCCTCGGTGAGGACGGCGTCCTCTCGGATGCCTCCCTCGCGAACATTGGTCAACCTCAGATCCTCGAGCGTGAGGAACGCCATCTTTGGCAAGGTTCGCGGCGTGAGGGTATTGATAAGGGTCTTGATATCCTTGAGATCGGACAGCGTGGCCATGGCAGTGTCTCCGGGGTGTTGGTGCACGAGCGCTTGTTTTGGAGCACGTCATGCGGGTTGGTGGTGGCAAAATCGCCTCACCACCAACTGTAGGCATCGCGTGTTTCCTTGGCTTGAGCTATGCGCGCGACACTTTGTATCGGAGAAAGCGCGGTTGGTTTCTGCCCTGATTTGGCAACGATCGAAAAGGTCTTGTTTGATCGTAATGAGATTGGTCTCGATGTTGGCGAGAGGCGCTTTTGCGGCCATAACTTGAACCGCGACGTGGAAGTTTGATTGTACGACACGAAATGAGGGTTTTTGATGAGTGATCACGACGATTACATGGATGACTACGGCTATGATGGTTTCGATGACTTCGAAGACGAGGACGAGCCTCCCATGGGGTATGTCATCGTCGGGTGGAGGGCGAACTTCAAGTATGGGGTCGCGACCCAGCAGATGGCGGATGCCTTTGGCGCAGCATGTGTGGAGAGCTTCCCGAAACTTCGCCACTTTCTCCCCGGACGTTCGCAATACGCGGAGCATTACAGCAGCGTCATCATCGGAGTGCGCGCCGAGTCCGTCGAGTCAGAGTATGGCCCCGAGGCGTTGAATCCGTTTTCGATCCTCAATGACCTCAACCTGCTCCCCGATAAACTCGAGATCCCCGCGCAGATCAAAGAAGACTTTCCCTTCTTCGAAGCGCTCGCGAGCGAGACACCGAAGGTGTATTTGATGACGGATGGCCCGCTCCCATGCGCGGCTGTACTCTTTGGCCAACGCGCCGACGCGTTCCCGGCAGATGTGGGTGATCTCGACCGCTTCATGTGCACGAACATGAGGCAGGAGGGCGTCGCTGGTGGGGCCGTATGGGGAGCCCGTCTCGGGTATGTCGACCACGACGATGTGTCGGAGCTCGACCTCTCTGATGAAGTGCGAGCCCAACACGCCGAGCGCACATCCGCGCTCGAGAATCCAGAGTACTACCTCTGCGTGCGCTATGACTGAGCTTTCGACGCGAGCGTAGCTGCTTGAAAGCAGCTACGCTCGCGTCATGGTAGGAGCTTGCAGGTGTCGCAGAGCGTGCGAGACGCCCCCGCGGATATCATTCACGGACGCCAGTGCCCGTGCTCATGGCTTCTTGCACGCTCTGCAACACCTACAAGCTCCTCTCACCAATAAACGCTGCGAGGTTCATGCTCACTTGCAGCAAAAGTAGATTTGCATGCCTGCGTTACCACCGTTGATGGAGACCGCCGTGGTGCCATTGATCTGATTGTTGGTGAGGATGTCGTTGTTGTCCGTGTCCCAACCTGCTGTGGCAGCGGTAAATCCGCTGGGGCAGTTGCTGCCGTTGGTCGAGCACGTTGGGTTGCCGCCGGAGCAACCTCCTCGGGATGATTGGACGATGCAGTAGTGACCTTCCGGCCAGCTCTTGAGGTTCCCGTTTACGGTGAGATCTCCCGAGACCGTCGTCGTGTCACTTGTGGCGTCGCCGAGCGTGACGTTGCCGATGGCGGTAAGCGCTCCTCGAACCTCGAGCTTGTCCCACAGCCTGACGACGCGCGTGGTCCCGTCCGCCGACTTGTTCCCGTGAATCATCAGCGCCTTGTGGCTGCCGTTGTCATTGACGATCGAGGCATCGCCATCGCCAACGGTTCCATTCCAGTTCGAGTACTTGGGGAGGTATTTGCCATAAGCCGTGTGGTTGCCGCGGGTGATAAACCCACCGCCGACCTCGACGCTGTTCCCCGAGTTTGTGTTGAGCTGGAGGGTGTTGGTCGAATCGAGCTCGTTTGCATCCATCAAGAGCGCGCCGGAGCCATCCGCGATCCTCAACGCTGCGACCGAGCCATCGTTCTCACGGCCTGTGATCTGGACCCTGTCCTGGTTGTTGTTGCCCAGCTGCGTGTCACCATTGACCGTGAGCTTACCAGCGGCGGTCACATCCCCTGTCAGCGCGCTCGTTCCTGCGACAGAGAGCGAGCCAACGTTTGTGGCGCCAGTGACGGTTGCATTGCCTGTAACGGTTGCATTGCCTGCAACATCGAGGTTCCCGGCAACTTGCTTGTCTGCGCTGTTGGCGGCCCATGCCGCGAAAGGCGCAGGTTCGATGCTCTGGCGCCCTGCCAATGGGATCTCGACCACGTTCCCCTGAGCATCCGACTCGACGATGGTCATCGAGAGGTAGAGCTTCTCGGCGTCGAGGATCGTGTCCGTGAGCGAGGTCGCCGAGCCAAGGCCCACCGAGAACCTGCCATTGTACAGGTTGACCGTTTGCGACTCGGTCCAGACCGCGTTGCCTCCAGTGGGGGATTGATAGAGGTCGAACTTGATCGTGCGCACGCCCGTGATCGGTGTCGCATCCACCATCAAATACCCATCGTAAGGCATGATGATGTCGCTCCCCAGCACGCTTTGCGTCGAGCGTTGGCCATCGGCGACCGCCAGCGTGGCGCTCAGGACGCCAGCGCCGATGATCATACTCGCGAGGCTGAGTAAGGTTTTCCTGGCCAGGCTGAAGTTGAAGTGGATGTGATCCTTGCTCATGACGTTCTCCTTATGCGAGCCGCCTTCATTGACGGGTCCGATGTGTTGCGTTTGTTCATTCGAGGGTGGCCTCGGGTCAGCGCTCCGTCGCTTTGGGCCCGAGGTCGCGCGACGTTTAGCTGGTGTGGAGGTCTTCGAAGTAGCGGACCTCTCCAGTGCCTTCGAGGCACTTCGCCCACCAGCGGTCGGTCTCTTTTTTGGAGGTCGTCGTCGCGTCGGAGTAGATGCGTTGGAGGACGTTGCGCACGGCCGGAGCAGTGAATCGACCATCTCCGCTGAAGTACACATCCACGCCTTGTTGGAGGAGCGCTGCGATATGTGTGCGCTCGGCCCACAGTCGGCATGGGATCGGGAGAGCGTGCTCGCCGATACCTGAGGTGAAGATCTTCGACAGCCCCTCAGCTTCGAGGGCGCCGAGTTCGTGTGCCTCGAGTAACTCGAGGTCTCCCTGTTCTCCCGTGAAGACAGTGATCGGACCGACCTCCTCTCCTGCGCTATGTCTGGCGACGCGCTGTCGAAGCACGAGACGGAACGCGGCGTGGTCTTCTCGTTGATTTATCAGCAGGAGCGGACGCTCGGTGGTTTCCCCTGGCGAGAAGGTCGACGCTGGCGTGTAGGGAGAGATGCCTCGCGAGGATCGGGCAGTGAAGAGGCGCCTGGGGCGCATGCGCCCTGGCCTGATTTTCAACGCACCGAGGACGCTCGCGCGCGACCCCGGGACGAGGGTGCCGTCGAGGATCGTCTTGAAGAAAGGTGAGTAACTCATGATGCCAGGCCCGGTTTTCGCGTTTTTGAGTGGGCGAATACGTCTCGACATCAACCATAAGTTGCCTGTACCTCTTTGACTTGAGCTATGCGCGCGACAATGTGTATCGGAGAATGAACGTGTCCAACCTCGATCATGCCTTGCTCTTCGTTGAAATCGCTCGACGTGGGAGCATCTCGGCGGCCGCTCGCGAGCTCCAGATGACGCGCGCGACCGCCGCGCGAAGGCTCGCTGCGTTGGAGGAACACCTCGGCGTCCAACTCATCCGCCGAACCACGCGCATGCTCTCGCTCACGAGCGCCGGGAAGGCGTACCTGAAGCACGCAAACGAAGCGCTCGAAGCGCTCGAGCGCGCCGAGAACGCCGCAGTGAGCAATGCCTCCTCGCCAACCGGCGTGCTCCGCATCGCGGGCCTGCTCGTCAACATCGAAACATGGCTCGCCCCCTTACTCGCCGCCTTCACACAGATCTACCCGGAGATCGACGTCGAGCTCTTCTTTGGCGTCGATATCCGAGACCTGGTCGCAGAAGGATTCGATATCGGATTGCAGGTCGGGCTCGAGCACAACGCCGAGCTGATCATGCGCAAGCTCCTCGTCGCGGACATGATCCTCGTGGCGAGCCCCACTTACCTCAAGCGCGCGGGGACTCCCGAATCACTCGAGGATTTGCGAGAACATGTGGGCTTGCTTTACCGCACCGATGAAGGCTCCGTGCTCCCCTGGAGGCTCGCGGATGGAGAGACGTTCGTGCCAACGCGCGTGAAGTTGACGAGCAACTCCTACGACCTGCTCATCGCCAGCGCGTGCCTGGGGTTGGGGTGTGCGGTCGTGCCTCGCACGACGATCTGGCCAAAGCTCGAAGCGGGCGAGCTTGTTCAGGTGATGCCCGAGACCGTCATGCACAAGGATTGGGCGTCTCTGGTTTATTCGGCCACCAGCATCATGCCTCCGAAGGTGCGCGCCTTCCTCGACTTTACGCAAGAGTTTATGGGACCCTTCCTCGACTCGAAGGCACCCAGGATGCAGGAAGAATCACTCGATGAATGAAGAAGCAAAGATGCAACGTCCAAAACAACGCGCGATGCCCCAAATCTCTCACGCTACGCAGGCGGTCTTGCTCGTGGCTACAATGATGCTCGCTGTCGGATGCTCCGACGCGCCACAGCAAAACAACTCGGGCGATATGAGCGCCGCTGGCGAGGATATGAACGCCCCGGACAGCGGCGTCGTTGCCATGGATATGGGCGAGTTCGCGGACGCTGGTCTCGATGCAGGGCACGATGCTGGCAGTGACAAAGACCTTGATGCTGGCCTTGATTCAGGTCGCGACGCCGGTGGTGACGCGGGCGATGATACGGATTCGGGCTCCTCGGATATGGACGCCGGGCCTGATCTTCCTCCCTCCTGTCAGCCGAGCCCTCCCCCCGCAGGGACCGTTTATTACGTGGACGTGGATGGGGACGATGGCGCGGGAGATGGCAGCGGTGGCGCGCCCTGGGCGACCATCACGCACGCGCTCGACAACGCCTCGGATGGGAGCACGATCCTCGTTCGTCCCGGCACATACACCGGGCGCATTCGGATGCGTGGCAGCTTCACGCAGGGAGTGACGGTACGCTCCGAGGTTCCCTATCAAGCGCGCCTGCGGCACGACGCCACGGTGCTCACGTTCTACTCCCACCCCAATGGCTGCGAGGGGATCACGCTCGAGGGCTTCGATATCGCGCATAGCGGTCCAGGATCGGGCGCGCTCGTGGTGCATATCGATGGCGGCGGGGACAACTCCGTCTCCAGGATCACCTTGCGTGACAACGTCATGCATGACTCCTTCGACAATGACATCCTCAAGATCAACAACTCGACGACCGGGATCATCGTCGAGCGCAACATGTTCTACAACCAGACCGGGAGCGACGAGCACATCGACATCAACAGCGTCGATGATGTCATCGTCCAGGATAACCTCTTCTTCAATGACTTCGAGGGGAGCGGGCGCGCCTACAACGCCGAGACCTCGAGCTATATCGTGGTCAAGGACAGCAACGGCGACAGCGATCTCTTCACGGGCAGCTCGAACGTGCACATCCGGCGCAATGTCTTCGCGAACTGGCAAGGGAACACGGGCACCGGGTTCTTGCTGCTCGGCGAGGATGGCAAGCCATTCTTCGAGTCCTATGACATCACCGTCGAGAACAACCTCTTTGTGGGGAACTCGGCCAATGACATGCGCTCGCCATTTGGCGTCAAGGGTGGACGGGATATCGTGTTTCGCCATAACACCATCACCGGGGATCTCCCCTCGGCGGCTTACGCGATGCGCCTGAACACGGAAGGGGCAAACCCTGCCAATGAGAACATCGCGTTCTACAACAACATCTGGTCCGATCCCACGGGCACCATGGGACAGCCCGCCTCAGGTGGCGGCGAACTCGACTTCTCGGACACTGCTCCAGCTCAAATCACAAGCTTCACGCTCGAGAACAACCTCTACTGGAACGGAGGTTCGGCGCTTCCAGACACGAGCGACGCGATAAACCCTTCCGATGATGCGAGCGGCATCGAGGCCGATCCTCTCCTGGCTGATCCTTCCGGGTTCGTGCTCCCTCGTTGGGATGAGGGCGCGGGGCGTTTCGCTGATGGCTCCGAGAGCATCTGTGAGGCGCATCGTAACGCAGCCGAGCGCTACGCCACTCCGGGGGCGTCGAGCATGGCGCTCGGCGCCGCTGATCCTACGCGCGTCCCGGAAGACGACATCCTCGGTCGGCCGCGCGGCGCCTCCCCGGACGTTGGCGCGTTGGAGATTCCCTGAAGGAGGCTCCACGCGAGCTTCACATCAGGAGCTCCTGGATGAACACGAGCAGGACGAAGCCGAAGACCCCGAAGACCCCCAACAAGAAGATCAGGTTGATGGGCTCGCTGGTCGGATTGAACTTGACGAGCAGCGCTTCACTGCGAGAGCGCTGGCTTCGTTGTTGAGGATCGAGCGGTTGGCGCAGGTCGATGAGGTCGACCTTTTTATTGAAGACGTCGCTCTGGAACGATTCGTGCGCGGACTTCACGGTCGCGGAGCGTCCTCGAACGGACGCGGTCCACGTCAACTCCCACCCAAACGTATCGCGCCAGTAAACCTGCGTGCGTGGTCCGATCTCCTCTTGCGTCACCGCGATGAGCGACTTTCTTTGGACCTCGGCGCGCTTGCCTTCTTCCGATTCGACCATCAGGTGCGTGGGGCGCTCGGCTTCGCCGATCACGGTGCAGAGGTTGTAAGACGACTCGCGCGCACCAAAGCTGTCGATCAGCCTTGCCGGGACCATGACCTCCTGGCCCACGGCGAACTCGTCCGCCGATGGCGCGGTGAGCATGGTATCGGACACATGGGTCGTGAGCGCCGTATCGCGTTTGCCCATGAGCGCCGCGCGAACATCCGCGACGCTCTGAACGCGCCTGGTGATGTCTGGCTCGACCATGACCTCGATCGTGTCGAGGAGGTTTTCAGACACGTTGAGAAAGGGCCGAAACTGGGTGCGCATCGCCTCGACGGGGAGCTCTGTCGGGTCTTTCCCCGACAGCGCACGAATCAATGTCATCCCCAACGCGTAGAGATCCGAGGAGGGCTGCGGTCGTCCGGAGAGCTGCTCGAGCGGGACATACCCGGCGGTGCCGACCATGGTCCCATCCGCCATGCTCGCGTCGATGACGTTCAGGCGCGCGGTGTCGAAGTCGATAAGAACCGCGGATTGATCCTCGGCGCGCAGGATGATGTTCGAGGGCTTGATGTCTCTGTGGAGGATCGGCGGCGAGAAGGAGTGGAGGTACTCGAGGATGTCGAGCATCTCGACCAGCAGGCGGCGCGCCTTATCCTCCGTGAAGCGTTGCCCTGATTGGAGCACGGCCTTCACGTTCTCGCCGTCGATGTACTCCTGCACCAAAAACTGCCGCGGGATTTGATCTACTACCTCCGAGAACATCGCGAAGACGCGCGGGATGCTCGGGTGTTGGAGGTGTTGCAGCGCTTCGAACTGCCGCTCGAACATCTCGATGAACTTCCAGTCCTCGACCTGACCCAGGTGGAGGGTTTTGATGGCGACCTGTTGCCCATCATCGGTTTGTGCGAGGTAGCTTTGACCAGAACCTCCCTCTCCCAACATCCTCGAGATCGTGTATCGATCCTGGAGGCGTTGTCCTGTCACCATGCTCATCTTGCCTCATCTTGCAGCGGCTTCTTGTTGGAGCGCGGAGTATAGAGCGTGTTGGCGGGGGTGTATACCCTGCGAGATACGGTCATGGTCGAGCGATGGTCGAGAGCGAGGTTTGTCAAAAAGGGCATCGCGTGACGATCAAACACCCACTGGTAGAGGCTCGCATATCGCCTACCTTTGCCATGGTTCCTGTTTTTGCTGTTGTTGGAGTTCGTGATGAAGAAGGTGTTTGCTGCGCTCGAGAGCGCGTCCGAAATAACGAGGTACGAGGCCGTTTGTGACCTCGAGGATTTGCTCGAGAAGAAGCCGGAGACAGAGGTTCCTGCCAGAGTGCTCGGCGTGCTCGAGGCGATGGCTTTTGATGTAGCGTTGTGGGACGAGCTCTCCTGGCTCGCGGGGGACATCTGGGCCAAAATCATTGGCGCTGGCGCGGCGGTCGAGGTCGCGCATGGGCAATACACCGAGGCCACTGGCGAGGCAAAGGTCTACGCGGCGGAGGTGCTCGGCAGGCACGCGGGTCAAGAGCAACTTCCGGTCTTGAAGGAGCTATCGCTCGCCGAGGATGCGCAGGTTGCCTTGCATGTGTTGCGAGCGCGCGTGGCGCTCGAGGGCGTCGACGCTCGCGAAGACCTCCTGGCGCGTTACGAGCGCGCCGAAGCATCCGAGCGCGGCGCTCTTCACGACCTGGTCTTGATGGTGACCGAAGGGATCGATCGCATCGAGCAGATCCGCGAGCGTTTGTCCCAGGAAGAGGATGAGTCCGTGCGCATTTCGGCGCTGCGGGGTTTGCGCGCTGAAGCGTGGCGCGCGGAGGCAAAAGCGCTCGTTCCTCGCGTCCTCGAGATCGCGCTCGCGCCAGCGACCGAGGATGAGGCAAGGGCTGCGCATGAGGCGCTCCGTTCGCTCGGCGACCCATCGGTTTGTGATGCGCTCTATGACCTGGCTGATTTCGAGGAAGAGGAGGAAGAGCTGTGCGCGATCACGGTCACACGCCTTGGCGATCCTCGTGCGGTCGAACGCATCATCGCGATCCTCGAGGATTCCTGGAGCGATGAGTTTACGCGAACAGCTTGGTTGTGGGAGTTGGCGGAGCTGGTCGCGCTGGGGGACCTCGAACCAGCGCTCGAAGAGCGCGCTTTTCAAGCGGCCATGGCGATGGCATCCGATCCTGATCCTTATGTGTTGGAGTTCGTCTCGCCATACCTTGCCATCATGCGGCCTCGCGATCCTCAGGTGGCCGAGACATTGAACCGCTTGGCGCATGAAGACCTCGGGGAAGAGGCCCATTGCGCCGCGCTCGCTGCGCTGGCGTTCGACATGGAGCCTGCGCTCGTGCGCGAGATCATGTGGGCGTGGAGCCAGGTCGAGGATGATCCTCTGGCGCTGGAGTTTGCCGCTTCCTTTGCGATGCGAGAGGGGGATGAGCGTTGGGTGCCAGGGTTGCTCGAGCTTGTCGGTGCGCCCGAGGGGTGGGTGCCTGCTGGAAAGGGTGGCGCGCGTCGCGTGATCGATGCGCCGCCCCAGCTCGCATTGATGGCGCTCGGACGCATCGCCACTCCCGAAGCCGCCGAGCGCGTGCGCGCTGTCGTCGATGCGCGCCTCGATGCTCCGGCGCCCTCGATCCTTCAGGCGCTCCTGTTTCTCTGCGATCCTCAGGACAGGCATCGCTGGCAAGCGCTCGAGAAGGCGGTCGGGAAGAAGAAAGGGTTGGAGCGCTCTATGGTCCTCCAGGGTTTGGCGATGTGTGGCGACAGCAAAGCACGCGATGGGCTCGAGAAGGCGCTCGATGCAAAGGTTGGCCCTGAGTCCGGGCCCAACAACGCCGCCTTCGCGCTCGCTGCGCTCGGGCATCGCGTCGCCATCGACCAACTGGTCGCGACCGCGTGCCTGTTCAACTACCACTCCGCCGAGCTTGCGGTCTCGTGGCTCGGTCGTTTCGCGCGCAGTAATTTGCGCGCCAGACAGATCATCGATTGGCGTCGCCGAGGCGATGAGCTCAGCAAGCGCCCGGTCGCGCGCAACGCTCGCCATGACAGCGTGCTCACGGCTTCGTTCGTCCCTCAAAACATCGAGGGAACGCTCGTGTGAAGGCTTTCGCGGTGCATTTTTCTGGATTGTTTGGTGGGAGGGAGCGGTATAGTTTGTAGGTCCCCTATAAAAATCATCCTCTAAAGGAGCCCTCATGAAACACACTTGCGCGTTGGTGGTCCTGTTCTTTTTGTTGATGTCTACATCGACGGCGTTCGCGCTCAATCCCTCTCGCACCTACAAGCAGCGCCCCGACAAGTACAACATGGAGTACACCGAGCACACCGTCACGACGCGTGATGGTGCCAAGCTCAAGGCGTGGCACATCCCCGCCAAGACAAAGAGCACGAAGCTCATCCTCATCTCGCATAATGGCGAGGGCAACATGGGGGATTATCTGCGTCGCGTCGATCAATTCACCTCCGCGGGCTACAACGTGGTCACGTATGACTACCGTGGCTTTGGCGAGAGCAGCAGTTTCAAGATCGACAACAAGATGTACATCTATCCTCACTTCCAGGATGACATGAAGGCGATGATCGACTTCTGCCGCAAGAAGTACGCGCCGACGTTCGATGTCTATGGTTGGGGCGTGGGTGGAGGTCTCTCGCTCGGCGTCGGTTGGAGCAGTACCTCGATCAGGGCGATCATCGCGGACACGCCCTTCCTGTCGATGGAGGATCTCGAGGAGCGCTTCTCCTCGTGGGATGAGCCAAAGAAGACCCCTGGCACCTCTTTTGGGACGGAGTACCAGCCGCTGCTCGCGCTCAAGAGCGCGCCCGCGACGCCAAAGGGGCAGACCAAGAAGGTCAAGCTCATCGTCGGTGGCAGTGACAAACTGTTCAAGGCCGCTGACATGAAGACGCTCGCGGCAAAGCAAAGCAAGGTCATCGACCAGAACATCTACGTGGTGGCCAGGTCCGATGGGAAGGACAACTACAGGGTCAGCAGCGCCGCATACTTCAAGGTGGTCAAGACCTTCCTCGGGGCGAAATAAGCCAAACCTGTCGCGATGAGTCGAGCCGCCAGCGTTGTCACGTCGGTGGCGAACCACCGACGGTGGCACGCAAAAGGGAAGCCGCCGAGAAGTTTTGAGGGCAGGGTGTCATTCTGCACCTCGCCTCAAAACTTCTCGGCGGCTTCCCTTTTGCTCGGCAGTGAGCCTCGCGCTGATCAACATCTGGCGTGGCTTCAGTCACAAGAGCTTTGCACGCCCTCGACCGCGCGCACCAGGCGCTTGAAGTCATCGTCGAATTCGTCGGTGAACTGGAAGGAGATGATCCCGCTCGGGAAGAAGATCACGCGGTTGTCGCCGAGCCCTTCCATAAAGAAGAGGTGCACTCGACAGAACCCCACGCGGACCTTCTTCGACCAGAACGAGTGGCTGTAACGCATCCTCTCGAACGCGCGATACCCCTCCCAGTCGGTGCGCCCGAGCGCCTCGCGGATCTTGTCGCGGTCGAGCAACTGCACGCCCTCGTGCTCTCCCTCGTTCGCGATCAGTCGCGCGATCTTTGCCGCGTTATCGAGCGTGGGATAACCGCCGAGCCCGAGGATCGGCACGCGCGCTGACGGGTCCTCGTCTCGGGTGAGCAGGACCCCGAAGTCCTGCGCGCCGATGGGCTCGAGCACCTCGTCGCGCACGAGATCCCAGTAGTGCACGTCCTCTCCCTCCTTCGCGCGCACGTAGTTCTCCAGCGCATAGGAGAGCACGAAGGTGTTCGTGGTCGCGTAGTTAAACGACTCGCCGGGAGCTTCGGGGAAGTCACCGAAGGCGGCGATGTTGTTGATGGCGGCCTCCTTGTCCGGTGCCAGCTCGAGCGGCTCGTAGAGGAGATCCTCTCCGGCGCGCGTCCCCGTGACCATGTTCAACGCATGGGAGAACGTCACCCCCTTCCACTCTGGGAGGTTCGCGAGCGCAGGCACGTGATCGGCGATGGGCTCGTCAAAGATCTCAGCTCCATAGCGTTTGGCGAAGTAAAACATCGCCAGCGCTCCGGCCATGCTCTTTGTCACCGAGAACACGCCATGCCGCATCGCGTCCGGGTAAGGATAGGTGCCATGGCGCGTCCTCGGAGGATGAACGTACAGCGTCCCGTCCTTGTAAATGGCGCCCATGCTGGTCGACGCGCCGGTGTGAATGTTGGCGTCGAAGTGTTCTGCGACTTCCCCCTCGGCGTCGATCTTTGCCAGCGGCGCGGTCGGGATCTTCTTTGCCTCCCATGCGTCGTGCGCGGCGAGGAAGGTGTCGGCGTCCTCGAACGCTCCTGGGGTGTAGGTCGCAGGGAGCATGGCGCGAACATCGCCCAGTTGTTGTGCGTCGAGGACCGCGGTTTCCTGGCTGCACTGGAGGCTCACGTTGCTCATCGCGTCCTCCTTGTAGACGAACATCGCGACGCAGTTTCTCACCTCACCGACATAGCGACCGAGCAAGCTGACCGGGAACGAGGCGCGGCGCCACGCGCCATCACCATCCTCTCGCCAGATGGCGCCATCTCCCAGGATGACATCCCAGTAACTTCCTCCCAGTGACCTCGAGTCGATCGCGCCTCGTGTTCTGGGGATGAGCTTTTGGCCGTGACTGATAAACGCGATCTCGAGGGCAGGAAAGAGCTCCTCTCCCTCGTAAGCCTCACGCTCCTTGGGCGCGACCATCGCCGCTTCCTCGAAGGTCACCTTCCCCGAGAAGGGCACCTCGCTATCCTTTCCCCAGGCAGGCCGCGCGAAGAAGCTCATGTCGAGGAACGGCGGCGGGATGTCTGCGCGCAGCTCCTCCGCGGTCAACTGCGCGCGAGGTTCGGTGAGGACGGGGCCATCCCAGGGCGCAGGCCCCTGACGTTGGCAAGCGTTCGATGCGAGCAGGAGGACCACCAGGAGGACAGTGTGTTTCCACATGTTGTTTCCTTGGACCGAGGTCGGGCGCGACCTCGACGAAGTGAGAAGGGGGATCGACGCCTCCCTTCTTACTTCATCCTCCGTGTCTGGTGAAGTCGCGGTTCGATGCTAACTCCGAGACAGGATTCTCCATGCCTGCGCCTGGCGAGGATCAATCCCCCGAGAAGCCCGCGAAATACCAGTGCGTGGGGGCTCCCGAGTCGTCATAAACCGCGTGCGCGATCCCTGTCCAACGTGGGGCGTTGAAGGCGGCGTCCGATTCCTCGGTCGCCTCGCGCGTGGGGTGTGTGGTGCCATAGATATCCTCGAGCTCTTCGTCGGTGAGGAGCCGCAACGCGCCGTGCGCGTAACCTGTCGAGGATTGCCCCGAGGTGCCATAAGAGAGCTGGTAAACGATCGAAGGATCGTAGACGCGTCCAGGGACTTTTTTGGGAGGGCGCGTGTCGGTGTTGACGCGTTCGATATCGAGGATCGAGTGCGTCCCCTCTGTTTGTGCGCGAGCGCGCAACGTCACGATCTCTTTCTGCCAGTCCTCGAGTCCTTCTGCGCCTTCATCCTCCAGGCCGAGCGCCAATCGCATCGAGGTTCTTTCTTTCTCGATCGCGGCGCGTACCTCCGGGTTGTCCGCGTACAGGAGCGCCTCTTCGAGCTCTCGTAACATCTCGGCCATGTACGCATCCTGCCCGTCCAGCATCTCCGGATTCACCGCATTTGTAGGCGGCTTCGTGTACTCACCACTTTCGAGGACGCGGCGTTGTGTGCGCTCGAAGGCGACCTGAACATCCTCGACATAGTCCTCGAAATAACTCCAACCCGATGCTCCCATCTGTGACCTCCACAACAAGTCGTTTGCGACTTTGCAAGTTGTAGGCAAAAGCGCGCGTTTTGAAAGAACTCGAATGATCGGTATGCGAACTTCATGGTGAATAAGCAGGGCGCCGAACCGTCTCCTATTGCTCGAGTTCTTTTCTTATTGCGATGACGTTTGATGTCAGAGACGAGGCCGAATCATGCGTGTTCACGAAGCACTCCTCCTTTTATCCACCGCATTCCTGGCGTTGCCCGCTTGCTATGGCAGCACCTACATCCACCACCAGAACGCGTGCTGTGGCAGCGAGACGGTGGTTCACTACGAACCTGCTCGGGAGGCCGAGGATGAAGAGGTCGTGATTTACCACGATGACCACGAGGATGGTTACGTGGAGGAGGAGGTCGTGGTCCATCATGGCCACAACTACTCCGGTTACACGACCTGTGGTGATTTCTTCGCGCCAGGGAATGGGGTGAACCAGTGCCAGCCGGGCTCTTACTGCTCCAACGCGACGTTTTCGCAGTGCACGCCGGGGTGCCTGAGCGATCAGAATTGCTCCTCGGAGCAGGTTTGCCAGAAGCACCCGGGTCAACCCACGGGGACATGCCAGGCGTACTGACTTCGGCGCTCACGTTTTGAGAGGGGCTGTCACGAAACCTCCACACTTGTTAATAACTGCGGAGGTTTCGTGATTCCTGACTTACTGCGCGGTGGCCGCTTCGATGAGCTTTGCTTCGAGCGCGGCGTAGTCCTCTGATTTGCTCAGGTTGGTGCCACTCGATGGGGGCAAGTACTCGAGCAATGTGCCGTCGGGCGCGTAGAGGAAGAAGTCATCCTTGCCGCCCATGCTCGCGCCCCAGACATTTGCCTCTTCTGTGTCCTGAAGGATCGGGAACGTGCAGCGCGAGGTGAGCGCGAGCTGGTCCTCCGGGTTGTTGGCGCTCGCGCCATGCACCACCACAAAGGCGATGTCGTGTCCCTTGGCCTCCAGCTCGTCATGGAGCTGCTCGAGCTTTACGGCCTGTGACTGGCAAGAGGGGCACCACCCGACGAGGTTCGCGACCAGGACAACCTGACCATCGAACGCATCGAGGCCATACGTTTGTCCGAAACGTGGAGACTCGGGGTGGACATCCTCGAGCTTCCATGTCGGCCAACCCGCATCACATCGGGCCGCCTCATCCTGGGCACACTCGGGGCCTGTTGCTTCGGGCTCCTCCTGCGAGGGGCCGCACGCTGAGAGGATGAGGAGAAAGGGAACCAGGAAGAGAATGGCGTGCTTGCAAAAGCGCATCGTCGAACCCACTCGTATCGAAGAAATCATCGAAAGCCGAACCGAACGCAAGGAGGTTACTCGCTCCTGTTTGTTGCTCGCAACCTGGCAAAGCTCGGGTCGATGATTTCTCGACGTGCTCGAACGCATCTTGTTTGCGAATGAGCGCGCCGAGTTTCTCGCGTCATTATGGTAGAACTTCACGGTGTAGGAACGGTGTGACGAGCTATGGTTCGGGAGGTGTTCGATGTCGCAAATGGAAGCATTGTTTGGCGAACTTCGCAGCATGGCGCAGCGCTACCATACGCTGCCTTATTGGGAGCTTCGAAAGCTGCTCGAGCAGGCGCTCGCGATCGACGAGGATCGCTACCGCGCCGAGTGGATTCCCTACCTCGTGGATGTCGACAAGTTCCCCTATTGTTTTGGAGAAACGCTCGATGAAATCGCGCATATCGCCAACCTCTTCCCCGAGGGGCCTCCACTGATTCTGTCGATCGAGGACACGCGCTTTGATTATGGCACGATGCTCGACGCGCCGCATTTAAAGCGCCTGACAGGGATCAACGTCAGCTACAAGTGCAACCTCACCGACACGCGCTTCGCGCGCATGATGGAGTCTCCATACCTGGAGAACGTGGTGCGACTGGATGTGGGGGGAAACAAGCTCTCGGATGGCGCCATGGAGGCGCTCGCAGGCGCGAAGTCGATCCAGCGGCTCGAGTACCTTCGCCTCTACCACAACGAGATCAACGCCAGAGGCGCGCAAGCGCTTGCGGAATCACCGCTTATGAGTCACCTGACCGAGCTCGACATCAGCGTCAACAACATCCAGGACGTGGGCATCGCCGCCATCGGTGCATCACCGCATCTTGGCAACCTGCGCAAGCTCGATGCGGGCTCCAACAAGATCAAGCGAAAGGGGGCCGAGGACTTCGCGAAGACCACCACGTTGGTAAACCTCACGAACCTGAGCCTCGGGCAAAATAACATCGGGAATTATGGCGCACAGGCGCTCGCTGACTGTCCAGCGCTCTCGAACCTGACCACGCTCAGCCTCGGTCGAGCGCGCGTCAACGACAAGGGCCTCGCGTTCATCCGCAGCTCTCCCTACCTCACGAAGCTCGAGAATCTCTACAACCATTAACAACGCACACAGTGTCAGGGGAAACAATAGTTTCTCTAAAATGGTTTGACACTTGTTCTGTAGCGCTTGTAGATTGCTCGCCGCAAATTATCCGTAAATATCATACGGTCATTTTTGGAACCTCGCTCCTCGAAGTGGCGAGCGTTCTCTTGTGTGTGTGCTTGTGGTTTCGGATAGCAATCCGGGTGGGAAATATCGAAGCGACGCTAATTTTTCTGGCGCCGCGCTCCTTTGCAAAAATTGGGGGATAGTGTGGACGAAGGTACATCGAAGGTCATGGTCATCGCGATCATTTTGGGGTTGGGCGCGCTCGGTTATTTCGGGATCAGGCCACTCTTTGTCGCGGGCGGCATGGAAGAGGTCGATGAGGTCGATTGGTCCACCTGCTCCGTCAAGCGAGTCCACGACGATCCTTACAAGCAGACACGTCAAATCATCGAGTGTGATCATGTGTTGATCTCGCACATGACAGGACCCGCGAATGGAGGACGCACGGTGCCCTCGACAGCCCGATTGCGAGAGCGTCGAAAGCCAATCCGCAAGTGGTTCGATCACCAGGATTTCGCTTATCCGCATTGGAAGCTCGATGCGCGGCAAACCAACACCACGGCGTTCGGGCACCCCAGTGATTACTTCGTGTTGCGGAGTATGGCGCTCGATGATGATCGAGGCACTGGCGACGACTCGCTCGGGGGTCACGGCCTCGCGGTGAGCGCGCAGAGTCGAAGTCAGGTGATGTATACGATGTGTGTGGCGAAGACCACCACGTGGAGGCTCTGTGAGGAGGTGATTCGATCGCTGCTCCTGGGAGAGCAGGTCGAGCTGACGGGCAATACATTGCCTCCCATCGGATTGATCGATTCTTCGGATGTGCGCGAAGAGGTGAGCGCGCTCGCAGACGTGACGTCGACAACTCCGAAGTCAACACGATCCGCGCCTACCACATCCAAAAGCCTCTTCGATACACCAGAGGAGGAAGACAGGACGCGCGGGGCTTACTCGGTGAGTGATGCTGAGATCGAGAAGATGAAGAAGCTCGGCAGCGAGACCTACATCGATCATTGCGCGCGATGCCATAACTTCGGCACCTCATCCTCCGCGCCCAAAGTTGGCGAAGGGGTCTTCGCGAAGAGAGATCGTGAGATTCTTTCGGTGAAAGATTCCAAGTGCACCGAAAAGGATGGGAAGCCGGTCCAGCACAAGACGACAAATCGCGAGTTCTCTGCCGCGCAGTGGAAGCTCAAATAAGCTCGCTCATACGCCATGCTTTATTTGCCGGCGTATACAGCTCACGAGAAATACGACTCGCCGCGGAACAAACGCGTACCGACTCCAGTTAAGACCCTCCACATCGCTCTTTGGAGCAAACAAATGGAGGTACGAGATGGGACATCGCATCAATTATCAGATGTTTGAAGGGACGAGTTACTCGATCAAGACAACCGAACAGCTCCGAGAGGCGTTCACCAAAAAGATCGAGGAGGTCGATCTTCGCATCAAGGATCGCCGCCAGCGTTTGATCAAGCTGCGAGAGGACAACGCATTGAGCGCGGAGCGTCTGGCGCAGCTCGTCTCGCTCTTCCGACGAGACTCCAGCGCTTATATCACCAACTACAACCGCCAAAATGCGCAGGATGGTGAGCCGATCGTGCCCGCAGGTGTGATCGCCAACATCGTGAGCGAGTATGACATGATCGAGAACGAGCAGGATCAAATCCAGCGTATGCAGCTCATCTCGCGCAACCTCCTCGACGAAGAGCCCTACTACAACCCGCGCACCGGCGAGCATGGGATCAGGCCATGTATCCACGAACTCACTGACGATGAGCTCGAGTACCTCGGGTTCTGATGGCGTGTACGCTGTGGTGTTCGGGCGAGACGCTCACCAATCGTCTGGCCACGCGTGTGAAACCGGTGACTTCTCGCGCGTGGTCCAGATGCGCCTGTGCGTACCATCGAGCGCAAAATAAGGGGGCACATCCTCGCCGTAACCCTTTAGCGAAGCGCGGGGCGTGCCCGACCTCGCGTCGAACGCCTTGATCTCTCGCTCGACGCCGACAACGAGCGTGTTGCCATCGGATGTGAAGGCGAGCTCGAGCGCGTCCCAGATCTCCTCGTCAGGATCATGCATATCGTAGCGCGTGGACCAGAGCTCGTTCATCGTTGCTACATCATAGACGACCACTCCATGCACTCCCCATGCGGTCGAGGTGAACGCGAGCAGCGCGCCATCCTCGGACCAGGCGGCGTGCGCGGCGGCGTCAAAGAGGGGCTGCCTCGCTTTCGCGTGAGAGAACTCGCGGCGAGGATCTTCCTCGTGTTGGGCGTGCAGGTCGAGCACGTAGAAGTGGCCGCCTCCCTGGCCGCTATCGAGCGCGCTGACGTAGCGCCCGTCTGGCGAGTATGCCGCCGCCGAGCTGATGTGGCCGTCAAACTCGCGCGCGGTCTTCCCCTCTTTCATCTCCCAGAGGACCACCCCGTCGCCATAAAGGTGCCCCGCGCCAAACTCGCCATCGGGGCTGACCGCGAGATCCCAGAGCTCGATCCTGGCTTCTGTCGTGAACCTCGAGGTGATGTTCAGGTCCGCATCGAGCACGAGGATCTCTGCGGTTCCCTGTTTCGTGGGGATGCCCACCGCGATGTGTTCGCCAAAAACGCGCGAACAGGCGCCGCCAGCGTCGAAGTCGCGGGCATCGAACCATTGATTCTCATATTCGCAGCGCGCGATGACTTCGGGCACATCGCCAGTGATATCCCAGGCTCTGGCCCCTTTGGAGTCAAAGCCAACCAGCCGCGCGTTCCACATTATCAATCTCATGATCTTCTCTACATTCAGGGCGAAGAAGCCGCCGGGCTCAGGGCTGAAATTCGTCGGCGCGTTTCTCGAGGTTTTCCATGTCGATCCCCACGACCGCATCGATCACAGGCGCATGTGGTGGGCCGGTTGGCGTCAAAATCAGCGCATCATAGGCTCGCCTCACGCCAGAGGTACGCGTCGGGTGCGCGCCCCGTTGTTTGTAGGGTTCGACGGTGGTGTAAACGCGCTCGCTGAAGTCGTCGGTGAGGAAGAATTGCCAGGTGTATCCCTTGCCGTCGGGGAAGGGGATCGTGAAGTGGATGTGCGGCGGCGTGACCTCGTACCAGCCTGGGAAGAGGCTCTCGAAGAGGACCTCGCCAGCCTCGTCGGAGAATTGGTGGCCTCGCATGTAGGTCTCGCCCTGTGTGTCTGCGCCGCCGCGGAGCACCAGCGAGTTGTCGACGCCCGAGTACAAACCTCGCGGGCTCGCGCTCCAGATATCGACCGCGAGGTCCGAGAGTGGCGCGCAAGTCCTGGCATCGATCAACGTGAGGCGAACGAGCAAGGGTGCGCCTGCGAGCCCTTCGGTCACATCTCGGCGCTCGAGCCCGAGCTTTAGCGTGTTCACGTAGAAAGGCCCGTCCTGGTAGGTTGGCGTGACCTCGCACATCGTGTTGGCCGCGCTACCGCATGCGGCCTGGTTTCCTGTCGCGAGCATGAGCGCGGCTGCGGAGCCTGTCTTGATAAAGTCTCGGCGCCCCAGCTTGAGGTCTTTGTCGTCGGGCATACGCGCTCCGTCTTCGTTTCTGCTGTGCCTGCGGGCGGTCCAGGGTAGCACTCTGTGCTCCTGGCGTCTCGGTGCAGGTTCTGGAAAAACCATCGTGGTGGTAATCTCCTGGGCCTGTCCCTTCTCGACGTATCACTCGAGGTTCACAGAGTGATTTTGTCTGTTTGCTTCGCGCTTTCCAAACAGCTTGCGCCCGAAGCGAACGTCAGTGAGGTGAGGGGGCGAGCGCAGCGGTCAGGAGTTCGAAGAATCGATGTCAGCAGAAGTGGAAGAGGAGCAGATGACCTCGCGTGCATCGCGTTTGCCCGCCTGGTTTTGGGAGGCCGCGGCGCTGCTCGCGTTGCTGCTGTTGTATATGGCGACCGCGAACCCTCACCTCGCGGGCGCGGACAGTGGCGAGTTCGTGCTGCTGAGCTTTCTGCCTGGTCGGGCGCATCCCTCCGGTTATCCTCTCTACGTCCTTTATCTGCGTTGGATCTCACCGCTGTTTTTCTGGGCGAAAGGAGAAGCCCACGCGGCAGCGCTGGCGACTGGGCTGGTTGGATTTGGCGCATGCGTCGGGATCTGGCGCGCGGCGCTCGGGTGGGGCGCTGGCAGGATGGCGAGCATGATCGCGGCTTGTTGTTTCGCGGTCAGCGGGCAGGTCTGGTTGCTTCACGTGCACGCCGAAGCGTTCGCGCTCAACAACATGTTGTGCGCCTGGATTCTCTGGTTCGCGGCACCTGGCGCCGGTGTTCGCGGCACCTGGCGAGTCGGCGCGTTGGGATTGCTCGCGGGGTTGGCGCTCTCGAACCACCACAGCTGCGTGCTGGTTGCGCCGGTGGGATTGTATGGCGTCTGGTTGGGGTGCAAGGAGACGAGGAGGGTGCTGCCAGCGCTCGCGTCGGGGGTTTTTGCGCTTGCCCTGGGGCTGGCGAGTTACCTGACATTGCTCGAGGTCGAGTCCTGCCGATACTGCATGGTGTGGGGGGACGTTAACGATCTCGGTGGTTTGCTCGATCACTTCCTGCGGCGAGAGTATGGGACGTTCCAACTCTCCGGGAAAGGGGAGGGGACAGGGCCACTGGAGCACTGGGCGTTGCTCGCGTTCTCCTTGCTCGTGGACTTCGCGATCTTTCCCACATTGCTCGCCGCCTGGGGCGTCACGATTATGCGTCAGCAGGTCGAGCGCGCGGCATTTTACGCGTGGTCCGGGGCATTTCTGTTGTGTGGGCCGCTCTTTGTCGCGGTGTTTGACCTCGAGCCGGTGGGCGCCTTGCTCGAGATCGTGCGCAGGTTCCATGCGTTGCCCGCGTTGTTTGTTGCCATCGCGCTCGCGTTCGGGTTGCAGCACGTTTTCTCGCGCTACAAGCTCGCGCATCGAGACCAGGCATTGCTCGGCTTCGGGGTGGTGCTCCTGCTCGTGTTGATGAACGCCTCGAGGCTCGAGAGTCATCACAACGCTGTGGTCGAAGCGTTTGGCGAGGATGTGGTCTCGCTCGTCCCCGACGGTGGCGTCTTGTTCGGTTCAGGAGATGCGAAGTTTTTGTCCGTGCAGCTCGCGCTCGCCACGAGTGATCCTCCCCGAGACATCGACTTCATCAACCCCAACCTCCTGCGCTTCGATTGGTATCGCGCGCGCGTGGCGCCTCTTCTCGGGGTCGCTCCCGAGGCGCTCGATGGCCTGGAGTCAGAGGAGCTGTTGGCGATCGCGCGAAAGGAGCGCGGGCGCGTCTACTGGATGAATCCTCCCGAAGTGTTTCTCGAAAAAAGCCTCGGCACACCGCTCGGTCCATTGCTCTTGTTCGATCCTCGAGGAGCACGCTCCTGTCAGGAGCTTATCACCCGTCAGGATCGCGTGATGGCATCGCTCGAACTCTCTCCCATCGTACGCGATCCCAGCATGAGCGCGTGGTCGCTGGATGCTTACGACGATTACATCCGCGCCTGGCTCTCGCTCGCCAGCGTTTGCGAGCGGCAGGGAGATGAAGATGGCGCGGCGAAAGCGAGAGAGGCAGCAGAGAGGCTCGCTGGGGGAGACGCGCGTTGATGCACTGCGCGTTTGGTTTGGGTGCTTTCGGATTTGGCAGTGAGTTATGCGTGGGGAAGCCTTGTTGCAGGTTTCGCAGCGCGCGTGACATGCCCCTCACGCAAAACTCACTTCACACATCAACGCTCCCCGGCCGAGGAGTGCGCCAAAAACATGGCAAGTCATTGGTTTTAGCTTCAGCGTGCGATGCGGATTGATTACTGTGCAACAAAACAAACGGCAACCTGCTCTCGGAGATGATCGATGAAGCTGCTCCGCTACCTCTTTGGCTTGCAAGATGAGGTCACCCGCAAGGGGTATCTGATCGCTGGCTTTTCACTCGCGATCCTGAAGTTCGCCATCGACTTCGCGTTGGTTTACTTCACCACAGGAAAGTACTGGACGCTGCTGGCGTATCTCTCGCCGATCATGGTGTTGCGCAACGAGGCGCTCGATCCTGCGCCGGAGTACTTGCTCTGGGTGATGGCGCTTTACACGCTGCCGTTTGCCTGGGTCGGGTTGTCGATGAGCGTGCGGCGCGCGGCGAATGCGGGGGTGACGCCGTGGCTTGGCGTCGGGTTCTTGATCCCATTCTTGAACTGGCTGTTTATCGCCGGGTTGAGCCTGGTGCCAACGCGCGCCGAGTGGGCGAGGAAGGAGCAAGAAGAGATCGTCCCGCTCGACCTCAAGAACGCGCTCGCTTCGATCGTGCTGGGCACCGCGCTCACGATGTCGATGGTGGCCACGAGCGTCTTCATTTTGAAGGATTACGGCTGGTCGCTCTTTATCGGCACCCCGTTTGTCGTGGGCATCGTCGCCGGGTTTTTGACCAACCGCACCGGCGCGCGGAGCATGTTCTCGACCCTGTTTACAGGCGCCATGGCGATCAGCATCAGCGCGCTCACTACCCTGTTGTTTGCCTTCGAAGGAATCATCTGCATCGCCATGGCTGCACCTCCTGCGATGTTGCTCACGCTGGGAGGCACGGTGATTGGCCGCGTCATCGCGTTGCAAACCTTGCGCAAGGATGGCGGCAGCGGTCTCAAACAGGTCATGATGGTCGCGCTCTGTTTGCCTTTCCTGGCTGGCGCAGAATCACTCGATGACAGTCAGCCGCTCTACGAGGTCGCCACCGTCGTCGAGATCGACGCGCCTCCCGAAGAAGTCTGGCACCACGTGATCCACTTCACCGAGCTCGACGAGCCGCCCGCATGGGTCAAGCGTACCGGCGTCGCCTACCCGATTCGCGCACGCCTCGAAGGTGAAGGGGTCGGCGCCGTGCGTCATTGCGAGTTCTCCACTGGCGCCTTCGTCGAGCCGATCACGGTCTGGGAACCTGGCAAACGCCTCTCCTTCGATGTGCGCTCGCAGCCGATCCCGATGAAGGAGTGGAGCCCTTACAACAACATCCACCCGCCACACCTCGATGGTTACCTCCGCTCCAAGCGCGGAGAGTTCCGCTTTATCTCCCTCCCTGGCAATCGCACTCGCCTCGAGGGGAGCACCTGGTATGAGATCGACATCTCGCCGCGTGGCTACTGGTCGATCATCTCGGATTCATTGATTCACCGCATCCACGAGCGCGTGCTCGAGCACGTCAAGGAAGAGGCCGAGGCCGCGCAACGCACCAAGGCCAGCAAGTGATCTGGTGCTGATGTTTGGCGGCGATCGAAGGTGTTGTGGCGGAATCCCGGCGAACGCCCGGAATTTCGGTGCTCTATTTGACGCGCTCGTGATACATGCTGCGACGCATTTTCTGCCACCGTTTGGATTGGAGAGTCTTATGTCCGCAGATAACAACAACATCCTCGATGTAAACGGCGACGATCTCGTCTACGAAGGGGAAACCAACGCCGCGCACCTGTCCGTCTTTTACGGCTCGGCGAAGTTCAAGGGACCTGCCACGTTCAATGATTTCGTGCTCGTGGGAGAGGGCGGTGAGGTCGTGTTCGAGGGTGGCGCAGAGGCTCCGTTCGTGATGTGCGAGTCGGGCGGTTACATCGATGGCGAGGTCGAGGCGCTGTTGAGCCTCGACGCGGATGAATACACCGACGAGGAGTTCGAGCGCTTTATCGGCGCGCTCGAAGCCGCCGCCAGCGCCATCGATCTCGACGCGCTCATCGATGACATCGAGGACGACTACGAGGAAAACCTCGACTCCATCCGCGAGGATGCCACCATCGAGGATATCGTCGACTTCCTCTTTGGCCTCGGCGTCCCGAGCCTCGTCGTCTCACACCTTGCCGAAACCGGCGGGCTCTCGGCGTTCATCGCCGCGCTCAGGTCTTGAGCCGCGAGTAATAGAACCGGAACCTCTCGAAGAGGGCGCCCTTGCCAGAGGCGCCCTCTTTTTTGCTGCGCGCTGCATGGAGCCGCCACCTCGCCGACAGCGCTGCGCGCTGCCGCCTCCGCGTCGGCGCGGGGGCAGCGAGGTCGCAGTCGTGACAGCGCCCGGCGCGTCGCCCCCGCCAGGGCGAGGTGCTGCATGGCTGTCGTCGACACGTGAGGTCGATGTGAACGGTTGCCGCGCCGAACACGTTGTTTCCCATACGTCAAAGGTCTTTCATCCTCTGGAAACATGGTCTCTTGCTGGTCTGTTCGCTATGTTAATGGCGAGCACGTCCCCCCTTGGCGAGGAATGAGAGACGATGAAACCCTCAGAATCACTGGCAACCAGCCGCTCCTACTTCGATGAAGCCACCGAGAACCTGACGTTCGAGGAGTTTGGCTGGGCGCTCGAAGAGATCTGGTGTGGCGTCGCGTGGGCGCTCAACGCCATCGCGACACCTCCCGCGCAAACCCTCGACCTCGGCGCGAAAGGACAGCTCCCGAAGCCAGGATCGCTCACGCGAATCCTCGCCGCGCTCCCCGATCCTCCCGCCGAAGCCACGCGCGTCGTGCGCATGCTCGAATCCTTGCGCCAACGCATCGCGCGCGATCCCGAGAACCTCCCCGCTGATGAGATCGAGCAGATCGTCTTCGACGCGTGGGGTGCACACGACGCGTGCGCGCAACGCCTGGAGCTGCTCGACCCGCGCGTCGATGGCGCGCCGCCCGAGCGAAAGCTTGGCCGCCGCACCGCCCTCAAGATGCTCTTTGCCAGCGGCGCCGCCCTCCCGCTCGCGGCCTGCGAACGCCCCGCCCAAAAGAGCGCGTCCGCCAAGGCTCCCGCCACCGCCAACCCTGGCGCCGCTGCTGCCACGAACGCCCCCGTCGACATCAAGGGGATCACGCCGATCATGGCGATGCAATGGCCCACCAGCGATCCTTTCCTCTTCTGCGCCTACCACAAGGACGATTACCCCGAGGGGAACGCTGATTTTGGCCCCGCCGCATCGCTCGACGGGCGTCATCTTGGCCGCGACTTCGAGGGCAAGGACAACTGGCGCATGTACCATGGCCGCACTGTGCCTGGGTTTCCAAGGCATCCTCACCGAGGTTTCGAGACCGTGACGGTCGTGCGAGAGGGGTTGCTCGACCACGCCGATTCGATGGGTGCCGCCGCGCGTTATGGGGGCGGCGATGTCCAGTGGCTCACCGCCGGTGGCGGCATCCAACACGCAGAGATGTTCCCCTTGCTGCGCTCGGACGCGCCAAACCCGCTGGAGCTGTTCCAGATCTGGCTCAACCTCCCGCGCGCGGACAAGATGGTGCCGCCACACTTCACCATGCTCTGGAACGAGAAGATCCCTCGCATCACCGAGAAGGACACCAATAATCGCTCCACTCAGATCACCGTCGCCGCGGGGAGCTACAAGGGGCAGGCTCCTCCATCGCCGCCGCCAAACTCGTGGGCGTCAAAGCCCGAGAGCGATCTCGCGATCTGGACGCTGCGCATGGACGCGGGCGCGACGTTCACGCTGCCCGAGGTCAAGTCAGGCACCCATCGCTCGCTCTACTTTCATCGGGGACAGGGCGCAAAGGTCGCTGGTCGCGAGGTCGCGAACCTCCATCGCGTCGAGGTCGTGAGCGCGGGACCTGTGGTCATCGAAGCGGCTGGCCAGGAGACCGAGGTCTTGCTCTTGCAAGGAAAGCCGATTGGGGAACCTGTGGCCAAGCGCGGCCCGTTCGTGATGAACACCCAGGACGAGATCAAGCAGGCGTACATGGATTATCAACGCACGCAGTTTGGCGGGTGGCCCTGGCGAGGCAGCGGCCCGGTGCATCCTGGCGTCAAGGGGCGCTTTGCCAAACACATCGACGGGACCTTCGAGGAGCCCACCTGAGAATCACTCGAACGCATCCCAATAGTACTCCTCCCACGCCTCCATGAGCACCTCCATCGAGAGTGATGTGGGCTCTTGTTGAAAGAGCTCCTCGTCTTCTCGCTCGAACGCATTGTCCGTGAGATCGAGGCTGACGAGGTTCCCCAGACTCTCCATGCCGAGCAGGTGGTCGATGCTCTCGTGAGTGATCTCGTTGCCACGCAAACTCAACCACTCGAGCTTCTCGAAGTTGTCCTGCTTCGCGATGAACTCCATCATCGTATCATCGATGCCTGTCTTGCTCAGGTCGATGCGCTCGAGCTGCGCGCGCCAAGGCGACTCGAAAAAACGTCGCAGCAAACCATCCGAGACGTGCGCGTTATAACGCAGCTCCTTTAACGAGCCCCAAATATCCGCATCGAGCAACTTCTCGAAGATCGCCTCGGGGGTTTGTGGATGCGTGAACTCCAGGCTTTCGAGCAGGCCAAACCTCCAGACATCGAGCAGTCGCTCCACGAAACCTTCGGTCGGTGGTTTGTAAACGACGACGTGTGTGGCGAGCGCCAAACCTGGATGCAACGCTCCTTGCTCCTCTCCTTCATCGGTGAAGAGCCAGTGATTCGGGGCGGCGCGCTCCAGGTCCTCGGGCCACTCTCTTATTGTTTCGGCGCAGTAGGGCAAGACCTCCTCTCGCAACGCTCCTGGCTCCTCGAAAAAATAAAGCGAGCGCGCGAGCTTGTGCCACGTCGATGCCTTCACCGGGCGCTCGTAGAGCAGGCTGCGGATGTCGCCAAAGGATGTGGGAGAGTTCTTTTTGGTCATCGTGATCCCAGAAGGCGCGGTTGTTCGCGGCGCTTGATGTTTGCGTGGACAGGAACTCACTCGAAGACATCACCATAGTACTCCGTCCACGCCAGATCGAGGACGCTCGAACGGATCGAGGCGCTCTCGCCAAAGAAGAGCGCTTCATCCTCGGGCTCGAGGTCATTGCATAGAAGCTCCAGGGTGGAGAGGTTCTCCAGGCTCTTCATCTCGAGCAAGTGCTCGACGCCCACGCGCGTGATCGCGTTCTCGTTCAGGCTGAGCGATTCGAGCCTGTGCAAGTCATCACGCTCGGCGAGCAACGCCATGATGTCATCGTTCACGCCTGTCTTGCTCAGGTCGATATGTCCAAGCTCCGAGCAGAGAGGGCTCGAGAAGAAGCGCCGCAGCGCATCATTGGAGAGAGGCGCGGTGTAGCGAAGGGAGCGGAGCGAGCCCCAGACGGTCGCGTCGAGGAGCTGCGTGAAGACTCCTTGCGAGGTCTCCGCGTGCGTGATCTGCAAATGTTCGACGAGGCCAAGTCTTAGCGCGTCGATCAATTTCACAGCCCCATCTTCCGTCAGGCGGTCATGGAGCTCGACGCGCCTGGCCAACGCGAGGCACGGATGAAGCTCGTGGCGTACTCTGCCATCCTTGCCAAACACCCAGTTGTTTGGCGCCGTGCGCTCGGGCTCGTGTGGCCAATCAGCGAGCGCGTCGACGCAGTAGGGGAGCACCTCGTCCCACAAGGTCTCGGGCGCATCGAAGAACCCCAACGCTCGCGAGAGCTCGTACCATGCGCTCCGCTGAACAGGGCGCGCGTGGAGGATGCTGCGAACGTCGCCAAAAGATGAGGGGATGCCTTTTGCCATCGTGATCTCTACTGCTTCAGTAACTTGAAAACGTGATGTTGCGTGAGGACGCGGCGCGCACTGCGTCGATGCCTGCTCGCGTGAATAAACAATCGACCTCGTCAGGATGCTCGATATGCAAGACTTCGAGCCCATTGTCATTTGTGTGGGTTATGATTCTCGACATTCGTGGGTTTGAAAAGTTCCGGTTGCATTGGCCTACGATCGCGGATTGAAAATGCCTACATGACCCGACACAATAGACCCTTCGACAAGCAGAGCGTGGAGATGCGCTCGGAGATCCTCGAATGCGTGAGTGAGTGATGCGTCCTGTTTTTGTTTGCGTGAGTTTGTGTGTGTTGGCCCTGCTCGCCTCCGCTTGTGGAGGGGAGGGCGATAACAACGCTTCTGAAGATCAGGGCGGGATGCCCTTCGAGTTGATGGAGGATCTCGGTGATGGCGGTGAAGACCTGGGCGTCCCGGAGGAGATGGGGAGCCAGGATATGGCCGACCCGCTCGATATGAGCGCGCCAGACATGCCCGAGGATATGGGACCGGTCGACATGCCCGCGATGGTCGATATGGCGCCCGAGGAGGATCTCGGGCCACCAGATCTGGGGCCGCTCGACGACCTCGGGTATCCTCCCGCGTCGGATGTCCCACTCGGTGGAGATCGTCCTGTCGAGGTGATCCTCCCTGAAGGCTTCGACAACTCGCGCGAGGTCCCGCTCGTGATCGCGCTACACGGTTATGGCGGCAACAAGGACAGCGTGGGGCGCTACTTTAGCCTCAAGCGCAACGTGGATGCCTACGACTTCATCCTGCTCAACCCGCAGGGCATGCGTGATGGGTTGAACTCGAGGTTCTGGAACGCCACGCCAGGATGCTGCGATGGCTTTAACTCGGGCGTGGATGATGCCGGGTACTTGCGCGGTGTGATCGAGGAAGCGCTCGGGCGCTTCCGCATCGATCGCGGCCGCATCTACGTCGCTGGCTACTCCAACGGTGGCTTCATGGCCTACCGGCTCGCCTGTGATTCCTCCGACTACATCACCGGGATCTTTGTCCTGGCAGGAGGAACCTACAAGGATGAGACCCTGTGCCAGCCCTCGCAACCCGTGCAAATCCTGCACTTGCATGGCACTGGCGATACGACCATCAAGTATGATGGTGGCAGCGCTTATCCTGGCGCGCCCGAGCACCCCGGCGCGTTGGAGAGCATCGAGACGTGGGCGACCTACAATGGTTGTGAGCCTGGGGCTGTGATGCTCGATGCGAGCGAGGTCGACGCGGTGACGGTCGAGACAGCTTCGGTGACTGGGTTTAACAACTGCCCGCAGGATGGCCAGGTCGAGCTCTGGACGCTCCCCGACGCGCCTCACAACCCGGGGCTGCCGCAGACCATCGGCGAGTATATCCTGGATCGCTTCTTCGCCATCGACCGCACTCCCTGAGCGTCAGTGCTCCTCGTATTTCGGGAGCTTGAGCGTGAAGATTGTCTCTTCTTGCGTGGAGGTCGCGCTGAGTTCGCCACGCATCGCTCGCGTCAAGCGCTCCGCGATCACGAGCGCGAGCCCTGTGGTCGAGAGGTTCCTCTTTTGCGAAAAGGGCTCGAAGATCACGCTGAGTTGTTCCTCCGTGAGCTGCGGGCCGTTATCGATGACGCGGAACACCACGAAGCCCTCGCCATCTCTGGAGATGGAGAGGGTCATATCACACCCCTGACAACGCAACCCCGCCTGCGAGAGCAGCGCCGCCAGGATATGGCGGACCTTGCCCTCATCGAGCGTGATCGTGGCAGGCATCGCCGGGTCGATTTCGATATGAAGGCCGTGTTGGCGCTCTTTCAGGCTGGGCTGTAAGGTCGCCTCGAGCTTGTCGAAAAACGTGCGCACGGCGCACTCGGTGGTGGTGATATCGAACTCGGAGCGCTCGATATCACCGAGCTTGAGGACATCCTTGATAAGCTCGTGGAGGTGATTCGCCGCGATCTGCAAGCTGTCGAGGTCCGCCTTGGAGTAGCCTTGTGGGTCGAGCTCTCCCTCCTCCTCGATGAGTTCGGCGTAACCGATGATGGCGTTGAGTGGTGTGCGAAGTTCGTGCGAGAGGGCGTAGGTGAAGATCTCGCGTGCGCGGTTTGCCTTGTGCTCGGCTTCGAGCGCCGCGGCGAGCTCCTCGTTGCGCTCGAGGATGAGCTTTCGATGGAGCCTGAGCTCGAGCAGCGAGCTCGCCTGTCTCGCGAGCGCAGCCATCGCCTCGAGCTGGGGTTTGGTCAGCTGCCTCGGCTTCGAATCGATGGCGCAGAGCGTCCCGATCGCCTTGCCACGCTCACTGTAGAGTTGGAATCCCGCGTAGAACTGGACCTTGAGGCCCGCCTTGACGAGCGGGTTGTGTTGAAAGCGAGGATCTTCGATGGCGTTCGAGATGATCAAGGGCTCTTCGGCGACGATCGTGTGTGAGCAAAAAGAGATGTCGCGCCCGGTGCTCTTTACATCTATCCCCACAGCCGCTTTGAACCACTGTCGATCCGAATCGATGAAGGCCATGTGTGCGATGGGTGTATCGCAGATGTGGCTGGCCAACGTGACGAGGTCATCGAACTCCTGCTCGGGGAGTGAGTCGAGGATGTCGTACTTATACAGTTCTTCGAGCCGCTCTTCCTCATCTTCTGGAATTGCCGCGACCGAATACTGAGGCTCGGTTCCCATATTTCCCCCTACAATGTGATGGGCATGGAGTTGTCTATCTGATGCGCTGATTTTCATTTTGGTGGCATTAAAAAATCAAGCGATTTCGTGTCTTTGTTGGTCGGGTTTCGAGCATGTCTAAATTCATACTGACCAAAAAGAGCGGCGAGGCGCGTGGGTTAGAGCGCGCGCCTCGCCGCTCTTTTGGGCCACCCCTGTCATCCTTGTCCACCGCTCTTCATGGGGGCGAGGAGGAGTTATCGTCGAAGATCTGCGCCACCGGGATGAAGTCGTGCAGGAGAGAGAGGTCGCGAGGATGTCGTTCTCCGACGCCTCGATAGGTTGCCGAGTAGCATTGAAAAAATAGAACGATGAGCATCGTTTTATCTCGTTTTTCTGTGCCAGCAGAGCGCCTACCTTTTTCTTGTGGCGTGTAGGTTCGGGTTGGCCGAGGTAGTTTCAGCGAGGTGCGATCATGTCGGAGAAGGAGCCAGAGAAAGTCGACGCTCTCCCCCTGGAGGGGTTCACGAGCGAGACGAACCGACAGGCCGCGCAGCGCAACCGCGAGCGCCGCCGAGAGGCGCGCCGAGAAACACATCAGGAGAACTACAATCGTGCGATGCGCTCGGTGAAAGGGGGCTTTGGCGGGACGGAGCTCCAGCAAGAGATGGTCGATGCCGCGCAACAGCTCGAGGTGGGGTCGATCCCGACGCCGGTCTTTCGCGTGGTCGGCGGCGTGATCCTGGTGTTGTTTTTGATCTTTGCCTGCTTTTACGCCTTCATCGGGATCGCCTCGTTCTTCACGGGGATGTGAGCGCTCGTTTTGATCTCGATGGACGCGCTGGCTGCTCTGTTGTTAAGACGTTGAGGCACGACGACGTCGTCTGGAACATCGCGCGGGTCGCAGCGCAGTCAGCAAGGAGCATCACGTGATCATCATCACTGGGACAAAGCGTTCGGGCACCTCGATGTGGATGCAAATCCTCAAGGGGGCTGGGTTTACCGTCATGGGAGAAGCCTTCCCGAAGAACTGGAAGGACACGATCCATGACGCCAACCCTCACGGCTTCTACGAGTCGCCGCTGCGGAGCGGGATCTATTACGCGACCAACCCCGATCCTCGCACCGGGCAATACCTGAACCCTCAGAAGACGCGCGATGTCGCCATCAAGGTCTTTATCCCTGGGTTGTGTCGCACCGATCTCGCGTTTGCCAAGCAGGTCGTCGGCTCGGTGCGTCACTGGCGCGAATATGCGTCCTCGATCGAGCGCCTCCACAAGATGGAGGACGAGGCATTCCACGAGCAGAGCGCCAAGCGTGGGATGGCCTTCTTCCCCTTCCCCAAGCTCGACCCTGTGCTCGAGTGGTGGCTCGAAAACTTCGCCCTGATCCGTGATGTCGTCACGCGCCAGTATCCCGCACACCTGGTGACCTACCAGCGCATCCTCGAAGAGCCTGAAGTGGCGCTCCCTCCCATTTTGCGTTGGCTCGGCGCGCCAGATGTCGACGCGGGCGTCGCCGCGGTCTCGCCAGAGACGCGCACGCAAAAACGAAATGAGATCGAGCGCACGCACCCCTACGAGGATGTCTTCGACGAGTTCCATCATATCATCCACTCGGGCGAGACGATGACGAACGCGTTTTTGGAGAAGCTTAACGCCACGCACCAGAAGCTCATCCCCTCGATCGAGGCGGACGTCAAGCGCGTGGTGGATGCGCGTAACAAGCTGGCAAGGCAACAGGCGAAGCGTCGCAGAGACGCGCTCCACCCCGACACGATGGAGAGCCTGATTCACACGCCTGATACACGCGTGAAGGACCTGATGGGACGAGCTGGGGCTGGAGAGGCGTCCTCGGGGAGCACCTCCGAAGACGCCTGAGCGCGCTTACTGGCAGAACTTGTCGCGCTCGGCCTCGAGCGCATCGAGTGACGGCGCGTCATCCGCGGATTCCCAGGTACCCTCCTGACACGAATAACTCATGTAGGTGGCTTCGTAGTAAGCGGCCTGCGCTTGCGCACAGTCGAGGCCGTAGTAGCGCTCGTACTCGGCGAGTGATGGGTTCATATCGCCTGCCATTTGCGACATGCACTGCTCCACGGACTCGAAGTCCGTGTCCTTCCCTTCGCACGCGAACAACCCTTCGCAGTAGTGCTTTAGCACGTCCCCCGAGACCTGGACCGTGCCCGTCGAGACGCACGTCTCGAACATGACGAGCATTTGCTCGGTCTTTGCTTCCATCGCCTCGTCGACCTCGAAGCTCCCATCATTGCAACGGTAAGCTCCCAGGTATTGCTCCTGGTAGGCGTCGAGGAGTGCGCGGCATTCATCGCGCAGATTCTGGTAATCGGTCTGGATGTAGTCGTTGTGCTCCTGCTCGCGTTGGGTCGCGCAGTCCTCGACGGATTCGTAGCTCGACTTGAAGTTATCCGGGTCGCAATCAGCGTAACGTTGGCAGTAGTCGGTGAAGTCTTCCGTGGTCAACTTGCCGTTGTTCTTCCACGCGTCCTTCTTGACCTGCTCGGATGCCTGGACCTGGGTCGTGATCGGCTTGGTCTCGGGTTCTTTCTGCGGCTCGCTGGTCTTGCACGCGGTGAAGCTCAAACCTGCGGCCGCAGCGACAGGGATCAGGCTCCGCACGAAGGGGTTTTGTGCGATCCATCGTTGGTTGTCTTGGCTCATGTCACACCTGGAGGCCGAGGGGCTTGAGGAGAGGGTGGCTTTTTTTAGTGCGTCGAATGTAGCGGAAGTGTCCGGCAGGCGGTACAGCAAGATTCCGAGGAAGTAAGAACGCCAAAGGGGGCGACCAGATTTCTGGTCGCCCCCTTTGGCGTTCTTACTTCCTGCACCGAATTGGTTCAGGGCATGCTCTGGCACTTGGTCTCGAGGTCCATGGAGAGCGCAGGGTTGCCCATGCCTTCCGTGAACACACCGTCCTGGCAAGTGAAGGTGCTGATCAGGTCTTCTGCGTAAGCCTTGAACGCAGAAGCGCACTCCGTGCCGTACTCCGTCTCGAAGTAGCTCAGGTAGGAGTTGTTCTCGAGGAGGGTGTCGTTGACACACTCGTCGACGCTCGCGAACGCATCGGCCTCGCAAGCCACGTAGCTCTGGCAGAAGGTCGTGACCTTGGGTTCGTCGATCTGGACGCCGTCAGCGTTGAGGCAACGCGCGAGGTCGCCCTGAAACTCACTGTAGGACATGTCAGCGACTTCTTCCGGGACGGAGAACGTGCCATCGACGCACTCCGCCGACAGGAGATAGGACTCCGCGTAGGCGTTGATCGTGGCCTCGCAAGCCTGACCGTAGCCGCCAGCAAACTCCGAGATGTCTGCCTGGAAGGAGACAACGCAGTCGTCGATGTCGGTGTAGGACTCTGCGAACGCGGTGGCATCGCAATCGCTGTAGCTCTGACAGAAGGCGCGGATCTCGGCCTCGTCAGGAACACCGTCCATGCCAGGCGTGGTGTTATTGCCGGGCGTGGTGTTGTTGCCAGGCGTGGTGTTGTTACCAGGCGTTGTATTATTGCCGGGCGTCGTGTTGTTGCCAGGCGTGGTGTTATTGCCGGGCGTCGTATTGTTCACCGCGGTGTTGTTCGCCGAGGTGTTGTTGCCGGGCGTTGTATTGTTCGCCGAGGTGTTGTTGCCAGGCGTCGTATTGTTGCCAGGCGTGGTGTTGTTCATCGCGGTGTTGTTTGCCGCGGTGTTGTTCTCGGCGTTATTCTCTTCCGTGGTCGGGCCACAGGCAGCAAAGCTAAGCCCTGCTGCGGTCGCCACAGGGATCAAACGGCGGACAAAAGGGTTCGCCATGATCGACGTTTTATTCTCATTCATCTTTATTCTCGTACAGCAAGAGGTTCTTTAAATGAGCGGATGGGGGCTAAACGGCTAGCGCTCACAAAAATCTCGACCGGCCAAAGTATGGAGAGGGTGGCACCTGGCTGCAAGCAATTTCGTGTGAACCTCGAAAATACAGCCTCACCGCCCTCTTTGTCCTGCGGCGAGCAGCGCCCGAACACGCGACCTCTCGCCGCAACCGAAGGAGGCGAAAATCGCCCGACCTGGGTGAACAAGACGCCCAGGTCGGGCGATTTTCGCCTCCTTCGGTTGCCATGCGCCGACCTTCGATTACAGGCAGTACATGTCGTAGGCCGCGTCGAAGGCAGCCTCGATCTCGGTGAGGCGAGCTTCGTCGATGGTGAAGCTGTCACTCACGCACATGCTCGCGTTGAGGTAGCCCTCGTAGAACGCCTCGTAAGCTGCCGCACAACCTGCGCCGTAGTTCTGCTCGAGCCCCGAGAAGACCGCGTCCACGTAAGCGCGGGTCTCCTGTTTGCAGGCATCGACCGAGTCGTAGGACTCGGCAAATAGCGTCGGATCGCAGTCGTAGAATCCCTGGCAAAATGCGCTGATCTCCTCGTCGGAGAGCACGCCATCCTCGGTGCCCGGCGATGTGTTGTTCGCAGGCGTCGTGTTGTTCACTGGCGATGTGTTGTTTGCGGGAGTCGTATTGTTTGCAGGTGTCGTATTGTTTACGGGCGATGTGTTGTTTACGGGCGTCGTGCTGTTTGCCGAGGTGTTGTTTGCAGGCGTCGTGCTGTTAACGCCCGTGTTGTTTGCCGGCGAGGTGCTGTTTGCTGATGTGTTGTTCGCCGTCGTGCTGTTGGCGCTCGTCGTGTTGTTCGCTGCGTTGTTGCCCGAGGTCATGTTGCTCGAGGTCGCGTTGTTCGCGTCGGCGTTGCCATCGATTTGGTTGTTGCTGACCACTGTCGGTTCAGACTCGGGGATGACGCATGCGGAGAAGGTCAGGCCAGCGACGGCAGCGACCGGGATCAGGCGATGGATGAAGGCATTGTGGGGTTTGTTCGGCATCTCATTCTTTCCGGCGAGTGTTCGGCGTGGCACATTCTCGAAAGCAGCAGATCATTTTCGAGCGGTTGGCGTTTGGTCGATGGTGGGTGAGCGTGGGAAAGATGTCAATTTGAACCCTCATCGCCTCGGGCTTCGGGGCTTTCCGCCAAATCTCCCCCATGAAAGCGAGGTGCCTTTTGCGTTGGATCGATGTGTTTCGAGAGCTCTATCAGGAGAACCTCCCCGAGCGCGCTCGCTCCATCAAGGTTGCCTCCGAGCAAGAACTCACTGTTTTTGAAGAGGACTCCGGCGTCGAGCTTCCTCCCGAGGTTCGCGCCTGGTTTCTGGGCGCGGACTTTGTCCTCACGGACGAGGCAAACTTCGAGACGATGAGTTTCCAGCAGGCTCTGCGCGAGCGCGAGGGCATGCTCTCGGTCGCAGCTTCGGTGCAGCTCGATCCCGAGCGTTGGCGTGACAATGATGGCGTTCACGATGGTAAGGTCGCCGGTGTGTTTTTCGACGCGCGCTGGCTCCCCTTTGCACAGGACAGCGGAGGAAACTACCACGCCATCGATCTCTCGCCGGGACCCAATGGTGTGATCGGGCAAATCATCGCGCTCGAATACCAGGATGGGCAGGGACCGTTTTGGTATGCGCAGAGCCTCGATGATTACCTCGAGCGAGTGTGGGAGTCCCATGAACAACTGGGGTTGACCGCGCGCCAGCCTGGCAAGGTCAGCGCACCGACAGCCGCAGATCACGCCCTCACGGGCGCGATCTTTGACGAGGACCTCGAGGCCGTAAAGCAAGCGCTCGCGGATGGCGCCAATGGCGCCTCGCAAGACACCGCTGGCGAGACACCTCTTTACCTCGCGGTCATGACGGGGGCGGTCGAGATCGCCATCGAGATTGCTCGCGCGTCCCCGGATGCCGCAAACATTGGAGAGTTTTCATATGGATACGTGCCGCTGACTCACGCCGCAGACGCGGCGCTCATCAAGGCGTTGCTCGACGCAGGCGCGGACCCCAACGCCAGCTGGGATGGTGGTAGGACCGCGCTGAGTAATGTCGCCGAAAGTGGTGATACGACATCCATCGCGCTCTTGCTCGATGCTGGCGCCGAGATCGGAGATGGCGTCCTGTTCGGCGCGATCTGGGCGAACGCAGAGGACGCCGCGCTCCTGCTCGTCGAGCGCGGCGCCAAAGCCTCGGACGAAGATCGGCGCGAGGCCAGCGAGCGCGGGATGACACGTTTGCTCGCGGTCCTCGATGAGTAAACGTTGGTGATGGGTGGGCACGAGCGATCGTATATGCAGCGATGAGGCGCTTGTTCGCGTGGCGCGGGTGCGTTGATTTTGCAGACGGCCAAATCTCCCCACGCTCGAGAACAAAGGGTTTGTGATGTCGACTGATTTATATGGTGTGCGTGTCCTGGAAGTGGAACCAGACGCATCGCGAATGAGGTTGCGTGTGTTTGTCGTCTACTACGACACACAGTACAAATACCACCAACCCATTCCAGATAATCGTAGCTTCTTTGTCCGCATTCTGTGCGATCGAGACGCGCTTGGCGATGACATCGACGGCGATAGTCAGTTCGACGAGGATTACATCGACAGCAACGCGTTCCGGTTCGTGGAGCGCGTCGAGGAGCTCGAGCGGCGCAACTTCCCGGTCGAGTCTTACGATACCCTGGCGGACTTTTATTACGAGCGCGGCGGAGGATGGGAGAACGAAGAGCAGCTTGTGCAGGCGGACTACGACCTCTTTGTCACACGCCCCGAATACCTCGCGCCATTTGTCGTCGGAGACTCCTGGGGAACCACCTCTTACCAGACCGACGCTGACGGGCTGACGCTCGAGGACTACCCTCACGTCCCCGACTTCCACGATACGACAAAAAAACTCGAGCCTTTCACCGCGTTGGAGGAAGAAGAGACGGTTGTTTCTCGCATGTCCTTCTCTCATGACGGCAGCAAGCTGCTCATCGTCAATGGAGAAGGGGGCTTCCATGTCTACAACACATCTGATTGGTCGCTCCTGTTCGACGAACCTCCCATGAACAATTACCTCGCCGAGCCTGGCTGGACCCACGATGGGCGCGTTGCCTACAACACGGGCACTGGGTTTCTGGCCGTGGACCTCGAGACCGGCGCTACAGAGGAGTTCGCGCCCTTTGGCGCCTCGTCGAGCGCGAACGGAAGGCGCTTCGTGACTGACCAGTACGAGGGGACCTACCTCCAGGTCTTTAACGAGCTTGGCGAGGAGCTCTTTGGCCTCAAACTTCCCCAGGAGAGCATGGTCTGGGCGGACTTTGACAAAAGCGGGCAGCGCGGTGTGCTCGCGGTCGAAAACACGCGCATGTTCGCGCTCGATCTGGATGAGAACACGACCAGAAACCTCGAGCACGAGCGCACCAACGCCCTGTCCGTCTCGCCGGATGGCCGTTACGTGCTGACCTCTGATTATCACTCGATGTTCAAGGTGATTCGCATCGAAGACGACTTCGTCGTGCGCTCTCGACACATTTGCGATGGCATCCCCACGGCGGTCGCGTGGTCGCCTCGAGGCGACCTCGTCGCCACGAGCTACACCAAAAGCGATGGCTCGAACTCGCGCGTCTTGCTCCACCGTACAGGGATGGCGCGCGACGCAGACGCTGCGAAACCACTCGTCGCGCCCGAGGTCAAGGAGCACGGTGTCGAGGATGTCGTGCGGCTCTACTGCGAGCGCACGGATCTCTTCGACGCGGGGTGGAGGACGCATGTGGATGACGACTTGCTCGACTTTCATGTCGCGCTCGTCGCCATGGGATATGGCCCTGAGCTCGATCTGTTGCCTCATATGCGCGAGGAGGACACGCGCATTATGGCGCGCGCCTACGAGTCTATCGCCGCCCATCGGCTCGGCGAGGAGCAGCGCGCCGACGCCGCGCTCGCCGAGGCTGAGGCGCGCGTCGCGCAGGATGGAGCGCGCCAATACGGACACACATTTGTCTATGCTCCATTGGCGATGGCGCAGTTTTTACGCGGTGATGAGGATGGTGCGAGAGAATCACTCGAGCTCGCGCGGACCAACATCGACGATGAGGCAAATCCCTTCCAAAAACGCGCCGTCCTCGGGCGCGCGTTGCTCGTGATGGGGCTCATCGACGAGGTGCGCGAGGTGATCGCGTCCGAGCGCGAGGGGTGGTTTGGTGGTTTTCACCAGCGCTTGCTCGCAGACCTCGTGGACGCTGGCGAGTTCGAACTCTTTCAATATGCCTGCGCGACCTGGGACATCGACGATGACTGGAGCGCGCCAGAACACATCCAAAAAATCCTCCTCGACGCTGGCGAGTACGAGAAGGTGGTCGACCTCTCCTGGCTCGGCGAGGATGTGGAGTTGGAGCAAGATGTCGGCGTCACGTTACGCGCATGGCATACATGGTTTGTGGCGGCGCCTGAAGACGCTCGCGCGCACTTCGAAGCAATGCGCGCCGCCGATCGCACCGATCCTGTCTTGCTCACGGTCGCCTGCCAGCACGATCCTTCGCTCGCGGCGGCAAACTTTGGCACTCTGATGTCGGATTACAGGACGCGCGTGCATGGCGTCGTCGCGCTCTATCGCGGTGGGAAAAAGGATCTGGCGCGCGAGCAATATGCTGAACTCGACGATGATGATCGCGCCGCGTTCTTCGACGCGCTCTATCACCTGGACGGCGAGGAGGGCGTTCGCGCATGTGATATTCGCCCACGCAAACAGATCCTGCGCGCTGTCTGGTCGGGTTATCAAGGGTTGTGGGAGGACGTCTACGCGCAGATCTCCAACGCGCGTGCGACAAAGCGCACCCCCTTCCACCAGGCCATCCTTGAACCTGCGCTGGCGCGCGGCGAGGTGTCGGTCGTATTGCAGTCACTCGCCGCGCTCCCTTGCAATGATATGAACGCGGTGGGATTGCGCGCCTTGCAGGATACGCTCGGGCGCTTGCTCGCGCCGCATCTGCGCGAGCTCCATCCTTGAGGATGTCGCCAGGAGCAATACATCAACCGCGCGCACCATCGGGCAGCGCGCCCTTGTAGAGCGCGCGAGGTCTGAGCAGGCGGCCCTCCTCGCGCTGTTCGTGCACGTGCGCAGCCCAACCCATCGCGCGACCCACGGCAAAGGTCGCCGTAAACAGCGCGCGAGGGATCTGCAATGCTTCGAGCAACACGGCGGTGTAGAACTCGACGTTGGCGCGCAGGTCGCGTTGCGGATAACGCTCGGCGAGCACGTGCGTTGCGGTGGTCTCGATCGCTCTGGCAAGCTCCAGCCGCGCCTTATCGTGCTCGCTCGCGCTACTTTGCGCTTGTGGATCGCTCGCCAGAGTCGCGAGCGCGCGCTCGAAGATCGCGGCGCGAGGATCGCGAACGCGGTAGACGCGGTGTCCCATCCCCATCACACGCCGACCAGCCTCGAGCTCTGCGCGCAGCCACGCCTCGGCTCTGGCTGGTTCTCCGATCGCGTCCAGCATATCGAGCACTGGCCCTGGCGCGCCGCCATGCAATGGTCCCTTGAGCGCGCCGATGGCGCCGACAAGAGAGGCAACCAGGTCGCTTTGTGTCGACGCGATCACGCGCGCCGCAAACGTCGAGGCGTTCATCCCATGATCCGACACCGTGATCAGATAGGTCGAGAGCGCTCTGGCGCGCGCTTCGCCAGGATCTCTGCCGAGCAACATCCTCGAGTAATCGCGCGCGTGGTCGACCTCGAGGGATGGCGCGGTGGCGTCCTCGTCGCGTTGTCTCGCGGCCCAGAGGGCGTTCGCTACGGGGATGGCGCCCAACACGGCGATGGCATCCGCGAAGAGGTCTTCGCTGGACTCGAGCTGTGAGACCATCGCGCGCAACGCGTCCATTGGATCTTTAAACCGCGTCGCCTCGTGGCCGCGAAGCTGTTCGAAAGCGCGCGCGCGGCTCTCTGCCAGCGCGGTCGTGATCGATGCGCGCTCTTCATCGTCTGGCAGCGCGCCATGCCAGAGCAACCAGAACACCTCCTCGAAGCTGTGCTGTGTGGCGAGGTCCTCGGCGAAAGAGCCCGCGATGATCAACTCGCCAGCCTGACCATCGACGCGGCTAAGGCGCGTCTCCATCGCGATCACGCCTTCGAGCCCGTGCATCACCTTCGCGTCGTCACTTCCAATCATGGCATCCTCCATCTCGATTTCTTGTTTGTGGATGGTTGTGGCTGGCTCGAAAACGAGCCAGCGCGATAGCTTGATTGAAAGGATGGGTGTATTTATATGTATTGACGAATACATATAAATACACCGCACGCTTGACCGAGGATGGGATGTCGCGATTGACCGCAGAAGAGGCCGCCAAGTTGCTCGGCGTGAAGGTGACCACGGTGTACGCCTACGCGAGCCGTGGGTTGTTGCGAAGCGCCCCGGACGAGGATGACTCCAGGCGCAGGCTCTACTACGAGAGCGAGGTCGAGCAGCTCAAGCGCCGCGGCGAAGCACATCGCGGTGATATGCCTGCGGCGGCAAGCGCGCTCGATTGGGGCGCGCCCGTGCTCGAGACCGCCATCAGCGCCATCACCCCCGCTGGCCCCAAGTATCGCGGCCACATCGCGCGCACGCTCGCCAGAGAAGGGCGCGCCTTCGAAGAGGTCGTCTCGCTGTTGTGGTGCGGTGACTTTGAAAAAGTCACCGCGGTGTTGGCCGACACATCCTCTTCACAGACATCGCCAGCGGCCGCCTGGAGTCACAATGTGAGCGTCTTCGATACGCTCGATGCGATTCGACTCGCCACCCTGCACGAGGGGTTGATGGATATGACGCGCTTTGTCCCGACAGAGGTCGCGCAGTGGCGTTGTGGCTGGCGCGCGATCCAGGCCGCTTTGGGCGTCATTTCACCCGAAAACAGCCACCGCTCATGCGGCGAGGAGTCGCTCGCGCGCGCCATGCTCGCCGCGTGGAGAGAGGAGCCTCCAACAGAGGATGACGTGGCCGCGCTGAACGCGGCCTTGATCCTGGTCGCTGATCACGAGCTCAACGCGTCGACCTTTGCTGCGCGTGTTGCTGCTTCCACCAGCGCTGACCTCTACGCCTGCATTGGCGCGGCGCTGGCCACGTTCACAGGGCCTCGCCATGGCGGCGCCTCGGCTCGAGCCGAGGCGCTCTTCCAGGAGATCGACGCGAACGGTAACCCCGAGCGTGCGTTGATGGGGGTGCTGCGGCGCGGCGAGCAACCTGTGGGGTTGGATCATCGCCTCTACCCGCATGGTGATCCACGCGCTGTGGTGATCCTCGAATATCTCGAAAAAATCCCCGCAGCGGATGAGGCGAGAGCGCGATACAACGCCCTCTCTCTCGCCGCAGAAGCGATGGGGTTGGGGAAACCCAATTTGGATACGGCGCTCGCGACGCTCGCCAGAGGATTGCGACTTCCTCCTGGGAGCGCCTCGGTGATCTTTGCCATCGGGCGCATGGCGGGGTGGGTCGCGCACGCGCTCGAACAGCGCGAGATGGGGCAATTGCTTCGCCCCAGAGCTCGCTACATCGGGCCTGCGCACCCTCGATGAGCGCTCGGGCAGTGCTTCAAGCAGAGAACGCGATCACTTGCGTCTCCCAGCCATCGTAGTTGCCACCGAGAGTTCTGGCGTTCTCGGTCAACAATTGAATGCGCTGGAAGAGGTTGACACGATCCGGGATGCTCTGGTGCGTGAACCGAACAGACCACGTGTCATCGTCCTTTTCGAGCGGGTGAGGGGCATCGCAGTCATACCCTCGCGCGGTCAGCCAGGTGATGTAGTCGAGCGCGATCGCCTCGCTCGGGAAGTAGCTCCAGTGCGAGATCTCGCGAGGTTCATTCAACAGATCGCCATGTTCGCGCAGGATGCCCAGGATGGTGTCGATATGCATCAACGCGCGCTCGCTGTCATTCGGGTAGAGGTCCTCGAAGTAAACCTCCAGCTCGCCGCGATCCTCATGCAACATGCCGATATCATAGTCATGCTCGCGACCGACCCTCACGATCTCACTCGTGAACGTCTCCTCGTCGAGGTTGCTGTAGGCATACAGGACGCGCTTGTTGTTGTACGTCGCGCGCCCCGCGAAGATGCCGTCATGACCCGACAGAATCTCGAGGTAAGCGTCCTCGATCTTATCGAGCGTGTCGAACTCCTCGGGTGATGGCAAGCCCTCCCCGTGGTCGGTCTTGGTGTGGATCAGAATCGAGCAAAGGTAAGCGGGGACTTCCTCCGGGGTGTACTCGGCGAGCTCTTCGCAGAAGGTGATAAACGCTGGCTTGTCCTCGATGAAGGACTCGTAAACCTTGTAATGAAGGTACTCTTCTTGTTCCTCTTCCATGACCCGTCTCCTCGGTTGTGTGGTGGAGGATGTCGAACACCTCCAGAATCTGTTGCAGAAGGCGTCTGGCTCCAGTTTTAAAAAGATCGTAATGCGATTCTTTGTTCGCGTGCGCCTTCATGGAGCACGCTGTCGCGATTGAAGCATGCGGGGTTCTGGCCTATCGTGAACAAACCGACAGTCGCTCACAAACGTTTGATGCCCTCCTATCCTCGGGAAATCTACATGAACCGTCTTCTCGCCACCTCAGCGCCGCGCCTTTTCGCGTTACTCCTCGCGGTTTCGTTTCTGGCGTCGAGCTGTGAGCCCGAGCCTGACCCGAAGAACACGGGCGTGACGATCACCACGAGCGATATGCAGGGGAGCGAGGATATGCGCCCTGGCGAGGATATGCCTGCGCGTGATTCTGGCGCAGATGAAGAGGATATGGCCGCCTCGACCGCCCCTGATGCGGATATGGCGCCGGTGGTTGGAGAGGATATGGCGCAGCCCGAGGACATGTCCTCGGGCGATTGCATGGTGAATGGGTGCGAGGCTGGCTTCTCCTGTGATGCGGCGCGAAGGTGCGTCTGGAGCGGCGGCGCGGCATCTCTTGTCGCTGGCGATGGCGGGGACTTCGCGCCTCCTCCCACGACAAAGCCAGACGAGGTGAATGGACCCTCCGAGCCGCTGGGCATCTTGAGCGAGTCGAGCGCTCCGCTCGCGGTGAGCGCGTGCCCTGAGGGAAGCGTCGCGATCGGCGCCGAGGTGGGCTTTGGCACCAGCGATCGCGATGGCATCGAGGACAACCTCCTCAAGTTCAGGTTGATCTGTCAGAGGCGCATGTTTTCAGCGCCTGTTGTGGGAGATGTGGTCGAAGCGAGCGGCTCGGAGTCGCTCGCTTCGGACTTTGATTTTGGCACCCCGATGGTATTTGCCGAGCACATCTGCGGGCAAAACGAGGTTCTTGTCGGCCTCGAAGCGAGGACCATGAACACGGGCCTCACGCCGTTCGAGATAAACCTCTCCTGCGCCGAGGTTTATCTCGACGATCGGGGCGCGCCCCGCGCCCGAAATCACTCGTCCTCCGGGTGGCTCGACGAGGGCGGTTGCGACCGCGCGTTGGCGGCGGCAGGTGCGACGCTTGGCGCCGAGACATGCGTCGAACGAGGGAGCGCGACCTGCATAAAGCCTGACCACTTTGTCGGCGCGTTGCATGTGGTGCGAGAGGATGGCATCGATCGCGATCACGCCAGCAAGTGGCAAGTGACTTGCCGACCACTCCAGCTCGAGCGCTGATTTTTCGCGCGATGGTTTCGCTTACCTCGCGCGCGAAAAACCGATAGCGTGACGCGCCCCTGATTTACACTCAAACTCTCGAGGAGAACCTGTGTATTACAAGCTGATCATGCAGATGAAGGACTCGCTCACGCACCTTGTAAACATCCTGAACAAGGTCAAGGCGCAAGCCGAAGAAGATGGCACGGATCTGAGCGTTTACCTCGAGGGTAAGCTCGCCGAGGATATGTACAACCTCACGCGTCAAGTCCAGTCCCTGTCAGACACCGCGAAGTTCACCGCCGCGCGCATGAGCGGCAAGACGGCGCCCTCGTATCCTGACGAGGAGTCCTCCTTCGAGGAGCTCCTGGAGCGCCTCGAGAAGACCGTCCTTTACCTCGAATCGTTCACCGAGGAGGACTTTGTCGGATGCGACGAGCGTAGGATCGACCTCCCCTTTGTCCCGGGCTTCTACGCGTTCGGGGCGGACTACTTCGCCCAGTTCTCGATCCCGAACTTCTATTTCCACTACGCGACCGCTTACGACATCTTGCGCCACAAGGGCGCGAAGATCGGCAAGCTCGACTTCATCGGCACGATGAGTTTGCACCCACACGAGGAGTGAGAATCACTCCTCGTCTTCTCTGGCAGGACAAACCCCTGCGCCATCGCGCGAGCGCATCAAACGCTTCCAGTGTGAGAACCCGCGCGCCGTGGCGGTGCGGTCGACCTCGCTGTAGGCGGGGTCGGCCCATACTTTATCGAGCGTGACAAAGCGGTAGCCTCGCGCGCGAAAGAACGCCAGCATCTCGGGCAACATGTCCGCCACGAGCGTGTTGCCATGCAACAGGAGCACTTGCGGAGGTTGCCTCCCGAAGAGCTCTTGCGAAAACCATTCCGCCTCCAGCGTGGCTTCCTTCAAGCTCCCCATGTAAGCACCCTCGAGCAACTTCGCCTCCTCGGTGTTCCCGGCGTCCAGCGCGCGCTGGCGGCGTCTGGAGTAATACCAATCCCACGGATCGATGGTGACGGGCACGTTGCGCGCGTCGAGCGCGCGCAACGCCTCGAGGATCGCCTCGCGCTGATCACAGGGAAACCCTTCATACAAATAAGGATAGCGGAATGGCATCGGCCTCTTCGACTCGCCGACAAGCTTTGCCACCGCCTCGTGTCCGCGCCGCAAATCCTTGATGTACTTCTCCGTGCCGACCTTGCGCGGGTGCGGGTGAGACCAGGTGTGGTTGCCGAACTCGGCGCGCGTGGCCTGCCAGAGCGGAAGCAGCGCCTTGTCCTTGCTGTCTTGCTCCATGTTCAAGAAGGCCACGAAGGGGACATCCTCTTTGGCGAGCGTCGTGGTCAGCCGCTCGACGATCTTCTCGCGATCCCTGGCGGATTTCTCATCAGAGAAATCCGCCAGCGGCAAGTCATCGATCGTGATCAACAACTCGCGCACCATGGGCTTGGCCGGTGGTGATGTCGCGGGCGTGGTCTCGGGCGCCTCTGCACTGGGCGTCTTCTGTTCGGCTGGTTCTTGCTCCGAGGTCTGCGAAGCTTCGCTCGCATCGGCGGTGTGCTCGCCACCTGACTTGCATGCTGTCAGCAGAAGCGAGCATATAACGAGCGCGAGGAGTTTATATGTTGATGAAGAGGTCATGAGTTGGCGAGCCTTTTCGAAGATGTAGCGAGCATCGCTTTACTTTCTGTCTCGATCACCGCGAGCGCGTCGAGGTTTCGTTCATCCCAATCCAGCGCGACATTGATACGCAAGCACGAACGGAATGCATCGGAGTTCGAGAAGAGCTCGCCGGGCGCAAAGCTCACGCCTTGTTGGACGCAGCGCTCGAAGAGCTCGCTGGTGTTGATGCCGCCAGGCAGCTCGAGCCAGAGCACATGCCCGCCCGCAGGGTTGCTCAGGCGCGTCCCCTCCGGGAAGGTCTGCGCGATGTGCTCGCGCAGCCAGGTGGTCTTGACCTCGAACACCTCGCGCAGCTCCTCGACACAACGCGCGTAGGTTCCTTGCCTCATGAACTCCGCGGCCGCAAGCTGCGTGATCGTCGGCGTCGACATGGTCGTGGTCACCTTGGCCGCGCGAAAGCGCGATTCATACTCGCCAGGAACACACCACCCCAGGCGGAATCCCGGCGCCAGTGATTTGCTGAACGAGCCGTAGCGGATGATGCGCACATCCTCCTGTTGCGTATCGAGCGCGCGGCGCCCTTGCTCGTCGAAGCACAGATCGGAGTAGGTCATGTCCTCGATGATCGTGAAGTCGTACTCGCGCGCGAGGTTCACCAGGTGCTTCCCGCGCTCCATCGTGAGCGTCGCGCCGAGCGGGTTCGATACCGCAGGACAGGTTAACACCGCGCGCACAGGCACACCGCGCACGAGCGCCTCTTCGAGCGCGTCTGTGTCCATCCCATCACGCGCATCACAGGGGAGCTCCAACGTGCGCATCTCGAACACGCCCAGTGATTGGAAGAACCCATAATAAGCGGGTGATTCGAGCGCGATCACGTCCCCCTTGCGCGCTACTGCGCGCAGCGCGAGGTGCAACGCTTCTGTCGCGCCCGTCGTGACGAAGAGCTCGTCTGGGGTTACAGCGAGCCCGAGCTCGAGGAGGTTGCGCGAGAGCTCGCGCCGCAGGTCGATCGCTCCCTGTGGGCCTTCGATCGCGACAAACCTCCTGGTAGAGCGCCGCAACACGCGCCCCATCGCGCGCGCCAGCTCTTCGTGCGGGAGCAACGACTCGGTCGGGAGCGCGTTGCCAAGCTCCACCATATCCGCTCTGGCGCGCGCCTGCTCCATATGCCCGAGCATACGCAATGGCCGAACCTGGTGCGGCTCTAGTGGGAGCATCGAGCGGCTCGGTCCAGGGACGAGATCGACAGGATCATTCCAACGCCTGACGTAATACCCCGAGCGCGGCTTCGCCTCGATCGCGCCCTTGGCCTCGAGGAAGGTGTACGCCTGCGCGACCGTGGTGGCAGACACCCCGAAGCTCTTGGCGCTCGCCCGGATCGAGGGGATACGCTCTCCTATCCGCCACGCGCGCGCTCGGATCATCTCCTCGATCGCTGTGGCGATTTGTTCCGGTATAGGGACCTCGCTCTGTCGATCCAACTGGTATGTCATCCTGGGCTCCTTTCTTCCTGCTCCCACGCCTCACGAACATGCTCGGTGATCGTGTGGTTCCTCTACCAGTACAGAGAGAGGGGGGGGTGGGGGGGGGGG
>JAYZVO010000090.1:0-5634 GCA_036155555.1 Myxococcota bacterium
CCCCCCCCCCCTCGCTCTCAGTCCAACGCTCTCTCTGTGCGAACGTTTCAGGGCGCTTCGAGCAGCGCCACCGTCCCCAGGCCACCATCAGCGCAAATGCTGACGACAGCGCGCGTCCCGCTCGGCATCGCCGCGAGCTCTTTCGCCGCCTGGCTCAAGATCCTCGCGCCCGTGGCTCCGAAGGGGTGCCCGATCGAGACCGAGCCGCCGTTGGGGTTGATGCGATCCATCGGGAACGCGCCAAGGTCAAAGTCCACGCCGACCTTCTCGGTGAGGAAGTTCCTGGAGTTAAACGCCGCGATGTTGCACAACACCTGCGCGGCGAACGCCTCGTGGATCTCGAAGAGGTCGATGTCCTCGTAACGCAGCTCATTGCGCGCGAGCATCCTCGGCAACGCATACGCTGGCGCCATGAGCAACCCTTCCGTGTGAATGTCCACCGAACCAAACTCCCAGTCGATGAGCTTCACGCGCGGAATGTCAGAAGGAAGACGCTCGAGGCCCGCATCATCAGCGACCCAGAGGCCAGCTGCGCCGTCAGTCAGTGGGCTCGAGTTGCCCGCCGTCAATGTGCCGCGGCCGCTGTCGCGATCAAACGCGGGGCGCAGCTTGGCGAGCTTCTCGATCGTGGTGGTCTCGCGCGGGAAGGCATCCTGCGAGACGCCATCGACGGTGATGATAAGATCGTCGAAGAACCCCTCATTACGCGCACGCACCGCGTTCATGTGGCTGTCGTAGGCGATCTTGTCCTGATCCTCGCGCGCGATCTCCCACTCCTTGGCCATCTCCTCGCAGTGCTCGCCCATGCTCTTGTTCGTCACGCGGTTCTTCACGCTCGGGATGTAGAGCCCGACCTCGCGCAACGAGATGTCCGTCAAGCGCTTGAGACGATCCTCTGGCGAGCGCGCCTGCGCCAGACGACGCAACCAGTCCGAGAGCCCTTGCGTCAGCCCGAGCTGCACACGGCTCATGCTCTCCACGCCACCGACGAGCGCGAGCTCGCGACCGCCCGTGCCGAGCTGACCTGCGGCCTCGAGCGCCGCAGCCATGCTCGTCGAGCACGCCATGACCGTCGAGAAAGATGGCACGTGGGGTGGCAACCCCGCATCCAACCAGATCTCGCGCGCGATGTTGCTGTAGGTCAGGTTCGGCGCGACACCGCCCCAGACGAACAGGTCAGGCGCATCATCACCGAGAGACTCCGCCATCGCTTGCGCCACGGGCACGCTCATCGAGATCGCGTCGCGACCCGCGAGCGCACCATCGACCTTGGTAAAAGGCGTTCGCAGACCCGCTGCCACCCAGAGGTTCTTCTCACTCATCTTCTTCACTCCACCTGCCAAAACGTCGGTTTTCTTCCAGACGAGATGACGCGATGCGTCATCTCTTGTAACGGGCACAAACTATACGCGGCAATGCCCATGGGCAAGGGCTCATCGCCCGTCAAGAAGAGGCGCCCGAGAGCGCATTCACCACGATCGCGGCGGCCATAAAGCCCGCGGTCCCTGTGACAAAGGTCGCCGTCCCGAACCCCGAGGAGCAATCGAGCTTGAGGTTGCTCCCTTTAGGGGGAGTGTGACACACGCTCCCATCGGGCGCAGGGTACACAGCGAGCTCGCGGCTAAACACGCAGGGAACGCCCCACGCCCCCTCGCTCGGGAAGCCGTGCTCCTTTCGCAGCTTGCGGCGCACATTACGCAGCAGCCCATCTGAACCTGACTGGCTCAAATCATCCACGCGAAGCATCGAGGGATCTTGCCGCCCGCCCGCGCCGCCAACCACCACGACCGGAATCCCACGCTCCTTGCAGGCCGCGATCAACAAGCACTTGTTCCCCAGGTGGTCGATCGCGTCGACGAGGTAGTCGAACCCCGGCGCGAGGATCTCCTCGAGCGTATCGGCGGTGAAGAAGTCATGGATCACCTCGACCTCGACCTCCGGGTTGATCGCGCGAGCCCGATCCGCCATGACGTCGATCTTCTGCCGTCCGACGGTGTCCTCCATCGTGTGGAGCTGGCGGTTGGTGTTGTTGACGCAGATGTCATCGAGGTCCACCAACGTCAACCTACCCACGCCCGAGCGCGCGAGCGCCTCGACCGTCCACGAGCCGACGCCGCCAACGCCGATGACGCAGACATGCGCCTGGGCGAGCTTTGGCATCGCGTCGATCCCATACAACCTGCCGATGCCGCCAAAGCGCGCGGCGTAATCATCCGAGACATCCATCGCCTTCTCCTGTGCCTTGAAAATCCTCGAGCGAGCGGTACAAAACAAGGTGGGGGGTCATCCCCCCACCCCTACCCCGCCCCTCGAGCGTGGTTTGGGGGGCTCTCCCCCCATCGCTTCACGGTAACATGCGGTCGATCCGTATGGCACGCCTCGTGAAATAAGACCCTGGTGAGGACGCCAGATGTGCTGGCGCACCTCGTGGAAACTCATTACGAACCAGCGAACCAGAGGTCAATCATGATCACCCCACGACACTTTGCCATCAGCGACGTCGGTAAACGCCAACACAACGAGGACGCCTACTGCATCGAGCCCGAGTGTGGCCTGTATGTGGTCGCCGACGGGATGGGAGGACACTCCAGCGGTGAGGTCGCGAGCAACATCGCGGTGGAGACCATCCGAGACTTCTTCAAGGAGCACCTCGATGACGAGGCGATCACCTGGCCTTGGGGGATGGACTCCGGGATGAGCATCACGGAGAACAAGGTCTGCGTGGCCGTTCGGATGGCCAACCGCGCGGTGCTGAGCACCGCCGTCAACGAACACCATGGCATGGGCACCACCATCGTCGTCATGGCAAAGCTCGAGGATCGCGTCGTCATCGGACACATTGGTGATAGCCGCGCTTACCTGTTGCGCGACGGCAAACTCATCCAGCTCACGCGCGATCACTCGCTCTGCAACATGATGCGCGATGAGGGGCACGAGGTCACAGATGATGTCATGGCCAAGTACTCCAACATCATCACGCGCGCGCTCGGGATGAAGGCGGAGAACGATCGCCCCGAGCTCACCGGCATCTCTCCAAAGCTTGGCGATGTCTTCCTGCTCTCGACCGATGGGCTCCACGACTCGGTGAGCGAGGAGGAGATGATCGCGCTGCTCGAGCGAGAGGATGGAGAGTACGCCTGCCAGATGCTCGTCAAGAAGGCGATCGAGGGAGGCAGCAGCGACAATATCACCGCCGTCATCGTGCGATTGTGAGGTTGGCGTCAGTCCACGAGCCCGTTACGCCGCAACAGATCGCGCAGGTGCTTTCGGTCGATGTTGGCCTCGCGGCTCGCCACCGAGATGTTCCCCTCACACCGCGTGATGAGGTCATTCAGGTAGCGATACTCGAAGACCTCGAGCAGCATTCGCTTGGCCTCGGAGTAGGGCAAATCGGTCCTGACGGTGAGCTGCTCCTCGGCCTCCTGCGGATACACCGCCAGGCGCAACCCTTCAAAGGATCGCGCGCCTGGCGAGAGCGCGATGGCGCGCTCGATGATATTGCGCAGCTCGCGCACATTCCCTGGCCAGGTGTGCGCCATCAACCTGTGGAGGTTGTCGCCAGCGACCTCTCCAGACTCGAGCCCGCGTTGCCGCATCATCGCCTCGACGATCAGCGGGATATCCTCACGGCGCGCGCGCAGCGGCGGCAACTGCACGCGCACCACCGCCAACCTGTAGAAGAGGTCTGGTCGAAAGCTCCCCTCGGCCACGCGTTGCTCCAGACCTCGCGTCGAGGCGGCCACCACGCGTACATCGATCTCCACCTCGCGGTCCGACCCCACAGGTCGCACTCGCCGCTCCTCGAGCACCCGCAGCAAGCGCGCCTGCGCCTTGAGCGAGATGCCCGAGAGCTCGTCCAGAAAGATTGTCCCGCCGCTGGCGCGCTGGAACGCGCCAGCGCGGTCGATGGCTGCGCCGGTGAACGCGCCGCGTACATGCCCGAACAACTCCGAGTCGAGCAAGTCCTCGGGCAACGCGCCGCAATCCACGGCGACAAACGGCCCCTGGCGGCGAGCGCTGTGCTCGTGGATCGCGCGCGCGCACAGTTCCTTCCCCGTCCCGGTCTCCCCCTCGATCAGAATCGTCGAGGAGGTCGGCGCGGCCAGCTCGAGCACGGCAAAGAGCTCTCGCATCGAGAGGCTCTCGGCGACCAACTCCCCGAACTTTCGCTGCTGGCTCGGCGCCAAATCCAGATGCATCGGTCCTGGCTGCAACCTCAAAAACGAGTGCCCGAGCTTGAGCGTCGCGCCGATGGGCAAGGTCGCCTGCGTCAACCTCGAGCCTTGATAGATCGTGCCGTTGAGGCTCTCGAGGTCGCGCACCTGCACGCCGCCGCTCTCTTGCAAGGTGAGCGCGAGGTGCTCCCTGCTGATGCGCTCGTCCGAGAGCACCAGATCACACCCATCGCCCGTGCCGACGAGCACCTCCTCACCCACGATCACATCGAGCGCGCGGCCCATGTCAGGGCCTTCGATGACGATCAACTGACAGGGTTGCCTGCGCGATCCCTCTTCCGTGGGGAAGGCGTCGCTATAAACGGTGGCGATCGTGATGCTCATCGAAGCGCTCGCAGGTTTCGGGTGTGGTGGCGTCCTGTGGATTCGTGCTCTACATCGCCCGAATTCCTCACTACCATGTTGCCAAAGCGCACCCGATTGCAACCCGCGCGATGATGGAGGACGTCATGGTCGACAACACCCTGAGGCAACTCGGGCCATACCGCCTGATCGAAAGGATCGGTCACGGAGGGATGTGCGAGGTCTACCTGGCAGAGGTCTACGGCGCGTCGGGCTTTAGCAAGCGGGTCGCCATCAAGGTCTTGCTGCCAGAGTATCGCGGCGAGGCGATCCATGAACGCTCGATGATCAAGGAGGCGACGTTGGGGGCGGGGTTGCAGCACCGCAACCTGGTGCAAGTGCATGACTTCGGCGTCGATCGCGGCCTGCATTACATGCGCATCGACTACGTGGAGGGGCGCGATCTGCGCGCCCTTCGTGGCAATGAGACAATCGACGAGCCGCTCGCGATCCTCATCGCCGCAGAGATCGCCACCGCGCTCCACTACCTGCACACACACGCCGACACGCAGGGGCGCCCGCTCGGGCTCGTGCACCGGGACGTGACCCCGTCGAACATCCTGTTGTCGGTGGATGGAGAGGTAAAGCTCGCGGACTTTGGCGTGATGAAGGCCACGCACCTCGCCACCGACACGCGCGGCAACATCCGTAAGGGGAAGTACGCCTACATGTCGCCCGAGCAAGTGCGAAACCAGAACATCACGGCGGCCTCAGACCAGTTTGGCCTGGGCATCGTGCTCATGGAGATGCTGTGTGGGAGGCGCCCCTACGATGGCGCGCACGCGATGGAGACGATGGAGCAGATCGAGGCGACCGCCCCGCCCGACCTCGACGGCCTGAGCGACGACCTGCGCGAAATCATCGCGACCTGCCTCGCCCCCTTGCCCAGAGACCGCTTCGAGGACACCGCGACGCTCTGCGAGCGGTTGCTCGAGGCATCACGATCGCGCGCGCTGGCGAGCCCCTCGAAGCTCTCAGCCTGGGTCAAAGATCGCAAATGAGGCAAAAGCGAGGAGGCAGGGGTGGGGGTTTTTTCATTGTTTTTATAAAAAAACAA
>JAYZVO010000091.1:0-16527 GCA_036155555.1 Myxococcota bacterium
GACCTCGAGAAGATGTCTCGCGCCAAGGTGAGGACGATGCTCTTCGACTACATCGAGGTCTTTTACAACCGTCAGCGCGCTCATTCCTCGCTCGGATTTCTCAGTCCGGTCGACTTTGAAAACGCGCTCTCAACAACGTGAGAATTTCTCACAAACACCTGTCCGGAAAACTGTTGCACCCTCAAGGTCGCCTCTCTCTGATGAAGATACACCGCCCAGAACACCCCTCGTTTAAACGAGGACCACGTGCCCATCGACCTGGCCTCGCTGAGCCCATACAACCAACCGTGCCTCGCCCTTCTCTTCCCCTCGCCTGAACATCTCTTCACAATGTTCAGAAAATCCAGGAGGAAGAGCGCGCGTGAGCCTCGACGCTCACGCCTGACTTGTTCATGGGCTCTTCCCAGAACAAGCGCCACCTGGCATCAAAGCGCGGGCGGCGCCTCGATTCTCCTGCCGTTTTTCATCAAACTATCTTTCACTCACAAAGGTCACGTCTCATGACCCGAACCACTCGATTTCTTCTCTTCTCCTGTCTCCTCTCCCTCTCCCTGCAGGCTTGCTCCAAGGATGACTCACCCTCAGGGAACATGTCCTCTCCCGACGCCTCCGCCGACCGGGACTCCGGACTCCCTCCAGATGACATGAAGGGACACGATCTCTCGGAGGGCGTTGACCTCGACGCATCACCAGAGATGCTCACGGACGCATCCCCGGACCAGGATCAGGGCACGGACATGCACATGGAGCCCACAGATCCAGACGCGTGGCGCCTCCCTGAGGGTTACTTCACGCCATCGCGAATGGAGATGGTCATCAGCCACCCTCGCCCCAACACGCCCGACTGGGCTTACTCCAGAAACGCCTACCCAGGACTCGCCTGGGAGACGCCCATCGTGGTTCAGGGCGGCGCCTGGCCCTTCAAATACGAGCTCGTCTCCAGTGGCGGCGCGCAGGGCCTGAAAATCGGTGAGGTGCTCGATAGGCAAGAGGTCGATGGCTTCACCATCCACTCGCGCTCCGAAGATTATGGCATCCTTTCCTGGGACGACCCTCAGCCTGGCAACTATGAGGTCGAGGTGCGTGTCACAGACCAGGAGCTGGCCACCACCTCTATCACGTTCAACCTCCAGGTCGGCACGCAAGGCTGGGTCTTCGTCGATGCGGAACAAGGCGATGACTCCACCGCCGATGGCTCCATCGATAAACCTTTCAAGACCCTCGAAGCCATGCACCGCGATGATGCCGAGAGCGATCACTTCGCCAGACATCGACTCTACCTGGCTGGCGTCGTCCCCATGGATGGCAACAGGCCAAACGGCAACCTCCGCATCGTCCCCGATGGTACGCCGACTGTATGGGTCGGCTGGCCCGGTAGACAGGCCGTCCTCGAGGCATATGAGGGCAAGTTCGTCCTCAGCGCTCAGGACTTCTACATGGCCAACCTCGAGCATCGCCACCGCGAGGACTACTTCCCCGACGATGGCAGCTTTCTCCACATGTTCACCATTTATACGGGGAGCGGGCGATTCACCATGCATGACGTCGACATCACCCGTTTTCAGGGCAAAGGCGTGAACACGGCGCTGGGGAATTCCTGTGTCATGATGTTCACCAAGGGGGACAACCCTCATATGAACGTCGTGAACAACCGCATCTCCGGCCCATCGGGCGTCTTCACCAGCACCTACTCGCTATTCGAGTCCGTCTTCGAGAACAACATCTGGAGCGACGCGATCTTTGACATCGCCGATGGCTCGGCACACGCCGTCATCTATGTCAAAGGAGGCGTCAACGAGAAGGTGACTGTGCGAGGCAACGTCATGGGTGGCAGCAACGACTGGACGACCTACCTGGCAGGCATCGGATTGCTCCAGGCCCGCAACATCGAAGTTGCTCATAACATCGTCGATCACAACGCTACAGGTGGGAGAACAGGAGCGTTCAGGCTCTGGACAAACTCCCCTCAGGCGACCTTCGAGTGGACGGAAGACACCCCCGTCTGGATCGATCGCAACTCCGTTCGCCATCGCATGGCGTGGGAAGGTAACGCCCTGGCCAACATGCCCGACGGCACCGTGCGCATCGAGGGCAACGTGATCAGCCCGGGCAACGTTCCGTCCTCACCACGCACGACCTCCAACAACAACCTCGTGCTCGAGGAGTCCCTCGACGAGCAAATGCAGCTCCTCGAGCCCTTCCGTTCCGAACACTTCGGACAGCGTGGCGCCATCATCGCCGTGCCCAGCACCCTCTGAGCAACACTTCTTACGACAAAGCGAGCGCTCCTGTGTGAGCAGCGCTCGCTTCGCTGTATCTCCAGGAGCGCAGCTCCAGGGTGGCCACCCACCGTGAAGATGACGTCACCCTCGTACATCTTGAAAAAAGAGCCTCACCCGCATTCACGCCAGGCAGGCGATAGCAGGTGAGGCTCTTTTTTCAGAACACTTCGCGAGGGCTCGCGAGTCGGGTGGTTTATCAGCGCAACGACCAGGGGGTCGGCTCCGTGCTCGCGGGGCGCGAGGACGCGTCGCAGGTGCCGTCTCCGGTAGCGCCGAGCAGGAGCGTGTTGCCCACGCCCCGTGCGACCAGCGTATAGCTCGTGGCGCACGCGTTTATGGAGGTCGCGATCTGCGCGCAGCCATCCTCGAGCGATTGGGAAGTGCCAACCTCCCAGTTGCCATCGCCACACTGCTCGTCAGCGAGCGAGGAGGCCCCCTCGACGCTGAGCGCGAGGACGTCGACGCTCGCCAGGCTCAGGTCGAGCGCCGTCGCATCACCGACGTCCTCGCCGGTAGCGTAAGGCCCACGCGAAACCACTCGAACCGAGGGTTGTTGGCAGTTCGCGTCTTCATAGTGCATATCCACCTGCATCCACTCGTGCGTGGAGAACGCGAGCGTTTGCTCGATGCTCCCCGACCCGCTGCTGGCGCATGCTTGTGCGTACGTTCCCTGGATGTCGACTGGCGAGAGCGGCAGGTCACCGATCGCGCCGGGCAAGCTCGCGATCCTCGTAGGGAACGTTGCGCCCGTCGCGTCGTCATTGAGCAAGTAAGGGCTCAAGCCACTGATAAACTGACTCTCGGCGATCCAGACGCGACCCGCGTGAAATGCGAGCCCGGTGGGCTCGATGAACGTCTCGCTCGCGAAGATCGTGAGCGGCTCCGCCGCGTTCACATCGAGCCTGTAGACATCCCCCGTCGTCATGTTCGTGATGTAGTGCACGCCCTCGCTCGCTCGCTCGGCGTGCAGGATGGTGGTTTGTGGGAAGGTGTTTGCAGGATACACCTCCGCGTCAAAGGACGCCGTGCCCGCCATATCGAGCGTGTAGCGCTGCACGCTTCTGTCACTCGGGAACAGGTAGAGCTGATCCCCATCGAAGCTGAGCGTGATGACGTCCAGTCCGGGGACATCGAGCCACTTGGCTGCGCTGTCGGTGGTCATCAAATCAGCGGCGAGCACGCGCCAAACCCCCTCGGGGTCCGAGCCAACGTTCGAGCCGCCGATGCCCGTGACATAGAGGTTCCCCGCGTCGTCAAAGTCGATATCCGTGCAGAGCGAAGCCTCCGCGGTGCTCAACGCGTGCGAGACCACCTCCTGGCCAGATGCCAGGTCATAGCCGACGATGACGGGATCGACCACCGAGACAAAGTTTGGCGTGAACCCCTGGATGCACGCCCAGAGCATGGTCTGATCCGGGCTCACCTCGAGCGCCGTGGGGAGCGTCCCTTCACGCTGTGCAAAGCTTCGCACACGCGGCGCCTCGAGCGACCACTCGAAGATCATCCCATCGACGAGGTTCCCTGCAAAGAAGCGCCCCCCGGAGGTCACCGCGACATCCCATGAGAAGGCGATCGCCGGAAGCTCGAACTCGCCGGGCACGCTCACGCTCGAGCCGCCGATGGCATCGACACCGGGTGCTCCGATCGGTCCACGCTCTCCCTGCTCTCCCATCGCGCCTTGCTCGCCCATGGGGCCTTGCTCCCCTTGAGGACCTTGCTCGCCCGCAGGCCCCTGCTCGCCAGCCTCACCTGTAGGTCCCGCTTCGCCAGCTTCGCCAGTGGGTCCCGCAGGGCCTGCTGGGCCTTGCTCGCCCGGTCCACAAGCGAAAACTCCCAACACGAGCGCAGACATCACGATCAATTTTCTCTTCATACCTCATCCCCCTTGGATGACATTTTAAATAGAACGGTAGGGGGGGCACCATACCCAATAGATGTCATCTTCTCAACCTCTCTTTGAGCATGAAAGTTCGATGATAAAAATGAACAGTCGATACCGCTGGATACAGCGGACAGCTACGAGGTCGTGACACCATCACCATCGCTCACTTGCTCGCTCAGGCGAGGCGCTCGCGCAGCTCGGTGTGTATCGCGGCGCTCAGGCGCAGCGTTGTTTGAAGATCCTCGTGTGAACATGGCGTCGCACCGACGCGCAACCACCGGATAAGATCGATGTGGTCGAGGACGTATCGCCACTGCCAGTCACGGAGCGATGTTTTCTCGGGGAGCTCGATGGCATCACATAGCGCGAGCAGCTCGGGGCGGCCGCGCCTCACGAGTAAGTCGAGCGGAGCAGGTCGAGCGATATGATGCGGCCACGCGATCGCGGCGCCGCGGATGTACTCGAGCGCGCGTGCTTCATCCTCGGCGCCTGTCAGCGCGAGCGCGTGGCATATGCCCGCCTTCCACCCGCGCTCGGTCCGCTCGTGGAGGCTGCTGCGGAGCTCGCCCCAGTCGAGCGAAGCCTCGGGCCTGGGGTCGATGTCTGGCGAGGTGACGATGAGCGCGATGTTATCCTCGGCGAGCGTTTCGAGGCATGCCTCGAGCAGCGCGGGCACACCCTCGTGCTCGTCCTCGCGCGTGAGGATGTCAGCGATGGTCGCGTCATCGAGAACGTCGTGGAGCCCGTCCGAGCACATGAGGAGCCTGTCTCCAGGCACGAGCGCCACGGCGTTCACGGTCGGATCGAGCCCCTGCGCTGCGAAGCCGACCCCACGAGTGATGATATGTCGGTAGTGCTCGAACGAGAGCTCGTCCTCGGCAGACTGCCCGAGCAACTTCGCGTCATTCGCGAGCGTATGATCCAGGGTCAAGGGCAGCAACGCGCCTTCGCGGAAGAGGTAAGCGCGCACGTCACCGACGTGAATGATCCAGGCGATCCCATCTCGCACCCAGGCCGCCGCGATCGTTGCCCCCGAGCCCTGTTGCCGCCTGTCCTCCTGTGTGACCTGCCACCAGCGCGCGCTCACCGTTTCGAGGCATCCCCTGAGAGACGAGAGCGGGTCATCCTCATCGAGGACCGCCTCCCCGAAGTGATCCCGGATAAACGCCACGGCATCGGTCCCCGAGTAAGAACCTCCCATACCGTCGATGACGACGAAGAGTCCTCGCGTGGCGTCCACGAAGAGCCCATCTTCCTGCACCTCACGGACATGCCCTGGGTGGAGCGCCGAGTGAACCTGATGCATGCAAGAGACCTCGATGAAGGTCCTGGAAAGAAGCGGTGATTCACGCGCGACCACCAGAGGGTAGCGCGGACAGGTTTAAGAGGAGCAGCTGTAGTGCGCGACACCCCCCAGGCCATCGAACTGCGCCGGGCGGCGCTGGTCGCTCTGCTCGGCCAGCTCGCCATCCTGCTCGACGTATGGGTTGGTGAGCAGCGCTTGAAGTTCTGTGACGCGCGAGTAATCCCCATGCTCTGCCATCTCGTAGGCGGGGGCGACGAGCCACTCGCGCCAGGTGTATCGGGGGTTGATCTGCTTCATGCGCGAGGAGAGCGCCTCGCGGTCGCGCTCGACGCGCGGCGCGATGAGCGCGCGCCATTGCTCGAGCCAGGATCGCCACTCCTGCCTGGAATCATCCGAGAGCTCGACATCAAAGGAGCCCTCGAGCGCTGCGACATCATCAGGCAAATCACACAGCGCCCTGAAGAACAACGTGTAGTCCACCTGCGCGCGCTGCATCAGCGGGATCAGGCTCGCGAAGAGGTCCGCGTCGAACTGCTCCAGACCAAGCTTCTCTGCCCACATCTCATGGAGCTGACTCCTCATCTTTGCCACAAACCCCTGCCTGATTTGCTCCAGCTCTTCTCGGCGCGCCGCGTCGTCCTCGAGGAGCGGCGCGAGCGAACGACACAGCATATAAAAGTTCGCCTCGGCCGCGGCGGGTTGATTAAAGAACGAGAAATGCTCGCCGCCCCCGGTCCACGGCTGAAAGAACGGATCGAAGGACTCGCAGAAGCCAAACGGGCCGTAGTCGAGGGTGAAGCCACCGATGGCGCAGTTGTCGCTGTTGAAGTTGCCCTGGCAATAGCCAACGCGAGTCCACTGGGCGACCAGCGCGGTCAGGCGATCACGAAAGCAGCTCGCGAGCGCCACCACCTGGGCGGTGAAGGGTTGCGTGAGGTCGATCTCGCGCGCGTACTCCCGCTCGATGGCGTGCGCCACGATCATGCGCAGCTCTTCGCGGGCGCGAGGGTGTTCGTCGACGCGAGCGCGGCGCGCGAACAGCTCGAGCTGACCGACGCGCAGGAAGGAGGACGCCACGCGGGTCGAGATGGCCACCCGGTGCGGCTTCATGATGTCGGGGTTAAAAGAGCGCGAACCTCGCGAGTACCATGGCCGCATGACGGCCTCCGCCGTGGAGGCGTAGAGCGCCAGCGAGCGCGAGGTGGGCACCCCGAGCGCGTGCATAAACTCCTGGGCCAAAAACTCCCGGACGCTCGAGCGCAGCACGGCGCGACCATCCCCTCCGCGACAGTAAGGCGTCGGGCCGCCCCCCTTGAGCTGTAGCTCCCAACGCTTGCCGTCATGGACGACCTCGGCGACCGAGATCGCGCGCCCGTCCCCATAACCATTGCCGGTGCCAAACGGGCACTGTTGCCTGTACTCGGTCCCATAGATGGACAGCGCGTATCCCGTCGCCCACCCCGTGGGCTTGAAGGGCGCCGGCGCTCGTGAAAGGTCTCCCGAGAAGATGCTGATGAATTGCGGGTCCTTTGCCAGCTCGTCCTCGAGCCCGAGCTCACCGAATAAGCCGCGGCTATGGCTGACGTACTCCGGTTTGGCGATCGGCGTGGGCGCCACCGGGACAAAGTGGCCTGACATGACCTCGCGAAGCTCGTGGTCCTTGCCATCAGGTGTCGCCTGCGGGTCCGCCTCGAGCTTTGTGGTAAACGAGAATTCGACCTTCTCGAGCAGCGCCTTCATGGCCTCCGAGACGCTCTGCTCCGACGCCGGAGCGGCTTTGACACGATCATTCATAGCTTGCTTTTCCTGGGCATCCGCGGCGTCGAAACCTGCGCTGCGGTTCTCTGATGCCAAGGATACCTCGGCTCGTGTGTCGGAGAAAGACGCCTTCCTCACGAAGGTCTGGGCGGCTATGCTCCGGGGCATCTTTTGGTGAGGAGTCCTGGAGATGGCATCAGGGGAGCTGATCACACATCGACGCCGCGAGGGCGCGGTGGTGCTCGAGGTCGCTGGCGCTGCGCGCGTGGCAGACCTCGGTGTCGAGATGCGCGCAGCGCTGTTCGAGGCGATCGCGCAGGCCGAGCGCGCGCTCGGGGGCATGTGTGTCGTGCACATCGCGCCGCTCGAAGACCGGCTTCGGGTGGTCGTGGCGCACGTGACGACCTCGCCGAGAGCGACCTTCGGAGGCTGGGACTCCCCGCTCATCGACCCGATCGAGCGCGCGTGCAGGCGCGCCAGCTCCATCGATATGCTCTCCGCGTTCGTCATGCAGAGCGGCGTCTCGCGCATCACCCCGATGATTTTGACCGCGCTCGCGCGCGGTGCTCACGTCCGCGTGCTGGCGGGTGACTACCTGACGCGCACGCACCCTGGCGCCTTGCACGCGTTGCTCGATATCGCAGGCAGCGCGGGCGCAGACGATGAAAGCGCCTCGGCGCGAACCTCGGGCGGTTCGCTCGAGGTTCGCGTCATGGAGATGCAATCCCTCGGCGCCATCCCCTCGTTCCACCCCAAGGCGTGGATCATTCATGGCGACAAAAATAGCGGTGAGGACGCGCACGCGTGGGTAGGCTCTTCCAACCTCTCGCAGGCCGCGCTCACGGCGGGCGTGGAGTGGAACCTGAGGCTCTCGCGTCACGAAGATCCCGAGGGGTTCTCGTCGATCACAGCGCAATACGAGGCGTTGTGGGGACGCGCCGCGCGCGTCGACCGCGCCTGGATCATGGCCTACGCCACACGCTTTGAACAAAACCAGGCGATCCCTCCTCCAGAAGAACCTGTCACCGCGCGCCCCTCGCCGCGGGCTGTCCAGAGAGAGGCGCTCGAAGCGCTCGCGAGGCATCGCACAAATGGTCATGACCGCGCGCTCGTCGTGCTCGCCACGGGTCTCGGCAAGACATACCTCGCGGCGTTCGATGTCGAAGCCTTCGAGCAAGCGATGGGCAGGCGCGCGAGGATCTTGTTCGTGGCGCATCGCATGGAGCTGTTGCGTCAGGCCGCCAGGACGTTCCGTCACATCTTCCCGAACCGGGCGGTGGGGTTCGTGACGGGCTCGGTCCAGGAGTTCGACGCGCAGATGATCTTCGCGTCGGTATATTCGCTCCGACGCACCGATCGCCTCGAGGCGCTCGGTGAGATCGACTACCTGATCATCGACGAGGCTCATCATGCTCGCGCGAGCACCTATATGCGCTTGCTCGAGGTGGTGGACACGAAGTTCGTGCTCGGCTTGACGGCGACGCCCGAGCGAGGCGATGGCCAGGAGATCCTCTCGCTCTTTGGCGGCGAGCCGGTGTTCGAAGCCAGACTCGGCGAGGGAATTCGACAGGGCGTGCTGGTGCCGTTCGAGTATTTTGGCATCAAGGACACGGTCGACTACGCACCCATCCCATGGAGGTCGGGGAAGTTCTCCGACGAGGAACTCGCCGAAGCCGTCGCCACTCAGGCGCGCATGGAGCGCTTGCTGCGCGCATGGGAAGAGCACGAGGGGACGCGCACGCTCGTGTTCTGCTGCACGATCGGGCACGCAGACTTCGTCACCGCCTGGCTCGATGAGCGAGGGATTCGCGCCGCCGCGGTGCACTCGGGCGAGAAGAGCGCGTCCAGGGAGCACGCCATCGAGCAGCTGACGCGCGGGGAGCTCGACGCGTTGTGCACGGTGGATCTGTTTAACGAAGGGGTCGACATCCCCGCGCTCGATCGCGTGGTGATGCTGCGACCGACGGGCTCGCGGGTGATCTTTCTGCAACAGCTCGGGCGAGGATTACGCACGGCGGCGGGGAAGACCTCGCTCTGTGTCATCGATTTTGTCGGGAACCACACGATCTTCAAGGAGCGCCTGCTCCTGCTCACGGGGTGGCTTCGAGGTACTCCCACGCGGCTCGCCGAGCTCGAAGATCCAGCAGCGCTCTCGGCGACCCTTCCAGACGGGTGCCTGATCGATGTCGAGCTCGAGGCGATCGATTTGCTCACGCACCTTGTCCCGAACGCCGCAGAGAGCGCACTGTTGTCAGCGTATCGACGTTGGCGCGATGCCTATGACGCGCGACCGACCGCCGTGGATCTCGAGGCCAACGGGATCAACGTCTACACATGCAAGGACATCTGGGGAGGTTGGTTCCAGCTCGTGCACGGGGAAGGTGACCTCTTGCACGCGCAACAGGAGGTGCTGGTCTCATCGTCGTACTGGTTCGAGGCGCTCGAGGCGCAAGGTTCGCGCGCCCTCCCCTTCCTCGAAACTCTCCGGCGCCTCATCCACGCGCTGCCCGAGGATGGCGACCCCGTCGCCTCGCTCGATGGCGTGGACGACGAGGTCATCGCCGAGATCACAAAACGCATCTCTGCGCTACAGATCGAGGCGCGAGGGTTGTCGTTTGCGACCGTGGCGCGCGGCGCTCGCGCTGTGTGGAAGGCGATGTCGCTCGAGCTGCTCGATTCCATGATCTACAGACGCCGCAGGCTCGGGCGCGAGCTGTCAGGCGGCGGATCGGGCTTTGAAGCACGCGTCATATCGGCCTCCGGGAAGGCGATCCTGACGTTTGATCGCGACAAGGTCGAAGGAATCCCCGAGGGAGAGACCCCTGTCGCCATCGCTGGCGAGGGGCTCTGGGTGTTTCGCTTCGTCAAGATGGCGGTCAACGTGGCGGCGCCGCATGGGTCGGACAGTAATCAGCTCGACGGCTTGTTAAAGCGCTGGTTTGGCGCGTCCGCGGGTCAGCCAGGAACCGCGTTTCGCGTGCGCTTTTCGCGAAACGAATCAGGCTGGAGCGCAGGGCCAGTGTCATCAGACAGTCATCTTGACGAGGACGCTCGCGCCGCGTTCGAACCTGGCGCGACGCTCTCGAGTGAGGAGATCGCGAGCGCGCTCGGCCTTGGAAAGGACCACCTCACCGAACCTGGCGAGGTCGCCGTGAGTGATGCGTGGTCCGTCGCGTTCGTCGCGGCCAGCGACGCGCTCGCGCGGTATGATCTGCTCCGGGGCGCGCTCGAGACCGAGCGCGCGCATGTGTTCTTCATGCGCGAGGATGGAGAGGGCTGGGTCTACCATGGCGTGGGCGCTCGCGCAGAGGGTGCAGGCGCCTGGCGCATCGACGACGTGGACGCGAGCACCTACGCGAGGTTTTGTGAAAAACCATCGAAATCAAGGACTTTACCGGAGTACGCGAAGCAATGGGCGAAGCAATACGCCGAAGCCTTGCTCGCGCGCGTCGGTGAAGGAGGCGCGATAAACGCGCGCGGGAAGACCTGCCGCGTCGTGACGGTGACCGAGAGCGGGACCGTGCATGTAGACATCGGGGGCACCTCGAAGAACCGCAAGGTCACCAACACAGATCTTGCCTGGGTGCTGCTCGCCAGAGCATCCGCACGAACACCACTGGTCGATCAGGACCAGGTCAACCGGCTGCGCTTTCTTCCAGGGACGGCGAAGGGCTCGATGCGTTACATCGACACGGGCTGGGCGCTCGTGCTGACGGAGGGTTGGGAGCCACCTGACGAGACATGAGCCAACACAACGCGCTTGCCTCGAAGCGCCGGATCGCTGGGTCACGTCGGGGGCGCCGACCACCTTCCACCGTCCCCCCCAAACCGACTCGCCGCGGCGCCCCACTCCTCTCCCCAAAGCCACGGCGATGCGTCCATGGCGATGCAATCACGAGCCGTTTGGAACGCTGCACAACTGAACAAAGGTATAGATGTGCAACGGTTGCGCATCTATACCTTTGTTCAGTTGTGTGACCGCATCGAAGGAGCACGCCACACCAGAATATTCCAAAAATGAAATAATGGGTTGTCATCGGGGCATCCGAGTGCCAAGCTCACAGGCGTGACCAGGAAGAACACCAACGCTTTCAAGGATGAATAGTGCTGTTCTTTGACGACGCACGACGCGAACAGGTCGCCCTCCTCTTGCGAGAAGCGGCCGCCACACAAAATCTCACGCAGCTCGATATCGCCGACCGGCTCGAGGTCAGCCAGGGTACCGTCTCGAAGATCCTGAACGGATCAGTCAAGAAGCCCAGGCTCTACATCGACCTCGCGAACACGCTCGGCGTCGAGATCACCGACAAGGATGTCGACATGACCACCGAAAGCTCACCCGAGCAGATCGCCGCCAAGCAGGCACAACAAAAGGACGCCCTCGTGATGGCCGTGACCATCGAGAAGGGGGGCTCTGGCAAGACCACCACCGCCGTCAACCTCGCCAGCATCTGGGCTGACCAGGGGTTTGACGTGCTGCTCGTCGACCTCGACCCGCAAGGCCACTCGACGCTCTACCTCGATCTGCCAAAGTCCGGCGAGAAGCTCGTGGACTCGCTCAAGAACCGCGAGCCGCTCGAGGTCCGGACGACCGCGTTTGGCGTGGACGTGGCCGTCGGCGGCCCCGCGCTCGACGAGCTCCCTATCCTGCTCGCCAACGCGCGCAATCCGTTGACTTGCCTCAAGAAAGTTATCAAGCCGCTGCGCGCTCGCTACGACATCATCCTCATCGACACCGCCCCCGCCATGGACCTGCGCGCCGCCAACGCGATGGTCGCCTCGGACTTTGTCGTCATCCCCGCGCAGGCCGAAGAGGGCGCGCTCGACGGGCTCGGCGGCCTCTACGCCGCGCTCGAGGAGCTGCGCGAGGACTACCCCCACATCAAGCTGCTCGCGACTATCCCGACGCTCGTCGACAAGCGCTGCCGCGCGCACACCAAGAACCTCAACAAGCTCTCGAAGCACCCTCACCTGCGCGCCACCGAGCACCACATCCCGCGCCTCATCGAGCTCGCCGAGAGCTTCGCCGCGCACACCCCCGTCGTGCACTTCAAGCGCGATGGCAAGGGCGCCAGGCAATACAAACTCATCGCCAGAGAGCTGCTCGAGCGCGTCGAAGCGCTCGCGTAAGCCAGGGACACGAGAATCACCGCAACCGCCATATGCCACGGAGGGCACCCATGGGCAGGTTAAACAGGTTTGGATCTTACACGCAGACTACCCGGCAGCTCGTCACCCTCGATGACCTCGAGCTCGACGGGGGCACGCAACCCCGCGAAGCCATGGACGAGGCGCTCATCCAGGAGTACTCCGAGCGCATGAGCGTCGATGACCGCGGCTTCGTCGTCGACCCTGAAGGGGTCGACTGGCAAAAACTCACCGTGTTCGAGGATGACGACGGCCAGCGCTGGCTCGCCGACGGCTTCCACAGGACCATGGCCGCCAAGCTCGCGGGCATCACCTCCTTCCAGGCAGACTTTCGAGAAGGCTCCCTGCGCGAGGCCATCACCTACAGCCTCGGCGTCAACGCCAACCACGGCAAGCGCCGCACCAACGCTGACAAGCGCCGCGCCGTCGAGCGCGCCCTCTCGGACACGGAGTGGATCAGCTGGGCGGACGCCAGGATCGCCAGGCTCTGCAAGGTCTCGAGGCCGTTCGTCACCTCCGTGCGCGAGGAGCTCGAGCGCAGCGGTGAGATCACCTTCCAGGTCGAGGTCTACCGCGAGAACGGGCAGGCGCAGTTCCGCGAGCGCCCGGAGACGCTCGCAAACATCACGCCCAAGAAACCGACCTCGACCAAAAAGCGCTCCACCAAAACTTCCTCCAACACAGGCCGCGCGAGCCGCTGTGGTTTCGACGCCATCGCGTCGCTCTCCTCGCTCGATCGCCTGATCGCCTACCCCGTCAGCGAGCAGGACTGGCGCGCGCTCGGCGAGCACCTCGACACGCTGCTCGCTGACCAGGGGACGCTGCTTTGCCACCTCCCGCAGCAGGAATCGATGCTCTTTCGCGGCCCCGCCCTCCTCTCCGATGACCCCTCGCTCACGCCCCGGCTGATCTACAACAGCTCGTGCGACCGCTTCTTCGCCTGCTTCCACAAGGGGCAACCCCAACCCCTCCCGGCGCGCGCCTCGAGCGATCAAATCCTGGCTGGCGCCAACAACATCGCCATCGTCGGCGAGGCCCTCGACAAGTGGCCAACGCTCCCCGCGAACTGATTTAACGTGTTCGGATAAAACGCTTACACAACTGAACAAAGGTATAGATGTGCAACGGTTGCACATCTATACCTTTGTTCAGTTGTGCATTCAAATCTCATCCTCACAGCATGGGGCGCCGACACGCTCTCGGAGTCAAATCCAGGCCACATCGCCACGGCGCCCCGCACAACTTCAAAAACAGATCACTGGCACGGAGGATCGCTCTCCCCCGAGCATTTCTTATATGAAATTATCGACAAAACCCTTAGTATAAAGATACCAAATTGCCTGGATCAATCTCCTCGTGGAGAAACACCTACACAACATTTCTCTCGTATAGGAACGTTCATGCCCGCACATGAAATCTTTGGTCACCTCGTCGACAAGGGCATCCTCATCTTTTGCAGCGTGTGGATGATACTCCTCACTTTCCGGAAAATCGGTCCGAAGCCAGGCGTCAACGCCAAGTGGGAAGCGTGGCACGCCCGCTATGGGAAGACCACAAAAGTTGCCTCGATCTTCCTGCTGTTCTTCTCTCTCTTCAGGTTGCTCCTCGACCTCTTTATCTTGCCCAGTGTGAACGCCCCCCAGCCCACTCCCCACGCCAACACGCGCACAATCAACGCGGAGAACCTGGTCCAGGAGCAGGGCAACGACGCACACCTCTCGGGTCAAAACAACGCGCTCGCGGAGCGCTCCTTCATCAAAGCTCGTGAGGGATTCGAGACCAGCGTCACCGAGAGCGACGACAGGTACCTCGCCCCCCCAGAAAAACCACCTGAGGGTGTCTTTCAACTGGTTAAATATCCCTCTCCCATTGGCGAGATGCACGCCTACATAAGTCCGCCGCCAAAAGAAAAGGGCGCGCGGTTGCCCATGGTCATCTACAAGTTAGGAGGCTTCTCCAACGCGATCGGAGATGTCGCCTGGGAGCCTTCGCCAGCGAACAACGACCAATCCGGTGCTCAGTTTAGAGCGGCAGGATTGCTCATGATGTACCCCTCGTTGCGTGGCGCTCACGACAACCCAGGACAACCCGAGGGACTCTTCGGCGAAGTCGATGACATGCTCGCGGCGATCACGTACGCCAGGACGCTGGACTACGTGGACCCTGAACGCGTCTACCTCGTGGGACACAGCACAGGCGCCACGCTGGCGCTCCTCACGGCCGCCGCGCTGCCCAAAGGCGCGCTCGCCGAGGTCATCGCCTATGGCCCCGTCACGCGCGTGAGCCTGTATGGTCAGGATTCGGTGCCGTTCGACATCAACAACAGAGAGGAGAGCTCCATGCGCTCACCGGTCGACTGGCTCGATGATATCGCCGTGAAGACGACCATCATCGAAGGGGAGTTCGGTAACCTGGACTCCGCCAAGCACATCGATGTCATCACAGACAACCCATTCATCGAGGTGCGGCTCCTCGAAGACAAGGACCACTTTGAATACCTGGCGGAGGAAAACGCACAGGCCGCGAAGCGCTGGGCAAACAGCCCGAACACAACACGCCAGTAGCGCGCTCATCCCAGAGCGCACGCGGTCACTTCAAGAACTCGACAAAGAACCTCGTGCCCTCCTCGAGCGCGACCCTGTGGCGCTGCTCGGGCGCGATGATCCCGCTCTCTCCCGAAAGGAGCTGATGGACCTCCTCCACAGGCTCGAGGATCGTGTACGTGAGCCTCCCCTCCAACACTTTCAGGCGCCCCCAGACGTTCGCCCTGGTCGAGTGATCCTCGAGGAAACCTCTGGGCGTCGTCGCGAAGTCAAAGACGCGCGTCTGTTTGTAAACGGCCACATGTTCAGGCAACTCGTGCATCGCGTCGGCTCCTGGTCTTCGAGCGAATCTACCCTTCGAGTTTGAGATAAGGTGCGCTGCTTACGCAACTGAACAAAGGTATAGATGTGCAACCGTTGCACATCTATACCTTTGTTCAGTTGTGCAGCGAGAGATTGTTCGGTCAATTCATCAACCCTGGTGGGCAGCGAATATGACGCTCACGTCATCGTGGAATGCGCCGTTTTCGAGCTGCGTGTGTCGAATGAGGTTGTCCACCACATCCTCTGAGAAAGACGTATGGAGCGTGTGCAGGATGGAGGCGCGCGAGGCGTACTTGAACAGACCATCGCTGCCGAGCAACACAGACTGCCCCATCGGCCGCGGCCCGAAGAAGACGGGGAGGCTCTCTCTGGAGCCCAGCAGAGGCTTGTGGCGCTGATGCTCGGTCAAATCGAAGACGCCCCCTTCCTCGACGAGCCATGCCTCGCAATCCCCCACGCTCGCGCCGTAAACCTGGCGCGGTGAGACCTCGACAACGGCGATGGCGCACTCTCCACCGTGTCCCTGTCGAAAGAGCCACTCGTCCGCCTCACACAACACCTGAGACCAGTCGGTGAGCGCTCCGCTGATGGGCCACTCGGCGATAAACTCACACGCCTGCCTCGCGGCCAACCCTCCAGCGCCAGAGCCCCCGGCGCCATCCGCCAAGACCAGCAACCAAGATGACTCACGCTCTTGCGCCAGGACATAATCCTCTCCAGCGCTCGCGTCGATGACTTTGCTATGGATCTGGAGCATCGGCCTTTTCGGTGTTTTTGATGGAGTTCGAGTGCTGCCTCGTGTCGACGCGATACATTGGAAGTACCACCACGCGTCCTGCTTAAATTCCACCCGCTCCAACGAACACAACGTAACACTCGCGCCCATACAACTGAACAAAGGTATAGATATGCAACCGTTGCACATCTATACCTTTGTTCAGTTGTGCAATACCTGGTGCCGCGATCACGTCACGCATCATAAGCATCTCCCACGCGCCGACCCCACAAGGCATCGACACCCCTGACGCCACCAAAACAAACACCTGACCTGCGTCGAGGAAGAGACCGCCAGCGCAAAAAATTTCAAGCTATTATGTAGACTATTGTTACCCAGATCGCCTCGTCCGGTTCATGCCAAACCACGCGAACGCGCCTCGCCGATTTCATCGTGGTTCGATCAACGAGAAATGATCTCTGCCATCACGTGCCTGATCCAGAGCAGAGGAGGGTGCCCCGAATACGGGGTGCGTGGGTGAAGAAATGTCGTGGGGGGGGGAAAAAAAA
>JAYZVO010000092.1:0-79230 GCA_036155555.1 Myxococcota bacterium
CAAGCCAACCTCGCGCACCCCGGCCTTCCAATTTCCTCCAACCTCTTCCTCACTCTTGTGATCAGCGCTCACTCCAAAACAAAACACATCCAACAACCACCGACCTCGAACGTCGATGCTTTGCCAAATGCGCTCCAGAACAAGCACTCCCCTTCAGACAGGAAGATATTGAAAAAACGGGTTCGCCGGATTTGCTGCTCGCAAAACGAGCAGGGTGCATCCGTGGCACAACCTCGTCGACGGCCAGACGACGCGGCAGGCAATACTGTTTTCGGTCGTGTGCGCGCTCGTCTTGCGCCAAGAAACAAAAAAGCCTGTGGGGTTGTGAACCCACAGGCTTTTTGCGGTCTGATTTGAAAAATCAGATCGGGAGTTTGTTCGTGATGACGTAGTTGAGGCACATCTCATCGCGCGTGCCTTCGCCCCACTGAACCATCTGCGGCTCGCGGCCAAGTTGTTGGTTTCGAGCCATCGAGTTGTCGTACTCGCAGGTCAGCGTGATCTTGTCGCCGCCGTTGACCTCGACCGGGGTGTCATACAGGTAGAATCCCTGCCAGTTGAAGTCCCACTCGGGGATGTCGACCATGCACATCTCGGTGCCACCACGTTGGATGTGGACCTTGATGTGGCGACCCAATTCGTGCATGTGCGGCACCACACCATAAACCTTGATGAAGCCGTTTGGCACAAAGCCCGGGATGTCAAAGCTCGAGCCTTCCTGAGCGTTGGCATCGCCTGGTTGAATCGCGAGGTTCGTGTCCGCGACCGGGTACATTTGCAGTTCTTGCGTCATCGTGTCGGCGAAGTGAAGGTTGATCTTCGTGCGATCACTCCCCACAGCGTCGTTGATGGTGTTGTAGTGGATCTGCACGACGATCTTGGCATCCTTGGTGATGCGGATGCCATGCCCTGGCTCGAATTGGATCGGCACCGTACCCGGGACCCAACCTCCCAACAGCGCAGGATCACCCGCGCGTGGACCACCGAAGCATGTATATCCCGGCGTATCTGGCTCCGAGTTCTCCAGCTGCGTGAGGCGGTCATGTTGATCGGGTTCGACCGCATACATCAACACATGGTGAACGATCGAGTCATTGCCTGGTTCGGTCTCGAAGGCGTTGAGGAAGACATCCTCCGTCAGCCCTGGATCGACCACGAAGCAGCGATAATCGTCGAACTCGGTCTCTGGGGGCGCAGGCTTGTAGTCGGTGCCGATATCGAGCACCACATCCGGCGTCCCGAGGTTCATCGCAGGGTCATCGGGGATGATGACCTCATCGGCAGGGTTCCCCTCGAGCATCCCATCGCTCACCCAAGTCTTGACCATGTCGATCTGTTCTGTGGTCAAGCTGCGATCGTGCTTGAAGTTGCCGCAGTCTTTGGCAGGAGGCCAGGGTGGCATCCGCTCGGACTCGAGCGAGGTCGAGATGAGCATCCCCAACCCGCTGACCTCCGAGTAAGTCTCGAGCTTGAACGGGGCGATCCCGCCATCGGTGTGGCACTGCTGGCACTTCTCCTGAAACAGCGGCGAGATGTGCGTGTAATATGTGACCTCCGCTGGCGTCGTGTTGTTTGTCGGAGAGGTCATGTTGTTGGCAGGAGGCGACGTCATATTGTTCGCGGGCGGCGACGTCATATTATTCGCGGGCGTGGTCGCGTTGTTCACCGGTGTCGTTTGATTGTTTGCCGGTGTGGTCGCGTTATTCGCAGGCGTAGTCGCGTTGTTGACCGTCGTCGCGTTATTTACCGGCGTCGTGGTGTTATTGGCAGATGCGTTGTTGGTCACCCAGCCGTTGTTATTCGCGGGTTGTTCCTCGCCCTCAGGTTCGGTGCAACCCACCGCGCCCACGAGCAACACCATGGCGCCCAGCTTCCAATGCTTCATCTTCCTTCTCCTTACCCTGGCGACGCCGCCAAAGATTTTGACCGCGAAAAACATGTCTACAAACGATGCGCCATCCTACAGGGAAGTCCCTACAGATGCGAGAGTTTTCATGGGCTGCAACGCCACTCTCGACGTGGTAGCTTGTTGCGGCGAGAGAAGTGATACATGACGGCTCCCTCGCCGGGAGCGATGAGATGAGGTGTTTGTGGCAGAGAACAATACGATCTTTGGCAAGATTATCCGTGGGGAGATCCCCGCAGACAAGGTCTATGAAGATGATCGCGCGCTCGCGTTCAAGGACATCAACCCCGCCGCGCCAGTGCATATCCTGGTGATTCCCAAGGAGCATGTCGTCAACCTCCACGACGCCGAAGAGGAGCACGCCGAGCTCCTCGGTCACCTGATGCTCGTCGCTGCCAAGGTCGCGCGCGAGCAAGGTTTGGAGGAGGATGGGTTTCGCCTCGTCGCCAACAATGGCGCTGGCGCCGGGCAAACGGTCTTTCACCTTCACTTGCATGTCATCGGAGGACGCTCCCTGTCCTGGCCTCCAGGCTGAAGATGGCCCACTTCCAAAACAGAACCATCCTTATCACTGGCGCTGCCGGTGGCATCGGCGCCGCGCTCGCGGATGCGCTGGCATCAGATGGCGCGAACCTCGTCCTCTTTGACCTCCCCGAATCCCCCGGCGAGGAAGAGGATCGGCTCGCGCTGCTCGCCGCAGATTTGAGATCGCGCCATGACGCCAACGTGCAGGTTTGTCGCGGCTCTGTGGCCGCCTCGGAGGATGTCACTGCGCTATTTGCATCGCTCGAGGATGGCGTGGATGGCGTGATCAACGCCGCTGGAAATCTGCGCGACAGGTCCATTTTGCGCATGAGCGAGGAGGACTGGTCGAGCATCCTCGCGACACACCTCACGGGAACGTTCCTTGTCTCACGCGCGGCCGTGATGGCCATGATGCGCCGAGGTTTGGGAGGGCGAATCCTGAACATGACCTCGGTCGTGGGCGTGCGCGGTAACCTCGGTCAGGTCAACTACGCCGCCGCTAAAGCTGGCGTGATCGGCTTGACGCGCGCGCTGGCGCTCGAGGTTCGCGCATCAAAAATCACCGTGAACGCGTTGGCGCCTATGGCGGACACCCCCATGACGCGACAGATCACACACATGACAGGTTCTTATCGCGCTGAAGATCTCGCGCCGCTCGCGCTCTGGCTGCTTGGCTCACAGAGCAGCCATGTGACGGGTCGTGTGTTTGGTGCTCATGGCGCGCATTACTTCGAATATGTGACCGAGGCTACGCGCGGCGTCGAGCTCGCGCCCGGTTCTTGGACGGCGAAAGAGGTCGGCGCTCGGTTCGACGCGATCACTGCGCGGGATGTCACGCTCGAACAACGCGCGCGCTTTGGAGACGCCACCCTCGAGAATGTCGCGGCGCAGTTTATGGAGAACCTCGCCGCGACATTCGACGCCGAAGCGTCGAGAGGTTGGCGAACGTCGCTCGACTTTCAACTCCCTGGCTGCCTTCGTTTTGGCATGGAGCTGACAGCCGAGGGGGCGATCCTTCACGATGGTGGCGTGGAGGAACCTCGCGCGACGATCTCGTTTGCCACCCCCGAGACATTTTACGCCATCGTCACGGGCTCGCTCTCGCCTGAAGAGGCGTTGCTCAAGCAACGCCTCTTCGCCAGTGATCCGAGAGCTTTGCAGCGCTTCTTCGAGTGCTTTGATTTTGCCGCCGCGGTAGTCTCCACTGCCGAAAGCACCACCACAACTTTATCCTCGCACCAGGGAGAGTGAAGATGCCTTTGGATCGTTCGACTGTGGGCAAGACCTATGATGGCGAGCCCCTCGAAATCACCCGGGAGCTCGTCGAGCTTTACGCCAACGCGACTGATTTTCCGCTGGAATTGCTCGAGGGTGGTCTCGCGCCACCTCTCTTTGCGGTGCGCCCATTGGTCGGCGTGCTCTTCGCCGCCATTCTGGATGAAGAGGTCGGGATCGATCTCGAGCGCCTGGTTCATGGCGAGCAGGACATGCGCTTTTACCAAACCTTGCGCGTGGGAGATGTGGTCACTCCCAGCGCTGTTATCGACTCGATCGAGGATCGCTCGAGCGGCGAGACGCTGTTGCTCATCCAACGCCTGGAGCGCGATGGGCAATTGGTCTGCGAGGCAAAGAGCAACCTGTTTGTTCGCGCTTCCCCTTCAACTCCGGGCAAAAAATCTGCGGCGAGTGAGGTCGTCGAAGAGTCCTCCTCGCCGCAGGTGATCCACGAGGAGCGCGAGGATATCACGCGCGATCAGTCGCTTCGTTACGCCGAAGCATCCGGCGATCACAACCCGTTGCACAAGGACCCAGAGTTCGCCAAAGCAGCAGGGCTGCCCGATGTGATCCTTCACGGGCTTTGCACCATGGCGATCGCTTCGCGTGCTGTGATCCAGGGGCCATGCCAGGGAAACCTGGCAGAGATTTCTCGTCTGTCCGTGCGCTTTGCAAGGCCCGTCTTCCCCGAGCAGATCCTCACGACGCGAGTCTTTGCAGGAAAGCCTACAAAGACCGGGATGCGTTACGCGCTCGAGACATCGAACGAAAGCGGAGAGCTGGTGCTCACGAAGGCGTTCGCGGAGGTTACATTCTGAGGCGAGGAGCGGTCGGTGAGGTGTCTCCTCGCCTCGAGCTTCGCCTCAGTCCCAGCCTCCTCCTCCGCTGGTCGGGACATGGAGGGATTCTTCGACGGCCATCTCCAGACCGCCTTCCGCGAGTTCGAGCGTGAGCTCGCCGATGACCAGTGTCGCCGCGATCGAGCATGCGCCCTTGGCGAGCATTTGGACCGCCAGATCATTCGACACCGAACCATCCATATGGAGCTTCTCGTAAGTTGCATTGTTGTAGCGCAGCTTGCAGATGTTTGGCGTCTTTACGGTGAGGAGCGCCTTGCCGTAGGTGCACGCGGCGCGTCCCTTGCTGTAGGCAACGAGCACCACGGCGTACACCTCGTCGGCGTGCATGGTCGAGCGGGGACGAACAAGCTCGAGCCTGAGCTCGTCGATCTGCTCGATGTCAATGATCTCGACCTCGAGCTCGCCCGGTGTTTTCAGCTCCTTGCCGAGTGAAATGGTCGCCTTCGCGGGCGCCTTGGCGCTCGGTGAGAAGGTAGAGTAAGCGTTTGGAGTCATGGTCAGTTCGACGGTGCCAGCGGTCTTCGGGGTGACCGCTGGCTTGAACGGAGCATGGCCATAGAGCTTGCTGTAACCGCTCAGGATCGAGTGCTTGAACGGGCCTGGATATCCTCGGACATAGACGGCGTTGTCTCGGCAGGCTGTAAGGCGCGCCTGGGTGGCCTCTTTCACCTTCAACTCGATGCTGTCGGTGACTTCAACCGTTTGCTTCTCACTCTGGAGCCCGGTGATACTCAGGGTGCTCCTGCCTGCTTCTTTGCCTGTCAGGATCAGGACGCCGCTTTCCCCATCCTTGAACTCCACGGTGGCGGTGTTTGGAGGGTCGATGGTCGCCGAGTGTATCGCAGGGACTCTATCATCGGCCTTGGCGACGCTGTTGCGGTAGATGTGCAGCTCCTTTGTAAATCCGACGCCGACGATGAGTTTGTTGGGGTTTTTCAGTTTGCCCTCGAACCCGATCGTGCGGACGTCGAACTTGCCCTCCTTGGTGTTGCCCTTGAACGCCGAGCATCCTTGATCGCCATCTTCATCGCCTCCTCCACACACGCCACACGCGATGAGAAAGAGCAGCAGGGGCATCAGGTATGCGGCGAGAGCGGAGGTGTTCGGTTGCTTCCTCGCCTGACGGTTTTGTTGGTTCATGGCACGCGGTCCTCGAGATCGGTGGTCGAGAGCAAGAACATACATCGAGGTTCGAGAAGTCTGAGTCTGCGCCAGGAGGACTCGTTTGTAAACGTGACTGCCGCTCACCGAGAGGAGAAGAAATATCCCGAGCAGGTCATTGCGTTTGGGTAGAGTCGACGCTATACCGAAGCGCACGACACCCCCTCCTCGTTTCTTCAAAGGGAGAGACGCGATGCCTTGGTCCAAAATGCAGCTCCATACCATGCCGGTGTTGGCCTGATCTCACCGGTGTGATGTCACGCGCACGCGATGGCTTCCGATAGTCAGCCCGGCCCCGGCGACCAAACCCCACGACCATCCCGAACATCGAATTCGATCACCACCGCGACGTCGCGCGCATCGTCAACCACCGCGCGTCGCACTGTATGGAGTGTTGCACCATGTCTGTTTCGACCAAACCCGCCAGCGGCTTCCGTGACTTCTTGCCCGCCGACGTTCGTCGTCGCGAATACGTCTTCTCGATCATCCGAGAGGTCTACGAATCCTATGGTTTCGAACCCCTCGATACCCCTTGCTTCGAGCGCCTCACCACGCTCCTTGGCAAGTATGGCGAGGAGGGGGACCAGCTCATCTTCAAGATCCTCCAGCGTGGTCAAAAGCTCGAGCGCGCGCTCGCCAATGATGACCCCAGCGAGACAGACCTCGCTGATATGGGGATGCGCTACGACTTGACCGTCCCGCTCGCGCGCGTCTTCGCCGAGTACCGAAATGATCTCCCCTCCATCTTCAAGCGTTACCAGATCGCGCCGGTGTGGCGCGCGGACAGGCCGCAACGCGGGCGCTTTCGGGAGTTCTATCAATGCGACGTCGACGTGGTCGGTTCGGAGTCGCTGATCGTCGAGGCCGAGGTGACCGCCGCGCTCGCTGAGGTCCTGCGTCGCCTCGAGTTCAAGGGCGTTCGCATTCATCTCAACAACCGCCAGTTGCTCCGCGCTGTGATCCTTCGCGCCAAGATCCCCGTCGAGAAAGAGGGCGAGGCGCTCGTTGCCATCGACAAGCTCGACAAGGTTGGCCTCGAAGGGGTGCAGAAAGAACTCCTCGAGCGTGGGATCTCTCGAGAGAGCGTCGACCTCTTGCTCCCCTTGCTCGGCATCACCACGCAGGGCGAGCCTGGAAGCTTCACCAACGACGCGACGCTCGATGCGTTGGAAGAGGCCGTGGGTGATATCGAGGAGGGCGCCGCTGCGATCGCGGACATGCGCAAGCTCCTCAGGTTGGCTCAGGGCGGGCCTGCGGCGGACCTGCTCTTTGTCGATCCTTATCTGGCGCGCGGGCTCTCCTATTACACGGGGTCGATCTTCGAGATCCGCAGCGATGACTTCTCGGGGAGTCTCGGTGGTGGCGGTCGTTACGATGGCCTGATCGGGATGTTCTCCAAAAAGTCCGAGCCTGCCTGCGGGTTCTCACTCGGGGTCGAGCGCATCCTCGTGTTGATGGAGGAGCGCGGCATGTTCGATGCCACGCGCCCCGATGTCGATGTCCTGGTGACCATGTGGGATGACGACTTCGCGCCAAACTCATTGCGTCTCGCAAACGAGCTGCGCGCACAGGGGCTCCGCGTCGACATCTACGCGAGGCAAAAAGACAAGTACAAGAAGCAGTTCAAGTACGCTGACGAGCGCAGGATTCCTGTGGTCGCCATCCTCGCGCCGAAGGAGCTCGAGAATGGGGTCGTCGCGATCAAGAACATGCAGAGCGGCGACCAGGAAGAGGTGCCTCGCGAGCAAGTCGCAGAGCGCGTCAAGGCGATGCTCTCCTGAGAGGAACTTGGCCAGACTGCCAGGTTCCTGATGCCAGATAACTCGATTCAAATGCGGCGAGGAGGATGTGTTCATGCATCCTCCTCGCCGCATTTGTTTTGGCGCGCGACGCGCATTGCGCCAGAGATAGGCTTCGAGTAGTGTTTTGTAAGTGAGTACTTACAAAACACACCCGGAGTAACGAGGGGACCATGTTGCTTGGCGATGAAGTTGGCGAGCAGATCCAGATGATCCAGCAGATGTTGCGGTCGTATTGCGATGCTGAGATCGCGCCAAAGATCGATGCGCTCGAGGATGGCGAGATCCTCCCCTACGAGATCATGCGACATATGGCCGATACCTTCGGCTTGCGCGAGATGATGGCGCCAAAGGAAAGCGGCGAGGAGCAGGAGCACTCCGATGACTCTCGCCGCTCATCGAAGGGGGGCGGTGGGCTCTTGGGCGCGGGCGCTGATCCGATGATGAGCCATGTGGTCATGATGGAGCTCTCTCGCGTGAGCCCGGGGCTCGCGCTCTCCTTTGGCGCGAGCATCGGGCTTACTGGCGGCACGATCATGGCGCGCGGGACGCGCGAGCAGAAGAAGCGCTGGGGTAAGCCATTGTTTATGCTCGACAAGATCGGCGCCTGGGGGCTGACCGAGCCTGGCGCTGGAAGCGACGCGTTCGGCTCGATGACCACGCGTGCTCGCCCCACTGGCGATGGTCAATGGGTCCTCAATGGCCAAAAGACTTACATTACCAATGCGCCCTATGCGGACATTTGCGTGGTCTACGCCAAGCTCCAGATCGAGGGGGAGCCAACGGGTGCCTTTGTCGTCGAGGCGGGCACCGAGGGGCTCACGCTCGGTCCTCCCATGGCAAAGATGGGGATGTGTGAGAGCCCCACGGGCGAGCTCTTTTTGGAGGATGTGACCTTGAGCGACGAGCACTTGCTCGGGGGTGATCCTCGCGATCAGGTGCGCGACGCATCGCGTGATCAGGCAAAGAGCACGCTCAAGGCCGAGCGCAGCGCCATGCCCGCCATGGCCGCAGGGATCGTCGAGCGCTGCCTCGAGATTTGCATCCGCTACGTCGACGAACGCGAGCAGTTCGGTCAGCCGATCGGCAACTTCCAGGCAGTGCAGATCCGACTGGCGAGGATCTACATGATCCGGGAGACGATGATCAGCTGGTTGTTGAGGCTCTCTCGCGCCGAGCGCAAAGGGTTGATGACGCAGACCATGGCGAGCGCGGCGAAGCTCTACTGTGGGCAGGCCGCCGTGGATGCTTGCCTCGAGGCGATCCAGATCCTCGGTGGTTTTGGCTACATGCGCGAAGGGCGCGTCGAGAAGTTGATGCGCGACGCGAAGCTCTTGCAGATCGGTGGCGGCACGGACGACATTCAAATGCTCCGCATCGCGCGCGCGATCCGCCAGAACTAACCGAACGCCACGAGGCGAGGAGCGGGTTTTGTGGCCGCCTCTCGCCTCATGTCGATTTGGAAATATGCGCCAGGTCAGAAGGCCGCTTCGAGCTCGCTACAGCAGTTTTGCTCGGTGCAAGCCTCGCTCTCTTCTTCAGGGAGCTCGTCACAACCTGCTTGCTGATCACAGGCGCTCAACTCTCCGTAGGCGGTCCTGCACTCTTGCGAGACGTTGCACTCGTCGAGGCAACCTTCCATGCAGCCCGCGCAAGCGATGGGATCGGGGTCGAGAGGGTTGGTGCACGCGGGATCTTGCGTCAGGCATCGCAGCTCGCACGAGAAGATGCACTGGGTGTAGGGGCAGCAGACGCCACCCTCTTCGCACATGTCCGCCTGGCACATCGGCGCGTTGTTGGCGCTGCTGTTGGGTGTGTCATTGTTCTTGGATGAGTTGTTGGACGAGGCGCAAAAGAGCGAGCCGTTGGCGACGTAGACCGCCAGGTTGAACTTCCCATCCAGCGTCCTCGTGCTGCCATCGAAGGGGGACGCGACGGTGACGTTGTCGAACTTGCCAGAGACCTTGTCACCGGCTGCCTGTGGGCAGTCGTCCAGGACGATCGTGCCGCTGCGGCTCTCGAACGCGGCGCCATTGACGGGATCGAGCCAACTCGCGTGCGATCCTTCCGGTGGTTCGCCGAGGGTGAAGCTGCCGGGGGCTGTGTTGCCCTCGGTGGTCTCGATGATGGCGGTCACGGTGGAGCCGTTGGGGGCGACGAGGTAAATGTGGAGCAGGCTGCCGACGATGGCCGCGCCGCTGGTCTCCTGGCCTGCCTGGTCATCGGGGATTTCGTTCTTGGAGACTTCCTTCTCGCCGTTATCATCGGTCGTCTCGACTTCGAAGGAGGTCTTGTCCGACGCGGCGTTGTTGCTCCCATTATTTGTCGCCGCGTTTTGCTGCGCGTTCGCGGTATTGTTGGAGTTCGCGTCGCCGTCACTCGCGTCTTCGGTGCACGCGGTCGCGAGCAAGAGGAGCATCATCGTTGGCCAGATTTTCGTTTTAATAGACATCCCGTGTCCTTTGTTTATGGGTCCTATTTCGTATCGCCTCGCCACAACGGCGAGGACTTCGTGCGAGCGTTGCTCTGTATGGAGCAAATCAACCTCGCTTCTCGGGGTCAGGTGCTGGCCAGCGTGCTTCACCACGAGCGGAGTACCATGGACGCGGGAAGATATACTGTATTCAACTCGACGCGAAAGATATGTGCGGAGAGGTAGGATAAGTCGTTGGAAAATAGCGACGAGTCGTGATCTGCGTGACTTGTTCACGCGTAGTGATTCTCGTAGGCTATGAGTGCGCGCCTTGCTCCCCGAGCAGTCATGCGCGCGATCGAGACCCCGGCACCAGAAGGAGTGGTTCATGCCCAGGGCAAAACCGACCGTGATCATCAGAGATTGTCCCGAGTACGACACCGACAGGATCGAGCAGATCGTCGGCGAGGGGCTCGATACCCTGGGCTTGCGACCTCATGGCCGTACCCTGGTCAAACCCAACGTCGTGGCCAGCGGGAAGCACTTCCCGCACGCGTTTACTCGCCCAGAGTTTCTCGAGGGCGTCTTGCGCGCGATCAAGCAACGCGCCGGAGAGGATGTCGAGGAGATCGCCGTCGGCGAGCGTTGTGGGATCACCGTGCCCACCCGGTTCGCCTATGATGGCGCGGGGTATTACCCGATGTTCAAGCGGGTGGGGGTCAAGCACTACCACTTCGAGGAGGAGACGCAGGTCGAGATCCCGCTCTACCACGAGCAGCGGCTGCGCGATTTCTTCTTCACGCCCGAGCCGATCGCCAAGGCGGATTTCTTCGTCAACTGCCCCAAGTTCAAGGCGCATCCGTGGACGACGGTGACCTTTAGCCTCAAGAACTACATTGGCATTCAGGATGATCCTCACAGGTTGATCGACCACGACCACTCGCTCAACGAGAAGGTCGCCGACCTCCAGTACATCATCCAGCCGCAGTTTATCGCCATCGACGCGATCACGGCTGGTGAGGGGCGTATGCTCACGCCGATCCCCTATGACATGGGGCTCGTGATCATGGGCAACAACCAGGTCGCCTTCGACGCGCTCTGTTGTCATATCATCGGGCTCGATCCGTTGAGCGTCCCTCACATTCGCATGTGTCACGAGCGCGGCTTCGGGCCGGTGCATCTGGATCAAATCGAGGTGATCGGCGACGTCCCGCTCGAGATCGCGCAGCAACGCGCGGAGAAGTTCCGCGTCGGGTTGATCCGCGTGGAGGATTACTTCGAAGGCACCAACATCCAGGCGTACTCCGGGCCTCCGCCCTCCGACGAGTATGATTATTGTTGGGGAGGTTGCCCCGGTGCGCTCGAGGAGGCGATCGAGATCTTGCGTCTGTTCGACACCGAGACCGACGAGAAGATGCCCAAAACACACATCGTGTTTGGCGCCTACGAGGGGGAGCTCGACGTCAAGGATGGCGAGCGCGTGGTGTTTTTGGGGGATTGCGCGACCTTCCAGGGCAAAATCAATGGGCAGGACTTCTCGCTCGAGAGCATCTACGAAGATCGCTCCAGCAAGAGCCCTTACTCGGCAAAGTCCGAGAACATCTACAAGAAGATGGTCGGCGTGAACTGGAAGATGTTCAAGGAGCGCAAGAACACGGCATTTCGCATCGCCGGTTGCCCTGTCAGCGTCGCGGAGCAGGTCTTGATGCTCGTCAACATCGGCAAGCTCAAGAACCCATACCTCGATCCTTCACAGGTGATCTCGTTTAACCACGCCTACTTCTCCTCCAGAATCCGCACCGCGTTCAAGCGGATGTCGGGGAATCCTTACCAGGTCAAGGGAGAGGCAAAGCGCGGCGAGGCGCGACCTGTGCAAAACCTCCCGCCGCAGGATTCTGCCGCGGAGTGAGCTGACGTGCGGGCCGTTGTTTTGGTGCCTTGGGATGAGGCGAGGCGGAGGGGTATGGACCTTCGCCTCGCCTCATTTTTTGTGCCCGCAGGTCCAGCGAGCGGGCCAGCGGTGTTGTGCTGCGCGAGGCGTAGCCGCGCAGTTCAACCCGCGGGGGATGGGAGCGGGATGCGCAAGAGCTCGCTCGGCGTTGTCGCGAGGAAGTACTGACGCACCTTCTCGAGCATCTCGGCCTGTCCAGGGAAGGGGACCAGTCGGCGCGCTTCCTCGACGCTGACCCATTGCCACGCGCTGTGCTCCTCGTTGAGCGTCGGCTCTGTGCCTTCGGGCACGAAGGCGACGAACACGGGCACGACCGAAATGCGGTTGCGATCAGGCTCGTAGAACTGCTCGAGGATGTCCGCAGAATAAAGGCGCTCGGGTACGAGCTGGGTCTCCTCCTTCATCTCGCGTAGCACCGTCTCCCACGCCAGCTCGCCAGGCTCGATGCCGCCAGCGATCTGGCACCATTCGCCGTGCATCGTTTCGCCCGTGCGCTCGAGGAGCAAGACCTCGTGTCCCCTGGCGCTCGGGCGCAGGACGACGAGGGAGATGTAATTGCAAACAAAGGGGACGCGCGTCGTGCTCATGGATGCTCTCGGGTATGTCAGGATAAAGGGTCTTCAGGAGAAGTGGTCGCGGAACTTCTGGCGCTCTTCCTCGGTGAGGTTCAATCGCTTGGAGTTGGCGAGCGCGAGCGCGCCCTCCTCGCCGACAAAGATCTCGGTATACATGTAATACTCCATCGGGTTGAAGAGCGTCTGGAAGTTGACCTGCAACCTCTCGAGCTTGCCGAGCACTGGCGAGTTGGCGAGCATGATGGCGCCCTCATTGCCAAGGCCATTGCCCATCAGATCGAGTGACTTCAGGTTGTGCAGCGCTGGCGCGTTGGCGATCATTTCGATCCCGGATGCCAGCAATTGTGTGTTCACCAACCAGAGGTGCTCGAGGTTCTGCATGAGCGGCGAGGCGAGCAAGGCTTCGAGCACCCACTCCGAGAGCATGAAGCCGCCGAGCCAGAAAGAGGTCACGCCCTGGAGCGTGTTGGACTCGGCCAGGATCGCATAGCTCTCGGCGTGCTCGTGGCAGTGGTCGAGGAAGAGTGATTCCAGCCCGGAGAGGCGCTCGGATTGCGCGATGGCGCGGATGCCGCCAGCGCCGATGCTGTTGTTCATGAGCTCGAGTGCTTCGAGCGTGTCGATGAATGGCGACTCGACGAGGTATTCGATGCCTCCTCGGGTGGCCTGGCTGCCATGAACGCGCAATGCCTGCACGGCGCCAAAGCTCGCGGCGTTCGAGAGGTACTTGAGCTTGCTGTCTCCCTTTGGTTGCTGTCTAAACTCGAGCGTGAAGCGCCCGAAGGGGGCTATCATGTAGGCGTCCTCGAGGCTTCGTATCGACTTTAATGGCGCGAACGAGATCCTGTCGCTGCCGAGCTCGCGCTCGATGTAGGGGAGCCATTCGGTCTTGTAGCGCGCGCGATCCGTTCGAGAGGCGTGCTCGATCACCTGCCAGAACCTCGCGCGCCACGCCTCGCTCTCCTCGCGATCGTGGAGGACGCTGCGAAGTTCACCAAAGTCGATCCTGTCTGTCGTCATATGCTCTCCGGAGCGGGCGCGTCTCTGTTCAGGTCGCCGGTGCCTGTCTTTGCGTCAGTATCAGGCATGCGGTGTTGCAGGGGCAGCGTCCAGGTATTTTAGAAACGTCGCTCGGAGTTCTTGTTTCAAGTGTGGTGATGTGGCGAGCGCGCGGAGACCATCGCGGCACACCGCGATGGTTTTGCTCGGGTCATCATCGCAATGCTCGCGCGTGGCATCGTGCAGGATATGCAACCTCTCGAGGTTCGCGAGGTATGGGGATCGAGCGAGCGCCCTGGCGCCCTCGTCTGTGATGGAGTTAAACGCGAGCTCGAGCTCTTTTAATGCCGAGATGCCAGGTTCTTTCGCGAACGCGGCGATCATCTCGTCGGTGAGCTTGCACCCCTGGAGGTTGAGTTTTTCGAGACCTTCCATGGCAGGACTTCGCGCGAGCGCCGTGAGCACCCTCTTATCGAGTGGGATGAAGGCGATGTCGAGTTCGCGCAGGTTCTCCATATGTGGGCTCTCGATGATGTGCCAGATGGCCTCGGCGGTCAGCTTGCATTGAGAAATCGAGAGCGCGCGCAGCGTCTTCAACCTCGGCTCATCGACGATCGCCTTAACGCCAAGCGGGCCGATCCAATCGAACCCCACCGAGAGCCGACGCAGGCGCTTCAGGTGCGGCGAGGAGACGAGGGCGGTGATGCCGTCTCGCCCGAGGCGGCAGTGTTGGATGTCGAGGAACCCCACGACATCCAGCGCCGGGTTCTCGATGAGTTGGCGTCTCTGCTCGATGCTCAGGAGATAGCCGTGGAGTTGAAGTTCGAAGCAACCAAAGGGGGCGATGTTACGGGCAGGGGTTAGCGGTGCTGTGTCTGTGAACGTCGCCAGAGGCCGCTCCCACTCGGGATGCTGGCGCTCGATGTAGGGGACCCATTGCTCTTCGAAACGTATGCTGTCAGCGCGGCGTCCGGTACGGATGCATGCCCAGATCGCTTCATGCCACGCGTCATCATCGCGGTAGTTGGCGAGCAAGCTGCGAAGCTCTCCGAATTGTTCTCTCAACGTGTTTGTCACGAGGATCTGTCGCGAAAGCAGGGTCGAGCGGACGAGAGGTTTGCCAGTCTCGTCATGGTAGCGCAAAGGGATCGGTTTTCCAGGACGGAAATCGCGTCAACCCGAGGCGTGGCGCCGTGGCGCGCTGAACCAGACTCGCCCAAGAAACGAGGCGAGGCGGAGGGACATTGCCCTTCGCCTCGCCGCAAGGTTCGGTGTCGATGCACGGGCTCGCAGGTTAGCGCGCATCATCAGGCGCGCTATGCTGCTTCGTGGTCAGATTCGAGCTCGAGCGCGCGCCAGATGAATTGGCGACGCTCCTCGCCGTGGATCTTGCGAAGCTTTCGCACCAGGGCAATCAGCGCACGACCGGAAACCTCGGAGAGTTTCTCGACCTTCATTTTCTCGAGGTAGAGCTTCATGAAGGCGTCATGCGTCTCCTCCTCGACGACCTCGTCGGTCAGGCGCTTGATCTCGGCCTCGGCGCGCACGAGCGAGGACCCTTCGGGGACTTTCGCGAGCTGCGAGAGGATGTACTCCTCGCGATCCGAGATGCGGCGCACATCGGACGTGGTCGCCGATCGTTTGCGCAGGATCTTGCAGCAGGCGCGGATTTCCTCGGGCTCGATGCGGCGCCAGCTGTCGACGCCATGTTTTTGCTCGAGTGATTCTTCGAATGCGTCCATCACCTCGGAGGAGACCACCTCTGCGACGAGCGCGCGCCAGAGCGCGTTGGCGGTCTTCCACGCCTCGGTCACAGGAGGAGGATCTTTCTTCTTTGGCGCATCGGTGACTGCTTCTGCCTCGGGCTGCTCGACGTCATCATTGACGACGGCAGGCGACGAGACGCGCGCTGGTGTATTCGCCAGCAGCTCGAGCTGGTCGCGGGTTTCGATCGGCACATCATCATTGCTCGCTGCGGGCGCCGTGGCGCGAGGGCTCGACTCCGAGGCGCCCTCCGGGCGACGACGGATGTGTGATGGCGAGACCTCGTCGGGTTGCTGGCGAACCACGCGCGCCTCATCGTCGTTCGCGGCGATGATAAGGAAGGTCTTCTTGAGGAAGTCCTCGAGCGCGTTGGTGATGGCGCGATCGTAGCAGTCTTCGGGGCCAGAGATCGCCTGTCCGATCCAGCGCGAGGAGAGCTGCTCCTCGGACTCGCTGTCGACCATGGTGACTTCGAGGACGACCGTGACGCGCACCTGATCCAACGCGTTTTTGTGCGAGGGGAGGGCGACCTCGTGGTGGCTCTTGATGCAAGGGAGCAAGATGATGCGCCGCTTGCCGAGCATGTTTCGGATCATCCCGAAGTTAAAGGGGCGTCCGCTCTGTTCGGCCTGCGCGATCTCCTCGAGGAGTTGCGCCAGCTTCATCGTCAGTGAGGTTGCTTTTTTCACGTTCATGATCGTCTCCTTCGCCAACCTAAGATTCGTTTAAATCTTGTTCGAGGCGTTGTGGAAGGGGCGATGCCTGCGAGCGACCCCTTCCCTCTACTCTCTAAAGAGTAACCACCAACGCGCGCACGTACAAAGGTTTGTTCGATCGAAATAATGTGAATATTCGACGACCAAAAGGGGGACGTGGCCACCTCTGGTACCAAATGCGAAAGCATATTGTGTGCCAATGCTATTCCAGCATCAGGGCATACCCCCCCGTTTGAGTGATCGTATCATCGATGATGAAGGGGTGGCCCATTCCCCGACGAGCGCTTAAAATCCATACATGCTCCCACCCGAATGTTTTTTGAGGTGTGGGTAAATCGTAAAGATTGCAAGGAGCGTGTAGGGATGAAAGTTCGAGAGATGCTCAGACAACTCGCGATGCGTTATGAGGACGGCGGCCCGATCTCGCGCCAGCGTGATGCGGCGGCCCTGTTGCGTCTGGCGGACTCGCTCGACGAGGAGAGCGCGCGCACCTACCTGGATCGCTTCATCACGAAATGGCGCATCGAGCAGGTCGTCAACGAGGCGCCCTTGATGCAGGCATCTCCTGTGGTCAGGCGTCGCCCGATGCCCGAACTCGAGCAGCGCATCTACGCCGAGATCGCGCTCGGCGCCCCGAAAGGGAGCGCGCCGCTCCCGTCGCTGACCATCGAGTCGGATGAGGCGAACGAGGAGCAGGGGCAAGACTCCTTACACGACGAGCATCTGCCCGCGCACTGAGCCGGACACGCGCTCCCTTTCTCTCACCGCGATAAGCGGAGGAGTGATTCTCACTCGCATCCTCCGGGTCGGTTGGTTATCTTGCTTGGCGACAATGACCACTTTCTCGGAGTGGAGTGAGGACGCCACGAGCGCTGACCGCTTTTCGCGAGCCCACCCACACCAACAATCCGAGTGACGGACGCCTGCGCGCGCTGTGCGCGGGCGCTTATACGATCGGCCACCTCCTCTCGAGCGCATTCCGTGCAGTCACGGGGGGAGTTCAAGCGAGGTTTGTCTGTGACGAATGAAACGAAGTTCCCGACGTGGGCCGAAGAGCTCGGCGATTTCCACGAGTTCGCCGACAAGGAGCTCGAGTACAACCCGGACGAGGAGCACTGGCCGACCGCCCGAAAGCAGCAGAGTTTCGACCAGAAGAGTGCGATCGAGCGCTTCAAGGAGATCCTGCGCACCGAGAAGGAGTCTTACCCTCAGTACAAGCTGTGGAACCTGACCTCACAGTGGCAGATGAAGTTCAACTTCATGACCGACGACGAGGCGCGCTTCTGGCTGTACGCGTTGACGGACACTGACGCCGAGCTGGATGTCCTGGAGAAGTCCAAGGTGATCCCGAGGCTCGAGGCGTTTGATCCGAGCGAGCCGATCGATGCGAAGGTCGCCGGAGAGCGCCTCGAGAACGTGCTCTACGAGAAGTTTGGCGGGACCCCTCCCTATTACTACTACGACGCCAACCGCTGGGGGCCGATCTCGCTCTTGTTGCGCCAGCTTTACGGCGTGGAGGAGACGTTCACGATGATCCTGGAGCGCGTGCGCCTCGAGGATTCCGGGTCCTTCTTCGACTGGTTTGGCCCGACAAAGCCCGAGGAGCGCGCTCGCCTCATCGAAATCATCGAGGACAAGGTCGACGAGGCGCAGTTCGACGGGACCAATTACTCGATCCTGTATTACGCGGCGCCATCGCTGCTCAAGATCGCGCCCTCACAAAAGTTCATCCGCAAGGTCTATGATACCTTCATCGCGCGCGGCTCGCGTTGGTGGCATCAGGAGATCCCGAAGCTCGTCCTCTTTTTGGAGGATGACGAGATCCTGCACTACTCGACAAAGCTTGGCTTCAAGTACACGCCAGCCATGCTGCGTCACCTCTTCATAAGGTTTGGCATCGAGCGCGCCTCCGAGCTGCTCGACTTTGCCACCAAGCGCCCGAACAAGGCCAACGCTCCCGAACTCTTGCCGGTTTTTTACAAGATCCACTCGCGCGGTATGGTGGCGAGGATGCTCGAGCTGGCGCAGAGCGCGGCGACGATGGACCCCGCCACACACTGGCTCCAGAACGAGGGGATCAACGCCATCGATGGCATGATCGAGCTGGTGGGACGCCAGGGCAAGAAGCGCCGCTGGGCAATCGAGCAACTGCGCGTCTTGAGTGAGAATGGCCACAACGAGCTGATCGAATCCTTGCTCGAGAACCACAAGGCGACCGCGCAGAAGCTCGTGCGCCAGGAGGTCCTGGACTTCGAGCAGGAGACCTTCGACGACCTCCCCGAAGACCAGTGGCCTGCCATCTTCAAGACGCTCGCGAGTGATTACGCGCTCACAGACGAGGACAGGTCCTTCTTCGCGTTCGAGCAGGCGCCCGTGATGCTTTTTGCGGGCACCGAACACGCGATCCCTGCGCGCGTGGTCGAGGGCTTGTTGGGCATGTGCAAGGTCGCGCATCCCGTGGCTGCTGGAAAGCGCAAGCAGCCCGCCGCCGTGAAGAAGCTCGTCAAGGAGCTGCTCGCGTTGCGCCCACACTTCGAGGAGGAGCGTGCTGGCGACTGGGTTTGGTATTTGTTCGAGCGTTGGTGGGCGCAGGAGACCCCGGAGGAGAACAGCTGGTTTATCTGGCTGCTCGGGTATCTGGGGACGAGCGCGCAGGCGACGCTGCTGCTCAAGCGTATCAAGGCGCACACGCAGTGGTTCGGGCGCGTCAAGGGGCGCAACGCCTCCAAGGCGATCCAGTCCTTGCGCCATATCGACACGCGGCAGGCGTACACGACGCTCTTTTTGATCTCGACGGGGATGCAGAACGCGCGTTTGCGCGGCGTGGCTCAGCGCGAGATCGAAGCGCTCAAGCAAGAGAAGGGTTGGGACGATAACCAGTTGCAGGACAGGATCGTCCCTGACGCGGGGCTGGATAAGAACGGGACGTATATCTTTGATTACGGCCCTCGCCAGTTCAAGCTCTACTTCCGGGGCGCGTTCGACATCGAGTTCGTGGACGAGGAGGGCAACCACTTCTCGCGCATCCCTGCGGTGCGCAAGAGCGATGAGGTCGACAAGGTGACGGCGGCCAAGGAGAGCTACAAGGTCATCCGCCAGCAGATCCTCGATCTGGTCAAGGTGCAGACCGAGCGGCTCGAGAACGCCTTGCTCGAGGGGCGCGTCTGGCCAAAGGCGGACTGGGAGGAGTACATCCTCTCGCACCCGCTGATGATGCACTTCGCGCGCAAGTTGATCTGGTGCACGTGTGACTCGGAAGGTCGCGCGGACGCGTTCTTCTTGCCGAGCGAGGATCAGAGCTGTGTGGGCACCGACTACGAGCCCGTGCCGCTCTCGAAGAGCCACGTGCGCCTGTGTCACCCGGCCGAGCTCTCGGACGAGGCTCGCCTGGAGTGGTCGGAGCTGATGACGGACTTCGAGATCGTCCAGCCGTTCGATCAGCTCCAGCGGCCCGTGTTCCGTCCTGGCGACGAAGGCTCGGAGGTGACCGATCGCGTGGGCGAGATCTTCGAGGGGCGCTGGAGTTGGTATGTGCAGGATACGACGCGTCGTCAGCTCGGTGAGAACTGGTCGGTGCGTACGATCAACTACAACCCCGCGATGGTCATGCGCGACCTGTTCGGGGTCAGGATCGTGATCCTGATCGACAACCAGGGGTGGGTCATCGAAGAGGAAGGCGCCAAGACGCCGAGCTACAAGAAGGGGGTCTACTTTTTGGAGGCGCACCAGCTCGATCCGAAGAAGTACAGGATCAAGGACAAGGACGTGCCACCCGCCGTTTACAGCGAGGCGATCGTGGCGCTCAGAAAGTTCGCGCAAGCCTGGGGCAAGCTGTGACAGGATAGGGTAGCCCCTGCCGAGGTCAGGTGTTATAAGATCGTAGCGGGGTATAAAAACAAACGCTCGAGCGCGCGAAGCCTCATTATCGAGGTGGAGCCAACCATGACTTGCATCTTTTGGAAGGCGGATCTCTGATGTTGCAGCCGAACCTACCTAATTTGAAACCAGGGGACCTGGTCGCAGGCCGCTTTCGGATTGTGGAGATGGTTGGCTCTGGCGGCTTCTCTGTGGTGTATCGAGCACACCAGGAGGAGATGAACCGGTTTATCGCGCTCAAGGTCCTCAAGCCGCGCGCCGCCACGGACGCGCGCGTGGTCGAGCGTTTCCGCCGCGAGGCGCTCTACGCCTCGCACCTCTCGCACCCCAACACGATCACGCTCTACGATTACGGGCAGACGGACACCGGGCTCTTCTACATCGCCATGGAGTTTCTGGTCGGGATGGACCTGAGCGTGGTGGTGCAGCGCGGCGAGCCGATGGAGCTCGAGCGCGTCTGGCGCATCCTCGTGCAATGTTGCAGATCGCTCGCCGAGGCACACCGCATCGGATTGGTGCACCGCGACTTGAAGCCCGAGAACGTCTTTTTGGTCCAGCGCGAGGAAGGTGGCGAGTCGATCAAGGTGCTCGACTTTGGCGTCTCGAAGGCGATCACGACCTTTGGCAACGCGGGTCCTGCGACGATGGCGCCGCTCACGCAGGAGGGCACCGTCTTTGGCACCCCCTTGTATATGGCGCCCGAGCAGGCGATGGCCGAGCAGATCACGCCCGCAGTGGATGTGTACGCGCTCGGGCATATTGCCTTCGAGATGATCACGGGGCGCGCGGCTTACTGGGACTGCAACAACCCGATGGATGTGATGTTGCGCCAGGTCAACGACCCTCCGCTGGCGCTGCCTGCGCCATGGAACGAGACGCCGTTCTCGCGCCTGATCACGCGCTGTACGCAGAAGAACCCCAAGAAGCGCATTCCTGACTCGGGCAAGCTGCTCGAGTACCTGATGGATGATCGCTTCATGCCTTACATGGACCCTGCCGAGCGCCCGGTCAGCACCAGGTCGCTGCCGAGCATCCCTGTGATCCATTCGAACAAGGAGGATGGGCAGGTCGAGTCCGAGGAGCTCTATCGTTGGGAACTCGAGGTGCTCGAGGAAGCCTACTCCGAGGTTCGCCAGACAGGGATGCCGCGCATGGTGATCATCCGCGGCAAGCCGGGGACGGGGCGATCGAACCTGCTGCGCGCTTTCCTTCGCAAGATCAAGAACCGTGACAAGGTCGACGTGATCCACCGCCAGACGGCGGGCTCGAACATTCCGCCAGATGCGGGCCTCGAGGCGGACCTCGCGCTCGCCGCGGGCGTGGACTTGCAGTCCAAGGGGTTTGACGAGATCAAGCGCCTGATGGCCGAGATGTACGGGGCGCACGCGCCGGAATCACTCAACGCCGAGAAAGAACTCAGCAGCGGGCCGCTCAACACGCTCGTGTCGATGCGCGACACCTTCCTCTCGCGCATGTCGGTGCCTTTCCGCCAGCGCGCGGGCAAGGGGACGCTCGTCTGGGGCGTGGAGAACCTGGAGCGCGCCGACACGTTGACGGTGTCCTTTTTGGACAGGTTCTACAGGGACCTACAGGCGCATCCGGTGTCAGTGCTGATCGTCGTCACGGTGAGCCCGGATGATCTTATCCGCAGGCCAGGTATGGCGCGCTATTCCGAGCGCTTGCTCAATGTCGGCAAGCCCTATGGGCGCCAGCTCGCGCTCGTGCCTCCCGGTCAGCGCAAGGCGGACGATGAGGGCAAGGCATTCGAAGAGGTGCAGATGCCTTCGCGCACCACCGTCGAGGAGCTCTCTGTGTCTGGCTCTTACATGGGGGATCAGTCGCTCGACTTCCTCGACGAGCTGGTCGCAGACGATCGAAAGGCGGTCCCGGCGGGGCCAAAGACCAAGCCGATCAACATCGCCGATGTGTTCGACAGCTCCCCCGTCGAGGAGTTCAACGAGCCGGAAGAGAAGGGCGAGGACAAGACCTTCGATTACGTGCTCGGGATGCTCGCGCAGGTGGGTGACGAGATCCCTTATGGGTTGTGGCGTCAGGTTAACGAACAGTTGCTCGAAGGTCCGCTCCAGCGCATGGCGCCTATCATTATCGATCAGGCCGAGCGCTTCGGGATCTTGCACCAGACCAGTGATTTTATCCTCTTCACGAAGAACTCCTACGCCGCCTCGCTGCGCCAGGACTTCGAGGCGCTCAAGAATGCGCAGGCGATGCACGCGACGTTCGCGCGGCTGCTGCGCGAGTATTACGACGCGCCAAACCGGGACCAGCTCAAAATCATCGTCGAGCACTTGCTCGGGAGCGAGCAGTATGGCGAGGCGATCCAGATGCTTCGCGACGAGGGACAGCGCGCCTTCCGCACGCTCGACTTCGACGCCGCGCGCGAGTATTTCCTGCGCATCCAGCAGCTCATCGATCAATACGAGCCCGACGCGCCGCTCGACCTCGACGGCGATGGGATCGTGGACCCGATCGAGATCGAGCGACCTCGTCTCTGGCTCCGCCTCGGCGAGATTCACGGCGCCTTGCACGAATACGGCGCCGCCGAGGACGCCATCGGTCGCGCGTTGCGCGAGATGCCGTCCGAGGACGACACGCTCGGAGGTCGCGCCTACAAGCTGCTCGGTGATCTGAGCGCGAATCAGGGGCGTTACGAGGACGCGCTCCAGTACTATGAGAATGCTCAAAACGCCTTCCGGCGCTCGGGCGTGGCCAAGTCTTATGTCGCCGTCACCGGCGAGATGGGCCACTGCGCCTTGATGCAAGGGCGCACGTTGCTCGCCGAGGAGCTTCTGGAGCAGGCGCTCGAGAACGCCACGAAGCTCCGCGATGATATGCTCATCGCGCGTTTGCATCGTTATCTCGGGCAAGTGTTCACGCGCCGCGCGCGCTTCATCGAGGCGATCGAGCAGCTCGAGCTCTCGATGCATCTGTTCGAAGGGTTGCGTCGTGATGTGGACGTGGTCTTCTGTCTCGAGGAGCTTGGCAACGCGGCGTATGCATCGAGCAAGTTCGAGAAGGCGCGTGATTACTTCACGCGCGCCATCGCCGAGTCCTCGACATCACACGTCAGCTTCGGGCGCTCGCCGCACATGGGGCTCGCGCGCGCGCTGGCAGCGCTTGGCAACCTGGACCAGGCCGAGGCGCACCTCGTCGAGGCGTTGGCGACGAGCCAGACGACGCAAGATCCGTTCAGCATGGCCGAGGTTCATTTGCACCTCGGGGACCTGTTCCTGGCCAAGCGAAGCGCCGAGGAGGCCGATGGCCACTACGAGAACGTGGTGCGCATCGCCAAGAGCATCGGGCATACGAGGTTGTGGTTGGACGCGTTGATCCGTCAGGCGTACACCTCGTTCGAGCTCGACGGCGCGGCGAACACGTATGATTTGCTCACGCGCGCCGCGGAGATGTCGCAGGCGATCGGCGATCGCGACGCCGAGCTTCAGGTGCGCACGCACATCATTTACTTCCAGCTCATGGAGCATGGCTTCGAGGTCAAGGGGGACACGTTCTCCTCGCTGCTTAACATGGGCAAGAAGATGAGGTTGGCGCGCACGCCCGTGCTCTGCTGGTTGTTCCGCGCGGATGTCTCGACGGCGCGTGGTGACTGGGAGTCGGCGCGCGACGAGCTGCGTCAGGCTTACAACAGCGCCGGGCAGCTCGGGGATTACGCGCTCTTTATCATGATCGCGCGGCGCGACTACATGCTCCAGGCGAAGCTCGGGCAACTGGGAGATCCTCACATCGGCGCGGGCTTCGCGATCGGCGCGTTGATTCCGCCAGAGATCGGTCCAAGGCGCGAGGCGCTCCCAGGAGAGTATAAGCTGCGCTGAGTCTATCTATTTCTCACCCCCTGTCGGCTGTGAAGTGGGCGCGCGCTCTGTGCTTGCGCCGCGCGTGCGCAGGTCTTACTTTTGAGAGGCGCTTCTTGCGAGGTCTCCTCTTTCATTATGAGGCGGTGTGACCTTTGCGAGGACGCATCTTTACGATGAATCACATCTCACGTGTGATTTGTTGCCTGCTGAACTCATGGAAGAGTGATCGCGCGAGAAAAGCTCGCGCAGAGCACCATGAAACGAGGCGTTGAGGCATGAGCAACCAGGACGATGTGTTTCCAGACGAGACGATCGCAGGCTTGGAGGAGTCCTCACAGGGAGCCTTCAACCCGGCGGACGATGTCTCGGAGCGTCCCCAGATTCCTCTCGAGGGTGGGCTAAACCTGAGCGTCTCGGTCAAGAGCCAGGACTCGCAGGTGCTCGAGGTCGAACACCTCTTTGGCCAGAGCCCGATCTTTCAGGGGTTGGTCAAGGAAGAGATCCGCGAGATCATCAACCACGCCGTCAAGCTGCCGTTGCAGGCGGGCTCTCCGCTCTTCTCGCAAGGGGACGAGGCGGACGCGCTGTTTATCATCCAGTCGGGTGAGGTGCAGGTGCGCGCCAGCTCTCCCATGGGCGAGGACATCGTGTTGGCGGTGCTCGGCTCGGGGACGATCGTCGGCGAGCTGGCGTTGATCGATGGTGGCCCTCGCTCGGCGACGGTCGAGGCGTTGGGGGATTGTGATATCTATCGCCTGACGCGCGAGTCCTTCGACGCGCTACGCGCTGCGCGCAACCCGGCCGCCTACAAGGTGATCCTGAACCTCGCCAGCACCGTCGATGCGCGTCGTCGTCAGACAGAAGCGCGCATCAATGAAGTCTTCGAGGACCCCGCGCAACATATCGATCAGTTCGAAGGGCAGGTCCACGACATGCTCGCGCGCTTGAGGAAAGCCTGACGTTCATTTCCTTCCCTGTTTTCAAGATGAGACGGTTGTGGAGCAAGAGAAGATCATCGCGTTGCTGCGCCAGAGCGCGTTCTTTCAAGACTGGGAAGCGGCGGACCTCGAGACGCTGTGCGTCAACTGTGCGCGCAAGGTGTTTAACGTCGGCGAGGCGCTCTGGACCGCAGGGGAACCCGGCGAGGGGGCGTTTATTCTGCTCTCGGGCAGGATCGAGCGCACCCAGCTGGTGCGCCCGGATGGTCAACGCTCCGAGCATTACGGGACGCCCGGAGACCTCGTCTCGCTCTCGACGCTCGTGCAGCCGTGGGAGCATACAAGCTCCGGGACGCCGCTCGAGCGTTGCGAGGTGCTCGAGCTGCGACGCGAGAAGTTCATGGAGTTGTTCGAGCACAACGAGGTCGCAGCGTTTCGCATCGTGGACGCCATCGCCGCCAACCTCGTCGAGGAGATGCGCGACTCCAACCGACGCCTCCACAAGGTCTTCGGTCAACCCGCAGAGACGCTGCGCATGCTGCGCCGTCGCATGCGCGAGAACGAGGGCTAGAGGCTCTCGCTGACCCCGCGTATAACGCGGATTCGGAGAAGGTTTCGAGCAAGTTGAGCGAATGCGCAACTTGCTCGTTTTGTTTCGGTTTGTATGGAAATGTTGCGGTGCAGCATTTCTTTGTGTAGAGCTTGTTTATGTTTTTTGGGCTCCACCTGTTGCGCGAGAAGGACGCTATTGCAAAGTCAGGGCGAAGATGAAACGTTGATCGCTCGAGATAGAATCAACAGGCGCTCGAGTATTTAACGAGAGGAGGCGAGATGAAGGTCGGTGTCATCGGTGGCGGTTCTTGGGGAACGGCGCTCGCGAAGTTGTTGGCGGACAAGGGGTTCGAGGTCGAGATCTGGTGTTACGATCAGGGGCTCGACGACACGATCAACGAGTCGCACGAGAACAACATCTACCTCCCGGACATCATCCTCCCCGACAACTTGCGCGCGACAAACGATCTGGAGCGCGTGGTGACCAGCAAGGACATGATCCTGTCTGTGTCTCCGAGCCACGTCGTCCGTCAGGTGCTCTCGAGCGTGGCGGACAAGATCGACGACTGCACGCCCATCGTGAGCGCGACCAAGGGGATCGAGAATGACTCGTTGATGCTCGTCTCGGACATCCTCGAGGATGTCTTGCCAGCAAAGCATCACCCCTATTTGGCTTACCTCTCTGGCCCGAGCTTCGCGCGCGAGGTCGCCAACCATAAGCCGACCGCCGTCACCATCGCGAGCTACAACCACAAACTCGCCGTGCAAGTGCAGGAGGCGTTCTCGACAAATCGCTTCCGTTGCTACACCACGCAGGATGTGCGCGGCGTCGAGGTCGGCGGCGCGGTCAAGAACGTGATCGCCATCGCGGCGGGCGCGGTCAGCTCGATGGACCTCGGGCATAACTCGCTCGCGGGCATGATCACGCGTGGCCTCAACGAGATCACGCGCCTCGGCATCAAGCTCGGCGCGAACCCGCTCACCCTGAGCGGCCTCGCGGGCATGGGTGACCTCGTGTTGACCTGTACCGGAGGCTTGAGCCGCAACCGTCGCGTCGGCGCCAAGCTTGGACAGGGGATGACGCTCCAACAGATCCTCGACGAGATGAAGATGGTCGCAGAAGGGGTCAAGACCTCGTACAGCGTCCATCAGCTCTCGCTCAAGCTCGGCATCGAGATGCCGCTTTGCAACGAGGTCTACCAGGTCGTCCATGAAGACAAGCCAGCGATGCAGGCGGTCGAGGACATCATGACGCGCGACCTCAAGCCCGAGCTGATGGGACTCTATTGATACGCTTTGCGGCGAGGATGCGAGTGAATACATTCTCCTCGCCGCAGGAGCGCTGCCTTCGGGCGGTGCTTTTATGAGGGTTTCACCGAGAGCAGGGCGTCATGGAGATCGAGCATTGGGCCGAGCTGCTCTGGCCAGCTGTGTTGGCAGTGAGCACGTTGGCCATCGCGACCTCCGCGATCGTGCACGCGCTCCTGAGCAAGCGCAGCACGCAATCAGCCATTGCCTGGATCGGCCTGATCGTGCTGCTCCCTGTGCTCGGCGCGTTCGTGTACCTCCTGTTCGGGATCAATCGCATTCGGCGCAAGGCCAACGCGCTCCGCGCCAGGCGTATCAGCCTCGCGCGCGATGGCGAGCGCCAACAAACCATCCAGGAACTGGGCGCGCCGCACGCGCGCTCCCCCGATACTCTCCCCACAAATGCGCTGGCCGGGCTCGCGAGGTTGGCCGAGCGCGTCACGCAGCGCGCGCTGCTCGATGGCAACACCATCGAGCTTTTGCGAGATGGCGAGCAGGCATACCCTGCGATGCTCGAGGCGATCGCATCTGCGCAGAAGACCATCACGCTCTCGGTCTACATCTTTAACAATGATCCTGCCGGGCAGCGCTTTATCGATGCGCTCGTCGCCGCGCACGAGCGCGGCGTGAAGGTCCATGTCATCGTCGACAGCATCGGCGCTTATTACGCGTTCCCGCCAGCGGCGAAGGTCTTGAGAAAGGCTGGCATCGCCGTGGCCCTGTTCATGCCGATCTTGCGCCCTGGGAGCTTTGCCTTCCTCAACCTGCGCACGCACCGAAAGATCCTCGTGGTGGATGGAACGCTCGGGTTTACGGGCGGTATCAACATTCGCCACGAACACATGATCACCGAGAACGAGAATCACCCCACCCACGACACGCACTTTCGCGTCGAAGGCCCACTCGTGAGTCACCTCCAGCTTAGCAACCTGGAGGATTGGCACTTCTGCACCGGCGAGGTGTTGCTCGGGGAGACCTACTTTCCCGAGCTGGAGCAGGTCGGCGATGTGTCCGCGCGAGGAATCATCGATGGTCCTGATGAGGACTACGAGAGCTTGCACTGGGTGTTGCTCGCGGCGCTCGCCACGGCCAACGAACGCGTCGTGATCATCACGCCGTATTTTCTTCCTGACGAGACCTTGCTCGACGCGTTGCAAGTCACCGCCATGCGCGGGGTGCAGGTCGACATCATCTTGCCCGAGCGTTCCAACCTCTTCTTTATCGATCACGCGTCGCGGCCAAACTGGGCGCCGCTGCTCGAGCATGGGTGCTCGATATGGCTCACGCCCGCGCCGTTCGATCACTCGAAGTTGATGGTCGTCGATGGCATCTGGTCATTGCTCGGCTCTGCCAACTGGGACCCTCGCAGCTTGAGGTTGAACTTTGAATTCAATGTCGAGGCATACGATGAGGGCGTAGCAAGTTCTATCCTGGACCTGGCAGAGCAGAAGCTCGAGCGCGCCAAGCGCGTGACGCTCGAGGACTACGAGCACCGAGGCATCATCGCGCGGTTGCGCGATGGGCTCTTCAGGCTGATGACACCTTACCTGTAGGCCCCTTGTCGATGCGGCGAGGAGCCCGCGATAAATTCATCCCTCGCCGCATCTGGTGGGGGTTTTCGAGAGAGTTATTGTGGAAGAGCATTCGCGCCGTTGCCATCATTTAAGGCGCCCTGGAAATCAACGTTGGATGAGTTGCGAGCACCTGGTCTCGGAGGCTTGCGAGGATTATTACCGGATATGGAGGTCGAACGGAGACGCTCACCATATGGTGTGTGAGGCGTGCTTCGAGCACCACTACGGCGTCGACGGCGCCAGGGAAGAGCCCGAGCAGATCGACATCACGCAGCTGTACGAGATCTGTGGGGTGTGCTGGCGCAACCTGGTCGAGGAGCACAGCTTTTACGGCTCGAAGGGGGAGTTGTCCTTGCTCGAGGCGAAGCCACCGCGCGTCTGTGATGTGGAGGAGCTCGGAAGCTGGGAGATCCCGTTCCCATTGCCAGAGAAGTTGGCGCTGTTGCCACGGCGTGATGGCGATGGTTGCTACATGTTGGACGCCGACTGCAACCTCTGGTTTGTCTCCGAGGATCTGACTTTTATGGTGTTCGAGCACGCCATCGCGGACATCGCGTTCGCGACCTCCTGGACAATGCTCGCTGGACCTTCCCCGTGCGGCAAGTACGTCGCGGTGTGCGAGCGCCGAGGTTCGCGAGGTTACGTGATCTCGCTCGATGGTGGCGAGGTCACGATGCCGCTCGATCGCGATGATTACTACCCGGAGCAGACCGACTTCCCCGTGGCGTTCTTCACGCACGATGGTGAGACGCGCCTGGCGCATGGGACGCAGTGGAATCGGATCGACGTTTCAGATCCGGCGACAGGCGCGTGCTTGACCGAGCGCGAGCCCGAGCTTGACGAGGACGAACACCCGATCGACGAGCATTACATCGACTTCTTCCACGGGCCGCTCCACGTCTCACCGGACCAGAAGTGGATCGTCACCGATGGTTGGGTCTGGCATCCGGTGGCGGTGGTGCGCGCCTGGAGCCTCGAGCGCTGGTTGGGGGGCAATGTCTGGGAGTCGGAGAGCGGCGAGAGCAAGCATGACCTGGGAGGTCTGGTCGGAGAGGATTGGGGATGGCCGCTTTGCTTTCTGGACAACGATACGGTCGCCTCCTGGGGGATTCGCTCGAACCTCGAACAGACGGAGATGCCCGGGATCACGCTCGTGAGCACGAAGTCATGGGAAGAGGCAGGGTTTATCGGCGAAGAGTCCCGCGGTTGTTACGCGCTCCATCCATGGGAAGGCAACCTGTTCGCGGCGAGTACGAGTGGGCTCTCGGTCTACTCGCCGCAAACCGGTGAGCGGTTGGTGCATCTCCCTGACTTCAAACCGGATGCGTTTTGTCAGGAGCAAGGTATCTGGTTTCAGGTTGAAGGAGAGCGCTTGACGTCGAGGCGAACGAACATATTGTATCCCGTCGATGCCGATAAAGAGCGCCCTGTAGGGGGTGAACCTGAAACCGAGAACAAGTGAGGAGAAGCAGCGATGAGTGATACTGATAAGGTCCAGGAGTACAAGTTCGAGGCGGAGGTTTCTCAGGTCTTGAGTTTGGTGATCAACTCGCTCTACTCCAACAAAGAGATCTTCTTGCGCGAGCTTGTCTCGAACGCAGCCGATGCGATCGACAAGGTGCGCTTTCGCGCCATCGCCGAGAAGGAGCTGTTGGGAGGAGACACCGACTTTCGCATCCGCGTCAGCGCCGATGAGGACGCGCGCACCATCACCATCGACGACAACGGCGTGGGGATGACGCGCGAGGAGCTCGTCGAGAACCTCGGCACCATCGCGCACTCGGGCTCGCGCGCCTTCATCGAGCAGCTCAAGGCGATGCAGGATGCCGCAGAGAGCGGCCAGGATGTCTCGCTTATTGGTCAGTTCGGCGTGGGCTTCTACAGCTCGTTCCTGATCGCAGACGAGGTCGAGGTGATCACGCGCGCGGCAGGCGCTGACGAGGCGTGGTGCTGGAAGAGCAACGCGGGCGATGGCTACACCATCGAGGCCGCCGATCGCGCAGGACGAGGCACCTCGGTGATCCTCCACCTCAAGGAGGACCAGGATGAGTACCTCAACCGTTGGCGCCTCAAGACCTTGATCAATCGCTACGCGGACTACGTCAGCCACAGCATCGAGCTCCCCACCGAGAGCGAGGATGGCGAGGTCGAGTGGGAGCAGGTCAACGCCGCGAGCGCGCTCTGGCGCCGCCCGGTGGATGACATCTCGGACGAGCAATACGCCGAGTTCTACAAGCACCTCACGCACGACTGGCAGGCGCCCCTTCGCCACACACACTTCAGGCTCGAAGGGATGCAGCAGTTCACCGGCTTGCTGTTCCTGCCAGGCCAACCTCCATTCGACATGTACACGCCCGAGACCGAGCACGGCATTCGCCTGTACGTCAAGCGCGTGTTCATCATGGAGGACTGCAAGGAGCTTCTGCCTCGCTGGTTGCGCTTTATGCGCGGCGTGGTCGATTCCGACGACCTGCCGCTCAACGTCTCGCGCGAGATGTTGCAGGACTCGCGCGCGGTGCGCGTGATCGAGAAGCAGGTCATCAAGAAGACGTTCGCCATGCTCGAGGAGATGGCAAAGGACGCGCCCGAGGATTACGAGAAGTTCTGGGAGATGTTTGGTCGCGTCCTCAAAGAGGGGCTCCACTACGCGCCAAACCACAAGGACAAGCTCGCCGCGCTGATGCGCTACGAGAGCTCGACGCAGGAAGGGTTGACCAGCCTCGCCGAGTACGTCGATCGCATGCCCGAAGAGCAGAACGCCATCTACTACGCGTTGGCGCCATCGCGCGCGCTGCTCGACTCCTCGCCGCACCTCGAGGTCTTGAAGAAGAAGGGCTTCGAGATCCTTTACATGACCGACGGCGTCGACGAGTGGGCGATGCAATCGCTCGATGAGTTTGGCGGCAAGAAGATGATCTCGGCGCTCTCGGAGAACCTCGAGTTGGGGGATGACGAGGAGAGCGAGGAGAAGGAGGCAAAGGCCAAGGAGTTTGCCTCGCTCACGGAGCGCTTCACGCAAGTGCTGGACAGCCGCGTGCAGGAGGTCCGCGTCTCCGAGCGTCTCGAGGACTCTCCTGTCTGCCTGGTGATCCCTGAAGGGGGGATGCACGCGCACATCGAGCGCTTGCTTCGCGCACAGGATCAGGATGTCCCCGCCACGCGTCGCATCCTCGAGGTGAACCCGAACCACAACCTCATCAAGCACCTCCACGAGCTCCAGTCGCGCGACAATGAAGCCGAGCGCGTGAGCGATTGGATCGAGCTCCTCTACGATCAGGCGCTCGTCGCCGAAGGTTCTCCCGTGGAGAACCCAGGGCAGTTCGCCAAGCGCCTGACGACGTTGATGGAGAAGGCCGCGTTTAGCTCGCTGATGAAGTGAGCGTCGCGTTGTCGGTCGCGCTCCACCGACGAAACACCCCGTGCGCCCCTGGCACGAAATTTTCAGCGCAGCTTCGAGAAAGCCACCTGCATAAATCTTGTGCAGGTGGCTTGTTTTGTTCATGAATTTGAAAATTTCGTGCCAGGGGCGCCGGACCGCCAGCGTTCGCGCGCTTTCCGTTCCAGCAAGGAGGGGAAGGCCAGATAGTTCTTTCTCGATGTGATATGCGACGGAATTTGCGTGTAGTACAGGCGATCGTGTAGGTTTGTGTGGTTTGATATTCGTATATTGCGAGCGGGCAATACGCCCCTGTTACAAAGAGGGAAAGACGCTGTGACGACCTCACTCAAAAATTGGCTTGTTTTGTTGACCACCGGCGCGCTGATCAGTGGCTCCGGTTGCGGTGGGTGCACCGATCCTGCCGTCGAGAACAACAACACGGGTTGCCCCGAGGGACAGACCGAGCACCCGATCACGGGAGAATGCGAGGAGCCATCGCGCACCAACGCGTTCATGCCGCCGGTCAACAACACCCCGATGACGGATATGGGCGCCTCGGACATGACCGCGGGCGATATGGACGCGATGGACATGGAGCGCCCTCCGCCACCGGACATGCCTGTGGTGATGGTCGATCTGGGGGATTCAGAGCGTTGCCAGGCTGGCGTCGATTCGGATGGTGATGGCCTCGACAACGACTGCGAGTGCAACTTCGAGCCATCGCCGCTCGATCCGGGCAACTCGGACACTGACGGCGATGGACTGCCTGATGGCTACGAGGACGCCAACGGCGACTGCCGTACCACCGGCGCCGAGACGCAGCCGACGGTTGCAGATACCGACTCCGATGGCATCGATGATGGCATCGAGGTCAACACGCCAGGGCTCAACCCGCTCCGCATCGACTCGGATGATGATGGGATCAGCGATGGCGTCGAGTACGGCACGTGCCTCGATCCTACCAAGGCGGACACGGATGGCGATGGCATCGAGGATGGCATCGAGGACGCCAACAAGGATGGCAAGATCGGCATCTGCCCCAACCGCATGTACGATCCTATTTGTGCGCAGGGCGAGTATGATCCTTGCTCCAGTGATACCGATGGCAATGGCACGCCTGATGATCAGGAGGTCAACTTCCTGGGATGTCGCGATGAGTTCTTGCAGGCGATCCCGATGCCGACGATCCTGACCAACGCGGGCGCAGATTATCAGTTGGCCATCTCGCAGAACGCGCAGGGCGCGCCCGTGATGGCGCTCGACGCGCACGCCTACAACCACGCGTCGGCGTCGTATGCGGGCTTTGTCGCGTCGCTCAACCGTCCCGCTGGCGCCATCGAGGTCTTGCGTGACTCGGTGTTGTCGGGCGTGCAGTCGAAGTATCCAGGCGCGCGTCTGGTGAGCAACGGGCGCCGCACGATCTCGCATGATGGCTACGACGCGATCGTCAGCATCAAGATCGATCTCGGCACCTCGGGTCGCCCTGACACCGCGCGCGATCAGGTGCTCGCGGGCGTCTCGGGCACGAACACGATCAACCACGGGTTGACCGGCAACTTCACGAACTCGGCGGGGAACCTCTCGCTCATCGTGGGTGTTATCGACCGCGGCGCGGGCAAGTACATCGTGACCGCAGCGGTGGCGCCGGATGCGCGATACGAGGATCTTACCTCCGAGACGGGCTTCCTCGTCGACGACACGACCAGCGCGATGAGCGTCGCCAAGAGCGGCGAGATGTATGAGAACGCTTGCGTCGCCTATCGGGTCGATGATCGTCCGAAGGTGGACTTTATCTGGGTGCTCGACGGCTCTGGTTCGATGTCTGACGAGCTCGCGCTCGTCAAGGCATACGCCAGTGATTTCGCGCAAATCCTGGGTCAATCCAACCTCGACTGGCGCCTCGGCGTGGTCACCTCGCACTGCGATGACATCACCAATGACACCGCGATCTCGCCGGAGGTCGCCGCGTTGATCGGTGGCGACGGTGGGTTGATGGGGCCATGCCCCAGCCTGTCGAGTTTCCCTGGGTTCCCGGGTGGTGGTGGCGGGCTCAAGAACGGCCAGCTCTGTGCGCCAGGCTTCACGACAGACCCGGCCTCGTTCGCTGCCTGCATCGATAAGGCGGCGAACCAGACGATCGTGACCGAGTACACCATCACCATCGCGCCAGCAGCGATCGACCGCGCGCTCCCACGCACGGCCAACGATCCTTACAAGCTGCGCGAGAACGCCGCTACCGTCATCATCAGCGTCACCGACGAGTTCGATGACTTCATCCAGGGAGAGATGGGATGGCGTGATGCAGGTCAGGCAGGAGATCAGCCCAACGATCTCTCTTCCGGGATCAACTACACGCAGCTCGACATGGTCGTTCAGCCGTTTATCGACTACCTGCGCTTGCCCGACTCCAACGCCACCGCGTTTGGCATCTATTGGATTCCAGGCCAGCCATGCAACGGCGCGGCCGAGGCGGCCGCAGGCATCGACCGCGTGGTCAACGCCACCGGCGGCACGGCGGGGAACATCTGTGACGGGATGTTGCAGAACACGCTCGCGCAGATCGCGCAGGCGTCCGCAGGGCTCGCCAGCGGTTTGAGGCTTCGCGGCATCCCGCTCCCCTCCACGCTCGAGGTGCGCCAGGGTGATGTCTCCACGCAAATGATCGTGGACCCACCGCGAAGCCGTCAGCAAGGCTGGGATTATGACGCGGTCACCAACGCGGTCAGCTTCAAGGGGACGATGCCTCCGCAAACCAATGATCGCGTCGTAATTACCTACAAGCGTTGGGTAAACTCGGTGCAAGGGTGTCAGATCGACGCCGATTGCAACAACGGTTTCCAGAAGTTCCAATGTCGCGATGGCATCTGCATTTGAGGTCTTAAGAAAGTGTGAGGTTGTGATAGGAACTGATAAACTTTTTCAACCTCATTACATTTTCTCCATTGACCCTTATGTCTGCCCTCCTACAATGTAGGACAAGAAAGTTGCTGCTCATCCACCAATGCAAGGGGGGGCTCAAGTTGAGGTTTGGCCGCCCCAATGCCTGGGATGAGAGGTGTGTGCTTCTTTCGAAAACAGATATCAAGGCGGAAATGATCGTCTGCTATTGAGCCGGAGGCATTTCGCTCTAAAAATAGAAGGTAAGAAAAACTCGGAAGTTGCGGGAGGTGTTTTGACATCTTCCTGGGAACTCCTCTCGATTGAAGCAAGGCCCTCGGTCTTGTGGAGAGGCTAGTCAAACTATCGAAGTGGTGTTTACACCGCTTCCCGCCAAACCTTTGTTAATTCCCACTGTACGCCAGACTTTGTGCGATCTGGGGTCTCACCACAGACACATCCTTCCCAAAGGACTCCTCCCACAACTTCCCGGTTTTTCTTGCTCTCGCGATGCGAGACGAAGGGCGCCCTTAAAGGGGACGCCCTTCGTACTTTCTTGGTGTTTTCCTTACGGGGGATATATTCGGCGTGGCCAACCGATGGCCATCGCCACGTGGGCGCCTTGCCACCTCGCGCAAACACCCACGCGTACGATCACACGCCGCCTCGCACAGCGCTGCTCCCAGCGCAGCTCACGAGGCGACGCGATACCCCCAAATAAGGAGGTATACCTTGAACAACGCATCGATGACCGTGACTGACGATACAACCCCCGTCCTCCTCGAACAAACAACCCGCTCCGGGCGCACGCGCGCCGAGATCGAGCAGAGCCTCAAGCGCCTCGACCGCATCGCCTTGTTGATGGACGATCAGTTCGAGATCCCGATCATCAAAAAGAGGATCGGCCTCGATCCGATCATCGGACTTATCCCCGGCGGTGGTGATTGGGTCGTCTGGTTTGTCAGCGTGTACGTCTTCTGGGAAGCGGCGCGTCTTGGCGCACCGCTCCCCTTGCTCGTACGCATGGCGAGCAACATCGCCGTCGACTTGCTCGGCGGCTACGTCCCTGGCGTCGGGGATGTCTTCGATGCGTTCTTCAAGGCCAACCGTCGCAACGTCGAGCTGTTGCGCGGCCACTTCGGCGCCAGAGAAGAGCTCGGCGCGCCGCTGCCCGCGGTGCTGCCCGAGCGCGCGCTGGCAAAACCCACCAACCCCATCACGCGTTATGCTGTGGGTGTCGGGTTGACCCTGGCGTTGCTCGTCATCGCCTCGGGTCCTATCGCCCTGTTGTACTGGTTGATGAGCGGGGGCTGAGCCTTGCTCCGAGGATCAGATCGTGAACCCGATCTGGAGCCCGCCTGTATGCAGGATGTCCCGTGACTCGGCGGCGTTGTCGATCTTTGACGTGTCGCCAGGTTCGGGGAACGTCGGAGAGACAAGCTCGAACTTGTAACCCAACCTCGCGAACACCTTGTCCGTCAAACGAAAGAGCACCGTCCCGCCAGCTTCATAGCCGAGCGAGGTCGGGCTCTCGCCGAGCGCGCCCGCCGAGTTGTCCGCCTTGAAGACGGGCAACAGGCCGCCGTGCACGATGACGTAGGATTCGGGCGCGAACGAGATGCCGAGCTCTGCGCCCGCGCGGCCCACGCCATAGATGTTCCCCGTGTAGTTCGGGTTGCTCGCGATGCGCAGCGAGATGTACTCGCCGCCGCCATAGATCCCACCGATCGTCGACGCGGTGAAGAAGCGACGGTAGTGCAGCGCACCACCCACGCTCACGAAGTTGCTCGTGAACGTCTCGGCGCTCGTCGAGCCGTCGCCACCTTGCGTCTTGAACTCGGTCTTGAACGGCGCGTAGTTGAAGAACCCGGAGATCGTCAGCGCGCTGTCCTTTGTCTCGCCGATGGGGAGCGCCACCGCGTCGACATGCACGCCGATGCCCACGAGCGGTGTGCGGTGCTTGATCGCATCGGGTGGCGTCGTCTCGACCTCCGTGACCTCCATCGAGCGCTGCCCGAGGAAGACGCCCGCGGCCACGCTGCCCCCCTTGGAGAAGGTCCCGGGCGGAGGCTTGGGCTTGGTCTTCTCTTCGCTGATGATGGCGTCGGGGTTTGGATCAGGATCGGGATCGGGGTTCGGGTCAGGATCGGGGTCCGGGTCGGGCGTCGCCGCCTGAACACGCTCGCGGTAATCCAGCACGGTCGGCCCGAGCGCGGGGAAGACATCCTTGAGGACATCCAACCCCGTGTCCTGTTCGATCTTGCCGCCGCGGATGTTGCGCTTGATATCCTTGAGCTCCTGACCCTCGGGGCCGAGCACCACCACCTGGAGCTTTCGCCCCTTGGAGAAGACGTCGATGATGAGCAGGCCCTCGATGTTCTCGGCCTGCATCATGCGCGAGATGCGCTCCTGGAACTTCTCGCGTAGCTCTCCCTTGCGCAGGATCTTCTCGTTCACCGCGAAGTTGTCCATCGCGGAACGCACCACGCCCGAGTCGATGAGCGCGATCGATTTGTTCTCCTTGAGGATGTTCTCGATCACGCGTTTGGGCTGATCTCCGCCGCTCGAGGCGACATTGACCAGGCTCATACGCAGCGGTTCCTTGGGCTGCGCTTGTGCCTGCTCGGGGGTGATCCACGCGATCGCCAAACTCATCACGAGCGCGAGGATGCCACAGAACAGCGGTGAGATATGTGCAGGTGCCTTGTGAAGCATAGGGCCTCTCGAGAGGCCCTGGTGTGTCGTGTGGGCCTGAGAAGTCATCGTATCCGTGGTCCTAGTGATAACCAAGAAAGGGTGGCAAAGTCTAGGCTGAACCTGTTATGCTCGCACCCCTCGAAATGGCCGGCTGCTACGAATCGCGCGCTCGAGATTCGAGCTTCCTTCTTCACGCCAGAGATCATGGTCACACCAACATTGCAAGACTTTCCCCGATATATCATCGTCGAAGGCCCCATCGGGGTGGGTAAAACCACGCTGGTCGAACGGCTCGCCAACTTGAGCCAGGGACGCTCTGTGCTCGAAATCTTCGAGGAGAATCCCTTCCTCGCAGACTTCTATGAGGATCGCGATAGATACGCGTTCCAGACGGAGATGTTCTTCCTCTTGAGCCGCTACCGTCAACAGGAAGGGTTGCGCCAGGCGGACCTCTTTAACCAGGTCACCGTCAGTGATTACCTCTTCGTGAAGTGTCGCCTGTTCGCCAGCCTGACGCTTAGCGATCACGAGCTCGCGCTCTACGATAAGATGTACAACATCCTCTTCGATCAGGTCCCGCAACCCGACCTCGTGATCCACCTGAGCGCCCCCCTCGAGATCCTGCTCGAGCGCATCTCCAAGCGCGGCAGGCCCTACGAAAAGGCGATGGACCCCGAGTACCTCGATCGCTTGCGCTCGCTCTATCACAACTTCTTCGCGCACTACGAAGACACCCCATTGCTCGAGATCGACACGAGCGATGTGAACTTCGCCGAGGACGCCAGCGCGGTCGAGAACCTCGTCGAGCAAATCAAACAAAACTGGCGACAAGCCAGGCAGGCCGAGCGACGGATCGAGTTCTGATGTTTTATCGCCCGGAGCACCATCGCAAAGAGGCGCCGGTGGATCACCCGAACCCATCATCCCCTGCGACACCCCCACTCGACGAGACCGCGCGTCGGCGCCTGCGCCAACGTCTGCTCTGCGAGCCGCTCGCCCCGAGGCTCGACCTCGACGTCTTTCGCGGCTGGCGAGAGGATCGCGATCCTTCGCTCTCCTCCTCGCACTTGCTCCCCGCGCTCGCCAGACTCTCCCTGCTCAAGTCCGCCAAATCCAACGATGAGGTCGCCTCTTACCTGCAATGGACCATCTATGGTCCTCGCATCTACCTCGGGCGCTATCACTCCTCGGCTGGACCCGTCGACATCTTCTTCGATGGCTTGCTCGACCACGAGCTCTATCGCATCAACGCCCCACACGCCCTGCTCGAGTTGGGGGAGCGTGGGTTCTGGACGTTGAAGGCGCTCTCGCGCGGGGGCCTCGTGGCAGTCGATGGCGAAACGATCGAGCCGGGCGATCCCGCTGTTCCCGTGGGCAACCGCCAGCGCATCACGCTCGGCGTGGCGCAGTTTCGCTTCGATATTTTGGGCGATGGGACGCTCACCAGCTGGACGCGTCGCCTCGAGGATCAGCTTCGCGTCCAGGAGAACCCCGCGCTCTTCTTGAAACGTCAGGGGGGGATCTGTGGTCCGCGCTACGAGCTTAAAGAGGGACGCGCTGCGGTGATCGGGCGTTCGTTCCCCAGAGAGCGCGACCTCAGCAGGCCAGGCCACTGGAACGCCGCCGAGACGCTCGACTGGGACTTGAGCGGCTTGCGAGAACACGAGCGTCGTCATATCGGTTTTCGCCACGCGATCATCCGGCCCAGGAATGATCACGACTGGGAGATCGAGGCGCTATCACTGCGTCACAAGCTCACCGTCAATCGCCTCCCCGTCACCGAGCCCAAGCTCTTGCAGTCCGGTGATGAGATCGGCCTCGGCTCGATCGTGTTCCAGTTCCATCACCCGAACGCCGGGCGCCCCTCGAGCCGCGCGACCGTCAAGCTCCCCAACCCCGTCGACTGGCACCACGAGCAAAAACCCACCAAACCGCCCGAGCTTCCTGGCAAACGCAACGGGCCGCCTCCGCTTCCGTCGAAACGAGAGGAGTGATGAAGGGATTCGAGCTTCAACCCGGCGAGCGAGTCGAGATCGGCGCAGGAACCTTCGAGGTCTCGCGCCCTTTGTTTCCCGATTCACGCTCACATGCCTGGCTCGCGCGTGATGGCGAGTATGTGCGCTGGCTCTGGACTGGCCCCACCGGCGGCGCCTGGACCGAGCTGATCGAGCGCGTGTTGGACCGCCCGCGGCACGGGCTGCCGAGGTTGTTGGCCACGAAAGAGGAGGGGGGGCGTGCGATCGCCTTGCTCGAGCATCACCGCCCTGACACGCCCGTGCTCTACGATGACACGTGGCGCGCGCTGCCCCGGCACGAGGTCCTCGACGCCTTGCAACGCCTGGTGCTCAGTCTTGGCGTGTTGCACGAGTCCGGGGTGTGTCTTGGCGGGCTCTCTCGCTCTCACTTGCTGTGGGATGACGCCAGCGGCTCCTTTTATATCGGCGCGATGCCCAAGCCGCGCGAGCGCTCTGACTCGAGCGAGGATGTCTGGCGCGATATCAAGATCGTCGGCGAGCTTCTCTACGAGAACTTCAAGAATCGCAACTACCCTGGCGGCCACGAGATGGCGTCGTTGCTTCAAGCTGGCGAGCTCGATCATGGAGAGTCGTGGCAACCTGGTCTCCCCCAGGTTTTGGCAGGTTGCGTGACGCCCTATGGCGAGTTGGCCTTGAAGAATGCGCACGAGCTCTGGGTCGCTCTCGAGCATCTGCGCGTCGAGATCGAGCAGCCACTTCAACTGCGCATCGGCTCGCGCTCCACCATCGGCAGCTACATCTTCCGCAAGAACAACCAGGACTCATGCGGGCACGTGAAGATGCAGACGACGAGCGGCTCGCGCCAGGTGTCGCTCGCGTTCTGTTGCGTGGCGGATGGGATCGGCGGGATCAAGGATGGCGAGCGCGCGAGCTCGCTGGCGGTCGCATCGGGTTGCGCCGCGTTTAGCCGCGCGTGCCATCACAAACATGGCGAGATGTTGCTCGACAGCCCCACTTCGAGCGCGCGCGCCATCGCGCGCGTGGTCAGCCAGCAGCTCGCGCTCGAGGGGGAGTTCGATCCTCGCGGAAACCGCGGAGGCACCACCTTTAGCGGCCTCGTGCTCGCCGGTTCGCGCGCGGGCATCGGGCACGTCGGGGATTCTCGCATCTACCTGTTTCGCGATGGCGAGCTTATCCAGCTCACGCGCGATCACACGCTCTCGACGATCCTGACAGAGCTTGGCGAGCTCGACCCGGAGGACGAGGTCCAGCGCAAGGCCGCCGAGCGGACCATCTCGAGGTTCATGACATCGAGCGGCGAACTCGACGATGGACGCATCGACAGCTTCACGCTCGAGGCTGCCGATAGGCTCGGCGTCGACATCGAGACCCTCTTCTCGGAAGGGCTCGTGATCAAATCGGGTGACCTCTTCTTGCTCACGAGCGATGGGGTCCACGGCGAGCTCGCGCCAGAGGAGCTCCTCAAACAGGTGCGTGCGCATCAGGAGCACCCCGATCGCCTCTGCGAGACGCTCGTGAGCAAGGTCGTGGCGCAGATGGGCCATGACAATGTGACAGCGCTCGCTGTGCGGGTTGATTGAGCGAGGGTCGCGGATCTGATAGCGTCTTTGCTACCAATGTTATCATTCATGCCACCCCGATAAATCGAGCTCGAAACATGAATCCCACGCCGCGCCTTCGCAGCATTTCTCTTGCCGCCATGCTTATGCTGGCCACGGTGGCCTCGACCGCGCTCATGCTAGGAGCCTGCAAGGACCCTCCCAGTGAGAACCTCGACCCCACGATCACGCTCACGCCGCAGAGCTCGACGCTCGACTACACCGTCGGTGATACGATCACGATCACGGTCCTGGCGCGCGATGATGACGGCGACGCGCTGACGTTCGATTACGAGGCGCGTACCGAGAACGAACTCTCGACGATCGAGACCGCGCAGTGGTTCCCCACCCCCTCGATGGCGACGTTCACCTGGACGCCTGATTCTGCCGATGTGACCGCTGGCGCGCCGCTCGAGCTGATCTTTATCGTCAAGGATAGCCGCGGCGGGTACGTCGATCGCAAGGTTCAGGTCAACATCGTGCCGGGCAACGGCAAGCCGCAGTTCGAGAGCAGCGCGAACGAGCTCTACAAGAATTGCTGTGACAAGGCGCTGCGCTTCGAGGTCAAGGTCCGCGACGATGACTCCTCGGAGGTCGATATCAAGATGAAGGAGTCGCCGCGTGGCTCTTCCTTCACGATGGTCGATGGCAAGAGCGGCGAGTTTACCTGGAAGCCGGACGAAGCCCAGGCCGAGCAGCGCGTGCACACGGCCACGTTTGTCGCCACGGACAACGAGGATCAGACCGCCGAGCACCGCGTCACGATCATCATCCCGCCAAAGAACCTCGGCGGCAGCGGCGTCGATCCAGTCGATCCGATGGCCGACATCTGCGCTGGCGAGCAAATCATCACGCACACGCCGCTCGGGCCACAGAAGGGCGAGTCACCGCAGTTCCCCGTCGAGGCCACGATCACCGCGGATGCCGCCTCGCGCTACGATCAGTTCATCATCTTCTGGTCTCAGTACGATCCGATCTCGAACCCGGACACGCTCGTGTACTCGGAGGAGATGGAGCTCGACCCGGCGAGCAATCGCCTGACCGGGACGATCCCCAACCAGGCCGTGCGCGAGGAAGAGGATCAGACGATCTTCTACAAGATCTGCATGATCGACATCGAGGCGTCCGAGCAAGATCCGACCTCGCTGATCTGTACGCCGACGGCGACAGACCTCTACTACTCGTTCAACCTCTACCTCGACCCGGCCGCGACGTGCGTGGATGACACGCTCGACACGATCTCGACAGGGAATGACGACTTCGACAACGCCCCCGAGATCTCGAAGACCTCCTGGGACGGCTTCAAGGTCTGCGAGGCGAACCCCGACTTCCACTCGGTGCGCGCTCGCCCCGGCGCAAAGCTCGGCGTCTACGTGTCTTATCCCTTTGGCGCTGCGCTCGACATCAAGGTCTACAATGAAGCGCAGCAAGAGATCACCTCGGGGATCGAGCGCTCGGATTGCACCGGCCTGACCTCGATGGAGCTCGATGGGGGGGATGATGGCGAGCTTTACTACGTGAAGCTTGGCGGCGACGAGATCAACTATCACTTGCTCTCGCAGGAGCTCGAGAGCGGCGCTGGTTGCAAGGACGAGTCGAACGAGCCAAACGATGGCCGTTCGATGGCCACGACCTTGCCGCTCGATGGTTCGATGGTCGGCAACCTCGAAGTTTGCCCCACCGGCGATGACGTCGACATCTACAAGTTCGACCTGCAAGCTGGCGAGAAAGTCGACCTGAACATGCTCTTCGACACCGCCAACGCGAACCTCTTCGACATGACCCTCTTCTCGCCGACCGACGAGGTCGACAAGTCCTCCACAGGTTCGGCGTTCACGTTCGCTTTCAACGCGACAGAGGAGCCGCTCACCTACGAGGCGCGCCACTGTGGCACGCACTACCTGTTGGTGTTCTCGGCGGATGGCAGCGGCTTTGGCTCTTACAGGCTCACCGGCACCAAGAGCGAAGCGACGATGTGCAAGGACGAGGATATGTACGCCGCCGAGTGCAACCACACCTCGAACGACGCGGTCTTCTTCTCCTGGGAGTCGACCACGCAGAACTTGCAGCTGTGTGACAAGGGCGAGGACTGGTTCAAGCACCGTGGCAACAACGCCGATGTGTTGATTGGCCTCTCACTGGTCGAAGGGGACGCGAGCGACGTGACCTTCGAGGCGCTCAACGCCAACGGAGATGTGCTCGCCACCGCCACCAAGGATGGAAACAGCGCGCTTATCCTCGAGTACACGTTCCCCGATGATGAGATCTACTACTTCCGCGTGAAGTCGCGCAGCGCCATCATCTACGACCTGGATGTGGTCTACGAGGTTCTCTGATCTCTCGCGCCCCCGCACCCCCCGCGCGCCCCGCGGCCTCACTATCGTTCGCCGCCGCCCCCCTGAACCTCAACCTACGGTTTCGGGAGGGGGCAGACCTGGCGTCGGGTGTTCGGTTTTTAGCCCGCTTTGGGAGCCTTTGGGTTTTGCAGTGAGTTTTGAGAAGAGGATGCTCTCGCAAAACTCACTGCAAATTTCGAAGCTCCCCTCCGCAAAACGCCAACCAGTGCTTGAAGCGCGAGTTTGCCCCCTATGGAAGCGAAGTGCTGCATGGGGGGCAGCAAACGCGCCGTCTTCCCCACGCTGTAGCGCCAACTTCAACCTCTTCCTTGGAGGTTCATGACGGCAGGCAAAGAGACGCGGCAGGCCGCGTCTCTTTGCCTCAATGAACAAGAGCCGTTTGCGGGGGGCGCTCGAGACCAAAGGTCGAGAAGGGGCGCTCTCAAAACTCACTGCATCTTCGATAGCTCCCCGTGGGCTAAAAACCGCACACCCAACGCCGAGTCTGCCCCCCTCCCGAAGCCGAAGGCTGAGAAACAGGGGGGCGGCGGCGAACGATAGTGAGGCCGCGGGGGGCGCGGGGGGTGCGGGGGGTGACCTAGAAGTAAACCTTGAGGCCCATCCCGAGGGATTCGGTCGAGGCGCCGAGCAGGCCATCTTCGTAGACCGAGGCGTCGCCGACCATGCCGATGAAGGAGCGCATGTACTGGGCGTTGATGGCGACGTTGTTGAAGCGAAGGTCCACACCACCACCCACGCGAAGCGAGGCGCCCACGGCGGTCTCGTCGATGTAGTGGTCATTGAACACGTGCCCACCCATTCCGCCCAGGAGATAGGGCTCGAAGAAGGAGAAGGAGGGCTGGAGCTTCAGGTCACCAGTCATGCTGTACATCGTCAGGTTTGCTGTGCGGCTCGGCGCGCTCGGGTCAAAGCGCCAACCTGCCAGGCCAAGGCCCATCTCTGCGCCGATGATTCCGCGCTTGCCACCAAACCCGAGGTTGAAGTCGAGTCCTGGCAAGGGGAGGTCAGCGATCTGAGGTGCTGCAAACCCGCTCATGCCCATACCACCAGTCACGTACAGGTTCTTCTCGCGTCCACCGATGCGCCCGTTGTCCGCGCTCGCGCTCGATTGCACGGTGCTCGTCGGAGGCGTGCGTTGGTGGTGGTAGTGATGCACCGTCGTGTTGCGCGGCGCTGGCGCCGTGCGGTGATGATGATGGTGCACTGTGGTGCGCGACGTCGTCGTGCGAGGAGGCGCGCTGTGATGGTGGTGCACGGTCACGCGGCTCGGTGAGCTGCGGTGATGCACGGTCTTCTTACGCGTCGTCGTGGTCGTCCTGCGGCTCGAGCTCGAGTGCGGGTGATGACGATGCGTGGTCGTCGTGCGACTCGATGCATGCGGATTGTGGCGATGCGTCGTGGTCGTGGTCGTGCGGCGATGCGTCGTCGTCGGTTGAGGACGTGACGTCGTGGTGCGAGAGCTCACCGTGCGACCGTTGCGGGTGTGCGTGGTCGTGGTGCGCGATTGCACAGGGCGCGAGCTGTGTGATGGATGATGGCGCACGTTGTGACGGTCATCGGCGCGTCGCGTCGTGGTCGTCGTACGGTGCGTCGTCGTGGTCGAGGGGCGGCTCGACGAACTGCTGCGCGAAGACGAGGAAGAAGACTTCTTCTTACTCTTGCTCTTGCTCTTCTGTTTGTGCGAACGCTCACCACCCTTGCGCGACTTCGAGATCGTGCGCATCGGTTGGGCGTCCGCCTCCTGGATCGAGAGCGCTTGCATGGCTGGGAAAGCCAGCGCGAATGCGGCGCCGAGAAGAAGTGCTTTTTGGATTCGCGTGTTCATCGTTTGCCTCTCTATCCTGAGCGTGTCGGGCGTTGCCCAGACACGTGAAAGTCCAGGGTCGATGGTAAAGACGGGAGGCAAGCGAGGGTTATTCAAAGAAAAGATCAGTTTTCTTCACGCGCTATCGCGTCGAAGCTCCCGAGCAATGAGAGGTTGGCTCCTTTCTCTTCCTCATCATCGATGATCACGCGTGTCATGCGCAGATCGAGCTCGCCCACGATCGAACCATTGTTGTTGCTCACATCCAGCGTCCCTTCCGGTGACCTGTAAGTGTAGTAATTGTAAATGATTTCTGTCTCGACGTCGATCTGCACGGTCTTCAAGACCGCTTGCCTGGAGGCATCGATCCCATCCCACTCTCCAACAAGCTCGTAAGCTCCTGGTTCTGGAGAGCAATCACTCCCGAAGAGCTGCAGCAAAATATACCCCTGGCGACCTCGACGATCCGGCTGGCGGTCTGCCAACGTGATCAGGCAATGAGGAGGCGTCCCCACCAGGTCTCCATCCACGAACGTGTAGGTCGATTCGCCAAGCTCGGTCGAGTCCATCGTCGCTTCATGGTCCCCTTCGAGCTGTAGCTCGAACGTCCCGCGATACAACGGAGAGCTCGGATCATCGCGCTCCATGCGTCGATCATCGACGTCATCTTGCCACTCGTCATCACCGAACAGGATGCCGTCATCCCCATCATCGCCAGTTCCGCCGCCTGGACCACCGAGCAGGCAACCGAGCGTCATCGGCGTCAACAAGCCGAGCAAGCACAGCATGAACAACGCATTCTGGTGAGAAGAGCGCTCGCTCTCGAGTATCGGTTTGCGCGTCATCATCGAATCATCCTCACTGACAAGTTCTCGTGGCTGCGGCGAGACAGGTATAGGTATGTAGACGCCTCGCCGCGTAAATAAATTCTATCACAACCGCGACTTTGCAAGGAGTTGCAGGCACATTCCTCCTCGCTCGCGTTCTCTTTCGCGAGGTTTTACGCCTGATAACGCGCGGTTTCAGTCCGAACATTCGCGATCATGGAGATCAACAAAACAGGATGCAAGCAAACGCTGTGGCGTTTGTCTGCATCCTGTTTTGCTGCCTTGCCTCGTGAGAGGAGGCTCACTTTTTCAGCGCGCGCTCCCTCAGGTCTTCAGGGATCTCGATCGCTTCCGGCTTGGTGATCGAGATCACGGCTTGCTCTGGAACGATGTAGCGCGAAACGAGCGCTTCGAGGTCCTTCGCCGTGACCGCCTGGATGTGATCGCCGTAACTGAACGAGCGCTTGTAACCGAGCCCGTAGAGGTCATCGAGCGCCACCGACATCGCGCGCGCCGAGTTGCGTTGCAGGCCGATGTCGTGGTTTCCGATCAGGTAGCGCTTGGCGCTGGCGATCTCTTCCTCGTTCGGTGGCTCTTCGAGCAGACGTCGCATCTCCGCAAAAATCCCGATCACCGCTTGCTCGATCTTCTCCGGGCTCGTCCCGATGTTGACCATGAACGTCGAGGTGTCGAAGCCAAGCAACATGCTCGCGTACACGCTGTAAGCGAGTGATTGCCGGTCGCGAAGCTCCATAAACAGGCGCCCCCCTTGACCCGAGAGCACCGAGTGGAGGACCTCCAACGCGTAGCGATCCTCGGACTCGATGACCGGCGCGTCGAAGCCCACGATTACGTGCGCCTGGTTCTTGTCCAGGTTTGCCGTGACCAGCGCTCCTTGCTCGCGAGCCGCAGGTGCCAGCGGCGCGCTCGGGCGCTTGCTCGGGCCATCTGGCGCGTCGATCAAGGTCTCGAACAGGTGCGCCACGTGGTTCGCGTCCACATCGCCCACGACCACAAACGTCATATCCTCGGGACGCATCATCGCGCGCTTGTAATCGAGCAACATCTCGCGCGTCATCTCGCGCATGCTCTCCTCGGAGCCCGCCGAGCACATGCCGTAAGGATGGTCCTTGTAGAAGGTGGAGATGAAGGTGTCGTAGTTGACCGCGCCGAGCTGTTCCTTGCGCGAGCGCAAATCCTGGAGCTGGAAGCGGACCGCGCGCTCGAGCTCGTCTTGAGGAATCAATGCATCGTTCATCGACTCCGCCAGGACCTCGATCACTGGCTCGAAGAACTTGCTCAGACCGCTCGCGCCGATGCCCAGCGTGTTCCTGCCGCTCAGGCCAGAGACGCTCGACGCCATCGACTCGACAAGGTGCGCCAGCTCGACCGCGTCGCGCTTGCTCGTGCCCTTGGTGATCAGCTCGCTGAGCATGTTGTTGATGCCGTTGTTCTCCGGCGTCTCCATGAGCAAACCACCGCGCCCGATCGCGCGCACCGAGAAGATCTCCACGGCGTGGTTTTCTTGCACGATCAACGTCGCGCCGTTGCTCAGCTCGAGCTTGACGAAGCCATCCTCGTCGAGCTCGAGCGCGTGCTTGCGCGCCGTCGGCGCCGCAGGCGCCTGCTCTTCCTCCACGCGAGGAGGCGCCGTCGCGTCGAGCTCGACCTTCACGCCTTCATCCGACTGACGCGCGGTCTGGAACGCCTCGCGCACGATCCCCTCGAGCTTGTCGAGGGCGACGCCATCGACCTCGCTCGGGTGCGAGAGCACGACGGTGGTGTTCTCGGGGCTGAAGTACTTGCGCGCGACCTCGCGCAAGGTCTTGACGGTCACATCCGCGAGGCGCTCGTAATACAGGTCCTCGAAGAGCGGATCGCCCGTGACCATCTGGTAATGGCCAAGCTTCATGGCCAGCCCCTCGATGGTCTGCTTGCTGTAGACCGCCTGGCTCTCGATGAGCGTCCTGGCGCGGCGAAGCTCCGCGTCAGAGACCTCGATGTCCCTGAACTGGAAGACCTCGGTCATGATCGCCTCGAGGACCTCCTCGTGCGACTCGGCGCCCATCACCTCATCCTCGCCCTCTTGCTGGCTCTTGAGCTGATAATCAGCCGAGACCACGAACATGCCAGCTTCGCGTGGCGAGTAGACGCCCGAGTAGATCCCATTGACCAGCTCGCGCTCGCGTTGGATGCGTTGATACAGATGCGACGCCTCGCCAAGTCCCATGATCGTCCCCAACAGCTCGAGCGCGGGGATATCCTCGTGCGTCGCTTCGGGCACATGGAAGCTGATGCGCAGGTGCGTGTCATGGGCGGCTTCGTCGACGACCGCGGCGCGGAACTCCTTCTGCTCCGACTCGCGCGGGCGCTCGACGCGCTTGTAGGGCTGACTCGCGGCGAAGTCGCCAAAGTATTGCTCGACCTTCTGCTTGGCTTCCTCGAGCTCGAAGTCGCCCGCGAGCACCACCGTCATGTTGTCGGGAACGTAGTGCTTGTGGAAGAAGTTGACCACGTTCTCGCGCTTGAAGGAGTCGACCGACTCCTTCGTCCCGATCACGGGCAACCTGTAAGGGTGCTCCTTGAACGCGGTGTTAAAGAGCTTCAAGCTCGCCATGCGAGAGGGATCATCCTCGCCGCGTTTGATCTCTTCCTGGATCACCTCCAGCTCGCGCGAGAGCTCCTCGGCCTCGAACGACGAGCGCCGGATCGCATCCGAGAGGATGTCCAGGCCCGTGTCGAAGAAGCGCGAGCTCATCACGACGTAGTAACAGGTTTGATCAAAAGAGGTGAAGGCGTTGATGTGACCACCCGCAGCTTCGACCTCACGCGCGATTTGCCCCACGCCGCGTTGCTCGGTGCCCTTGAACAACATGTGCTCGTGGACGTGCGCCAGGCCCGCTTCTTCTGGAGTTTCATCAGCGCTCCCAACTCCCACCCAAACATTGCAAGCCACCACGGGCGCGCTCTTGCTTGGCAGAAGCAGGACCTTCATCCCATTGTCGAGTTCGTATTGCGTCAGATCCATGCGTTCGCTCGTTTCCTTATCTCTATTTTTGCTCGCTCGTGCGGCGAGCAACATGTCATACGAAGATGGCTCGCCGCATCATTTTGCGTGGACGAGCGCGTGATACTGATCAACTTAAGCACATCCGCGCAGGATGGTCGATCTTCCTCGCGAGAGCCTTTGGCATACCATACAGCAAGGTAGAATTGCTCGTGTCCGATCTCCCGCTATTGTTCCTCCCCCAAAAATCACTCCGACCGGACACGCCCGAGGGAGGGCTCGAACACACCTATATGTGGAGGCTCCTCGAGCAGCTGGCAAAGCAAGAAATCCACACATGGACGCCGCTCGCCTGGTGGCTCGCCAGAGAGGTCGGCGATGTGCCCGAACGCGTTGGCCTCATCCTCCCTCCCACAAATGGTGCGTGCGCGGTCGCGCTCTACGCTCGCGCGCTCGCTCCATTTGCCGCCAGCGCGCTTTTGCCAGTCATCCCCTCAGCGCTCGAGCAGAGCGGCGAGGAGGACTTGCTCGAGCGCGATCTCGCCGCTCTGTCAGGGCTCGGATTGGTCCCTGTAAGTTGTGGTTGGACAGGGAGACCGCTCGTCGGTCTCCCACTCGCCGAGCTTCGCTCCGAGCTTGTCAAAAGCCACGCGTTCTTCACCGCTGCGACCGGCGCCCGCGCCGTCGTGCTTGTTCCAAGGCCCAACGCGTTGGGTGTCGCTGTCGATGGTCTTGTTTTAAGAGAGGCACGCGCGGCAGGGTTTCAACGTATTATCACCGAGCCGCTTCAACCACTGCGCGGTGATGACGCCGAGGGATGGTGGCGCGCGGTGCGGTGCGAGCAAGAAGATCCTCCCGCGCAAGTGATCGCCTGGGCGCGCGATGGCGCGTCACGCACAGCGCAGGTCACGCGAGCCGCGAGGGTGATCGTGAGGCGAGGACAAAAGGTCGGCGCGCGGCTGCTCGGGCGATTGAGAGGGACGTCCGATGAAGATGCTTGAGGTATGGCGCGGGCGCTTGTGATCAACCTGCGCCGAGGATGATCTCGCGGATCAGCATCACGATCACCAACAGCAACACCATCAAGATCCCGACAAGAACGGTGACGACCGAGGTCGGCACCACCATGAATGGTTTCTCTTCTGAACCTTCCCTGTCCAGATCCTGGAGGAAAGACTCCTGGAGCTCGACGCTGCGATCGGACTCGACCACGCTCGATACTCGCTTTGGTACGACGCGGAAGGCGCCGGAGCCGTGGATATCCTCGTTCTCTTCAAAGGAGGGGGGGATGTAAGGCGGCAGATCTCTGTACTCGCGCTCGAGCGTGTTCTTGATCATCTCGAGGCGATTTCTCAACGCGACGGCGCTCTCCGGGCGCATCATGGGGTCTTTCTCGAGCAAGGTGTAGACGAGCTCGACAAGCGCTTCTGGCACGTAAGGTTGGACCTGTTGTTCGATGTTTGGCACGGGCTCGAACTGGTGCGCGCGCATCAACTCGAGGTCATTGATTCCCTTGAACGGCGCTCCGCCGGTGAGGGTGGTGTAGAGCAAGACGCCGACGCTGTAGAGGTCGCTCTGCGGGCTCGGTGTGTTCTGCGCGACGAGCTCTGGCGCGATGATGCCGGGGGTGCCTGGGACCTGACCGCCGCGCGTGAGGTTGGCATCTCGGCTGAGGATCTTTGCCACGCCAAAGTCGAGGACCTTGACATGGATGCGGTGATCCTTGCGCCGCGTGAGCATGATGTTATCGAACTTCAGATCGCGGTGGATGATCTGGTGAGAGTGCGCTTCGATGAGCGCGTCGCAGACCTGGATAAAGATCTCGAGCATGTCGGTCAGCGAGAGCGTTCCGCTCTGGAGCAGTTGCCGGAAGGTCTGCCCATCGACGTACTCCATCACGAGATAGGTCAACCCGCCCGCGTCCCGACCTGCGTCCACGAGCGAGACGATGTTCGGGTGAGAGAGCGCCGCGACGAGCTCGACCTCTTGTTGGAAACGCCGCGCGAGATCGACCTCATCTGACAGCGTTGGCTTGAGCACCTTGATGGCGACGGGTCGCCCCACGCTCAGCTGTACGCCGATGAAAATCAGTCCCATCCCACCCGAGTTGAGCACCTCTTCGAGCCGAAAGCGCCCATCGAGGACGCGCCCCACGAGCGCTTGCGGTGCATCGAATGGTTTGGTCGACCCCCGCTTGTTGTAGAGGCCGCCGGGACGTGTCGTCATGGCGTGAACCCGAGGGTTTGTTCGTCGTTGCGAAAGCGTTCACATTCAACACTCGCGCGTGTTGTCGCGTCAAGTCTCCAAGGAAAGGGCAAAAAAGAGGGCAGGCTGTTATGACAGCCTGCCCTCGATGTGTTTCTAGCCGCGGGCTCCCTTTCGGTGGGAGCGAGGCGCTACTCAGTGACGACGGTGATGGCGAATGTTGGTTCGCTCGATGTGACGTTGCTGAGTGACAGACTTGTCGACGAGGTCCACGCACGTGTGGTGCGCGGTCGCCAGCGGTGATGCTTCGCGGCAAAGCGCGTCGATGGAGGCGCCGCGGTAGTGCTTGCGGAGCTCCTTGGAGACGTTTTGCATCAGGCGCTTGGAGTCGCTGTTGCAGTTGGTCGGGAGCTGCCCCGAGGACTGCATCTCGCGGTCGACTTGTTCGAAGATCACGGCCGCGCCGAGGACCTCGAGGAGGAGCTCGCGGTTGCCGTCATCGTAGCGATCCTGACATGGCTTGTACTGGAGGCGCAGGTTGGTGAAGTTGCGCAGTGCTTGCGCGCGCTCGATACCACGGGACTCACGCGCGATGGCGTACTCGACCCAGAGGCCAGTGTGGATCGTCTCGCAGACTCCCGAGTCACTCGCCAGCGAGCGCTTGTAGAGCGAACGCGCCTGATGGAGATCGAGCTCGCGAGGAACCCAGAGACCCGCCCACGCCAGGTTGTTCGTCATCACACCATCGCTCGGGACGCCGACGCGGCGAAGGCCGGTCTCGAGCGTCTTGACCGCGTCTTCATAGCGGTGGAGCGAGATCTGGTGGTAGCCCTTGAGGTTGTAGAGCGCCTCGGAGGCTGGGTAGTAGTTCAAGCCCTGCGTCGAGACCTCGATCACGCGGTGCGAGTCCTGGTGCTTCTCGAAGCACTTGCCATACTCGAACCAGTCATACTCGGACCACTGCGACTTGTCCGCGATCTTGTCCAACCGCAGATCCTCACAGGGCGCGTCGATCTCGAACTCGACGACCTGCTGTGCTGGCTCGACCTCGGCTACGCTGCAGCTCGAACCACACATGTTGGTCAAATACATGCCTGCTGCTGTGAAACCCAATAGAGAGGCTGCCATCACGGCCGCGCTCGCTGGATTCGTGAAGATCGTTCTCGGTGTGATCGCCATATCTGGTCCTCGTGCTGGGGGGATGTGGGAGTCGTTATGACATCGTAAGTATATGAACTGTACGATGGTTTCACAATACTTCGGTCGCCGCTTTTTCCAGATCCTTTCAGATCTGTTTCTCGGGAGGTTCTCCCTCGCGCTCAGATCGTGGGCGCGCGAAGGCTTCTCTCGTATATAGACAAAGGTTTTACGCTTTTGTTTCATTCCAGCGGCGAGCGTGGTTTTTGATCAAGATCGCTCGCCGCATCACCTCTGCCATTCTCTGAGATGCATCTCCTGCTGTCAAAAGTTGCGATTTCTCTTCTTTTTCGCCAGCTCATCCCTCCCATTGGATCTGCGCGACCCTTATCTTATACGTTGAGTTCGCCCACGCGCGGTGTTATTTACCCGCGTTGCTAGAAGGCATCGACCGATCTCTGTTGTGAATAGGTGCACCTTGTCACGCCCACTTGCTCCTGCGCGCTCGAACGCGAAAAAACCACTCCTCGCCACCCTCGGCGCCTTGTTGCTCCTCTCGATCTTTGCCTGCGGCCCCTGCGCTGGCTCTCTCGACGAGGAGGCTTACTTCACCACCGAGGGCACGTGGGCGATCGTTGTCGGCTCCACGGCCACGATCTCGGCCTTTGTCAATGATGGCAATGAGGCTCACCGCCCGATCGCTGTCCAGACTGCCTCGGCTGCTGATGCCGGAGTCCTGGCGATCAACTCCATCTCCGAGAACTCGATCGGGATCGAGGGGCTCGCTGCCGGTCGATCCAACCTCGAAATCTCGGTCACAGATCCGATCAGCGGCGCCGCGAAAACTTTCGATGAGGTGATCACGGTCATCGAGCCCACTCGCATGCACCTCTCGCGCTGTGATGCCGCGGCAGAGGCCGCGGTCGATGTTTCACGCGTCGTTTACGCTCGCGGTTATCACGCCCTGGTTGGGTTCGTCTTCACGGATGCCTCGGGCTTCAGCGCTGGAGGACGTGGGTTTTATCCCATCGAGGTTTCGCCCTCGAACGCTGGAACCTTGAGCGAAGAGGAGAGCGATGAGCGCGAACTCGCCATCCTTATCCCCGAGAGCAGCGTCGAACCCTTCGCTGTGTCCACGACGCTCGCTCCCGACCCCGTCCACCCCGGAGCTACGCTCGGTGATATGCGCACCATCGATGTCAGCGAGGTCACCGACGTGACCATCACCAACCAGGCGTCCATGCAACGCGGCTTCGAGCAAAACCTCGGCGTCGAAATTCGCGCCGGTGAGAACATCGTCTGCTCCAAACTCCCCATGACGCTCGAGAGCAAGACGCCGAACATCTGCAACTTCCGGTTGCCCGGTGGCATGTCCACGCCGCTTGTCGAAAACACCAAAACAGTCCCCAGAATCAACCCCCAGGCCATCGGCGTATGTCAGATCGTGATCACGCTCCTCGCCGCTGGCGTCGAGGTCGCTTCGACGCTCGATATCGAGGTCTACGAGCCTGCCCCTGAACCCTCCAGTGGTGGAGGCGGTGGTGGCGGCGGCTACGACTTTGACTGATGTCCTGGAGAGGAGGTGAACGTGCGTTGTGAGCGAGACAGGATCACCATGATCGCTGGCGCCTTGATCGCGCTCTCCTGCCTCTGCTGTCACAAGGTCAAGAGCGTCAACCAGCTGATCGAGACCAACATCAAGTACCAGGCGCTGGCCGAGCAGACGCTTATCGTCGGGACCTCCTCGAGCATCACCATCGCGCGCACGCGCTCCTCTGGCACCGTCCGCATCGACGAGGCGACCTCGCGCGAACCTGGCGTCGTCGAGATCACGGCCAATCATGGACACCTCCTTGAGGTCGCCGCCAAAACACCTGGCGCGAGCAAGATCCTGATCGACGCATCCTCTCCCGAGAGCGCCAACCGCAGGTTTGTCGTCAACCTCGAAGTCCTCGAAGCCACCGGGATCGAACTCTCCTATTGCGGCGCGTATCCATCATCTACCGGTGTAGTGTACCTCCACGGCTTCCCCGCGAAGGTGCACTACACCTATATGGACGACCTCGGGCCAATTCGCGATGGCCGCGCCAGCGGCATCTGGCCTACGCCTCCCTCCGTTCGCCCCGCAGAAGCCGCGAAGCCGAGCGCCCTGGCTCCTGGCCGCAATGAATTCTTGCTCGATATCCCCTCCTCACAACAGACGCCGTTCGAGGTCATCGCCCCCTCGATCGCAGAGGGCGAGCAAACCTCCACGATCGAGATCACGCCGGTGTCCTCTGCTTCGGTGGACGCGCTCAGGTTGGGGCTCTCGACCAAACAAGTCATCGACAAGGTTCAGCCTCTCGAGATCGCATTCCTCGCCAACGAGAAGCTCGTTTGTTCGGTGATTCCTTTCTCCGTCAAGGTCGAGACGCCACAGCATTGCGAGCTGCTCGCGCGAGATGGCACCGCCGCAAAACAACTCGAGGTTCGCGACTCGCAGATGCCCTGGGTCCGGTTCCTCGACGCCGGGATCTGCGATCTCTCCGTCAGCGCGACCATCCCCGCTGTGGATGAGGAGGGCGGCAAGGCACGCGTCCTCTCGGACAGGGTCGAGATCATGGGGTATATCCCCTCCGATGACCTCCCCAGGTGACCTATAAAATCACTCGCGCGAGCGCGACGCACGCTGCCACGCTCCCCAACACCAGGTAAGCTCTGGTGATGAGTTTTGGCGTCTCTCTCCCGAGACAAACCGCGGCGCCAAGCCAGAGCAACGTCGTCAAAAACACATGCTCGGCGCGCACGAACAGCAACCCGGCGCCAAACAAAAGCAACGCGACGTGCGCGGCCAACTCCGCCCTGTCGAACTTCGCCCCCAGCGCGAAGAGCGCCGCGATCACTCCCTCGCCGAGCACCACCAGCCACGCCAAAACAACCGCGAATGTTCCCACCGGCATCAGGCGAGCAGAGACCGCGCGCGCGGTCGCTCGCCGCGGATCGATAGGATCGGCAAACCACAGAAAGAACTTGTGAGCATCGCTGATCGCCCCCTGGAATGCGGGGATATGCTCCCAGAACACTTCGCCAAGGCCGCCGTCGAGCAGCAAGAATGTCAGGAAGGAGCCATCCATAAAGTCTGGTGAGAGCAACTTTTGCAACGTCGCGACCCCCATCACTCCGACCATCAGGCCGCGTGAAGCGCGGCCAACATCGATCGCCCAGTGCTCTCGATCTTTGCTCCACGTCAACGCGATCGCTGCGGTCATATACAGGAGTAAGTGGTGGTGATTTGCAGCAGAGAGCGGCGAGAACAGGATCGCGGCGCCCACGCTCGCCGCGAGAAACCACCAGACCGCGCGCCGCTCGATGAGCCAGGGCGTGAGCGCGAGCAGCGCGCCGAGCGCCATCGTGATGCGCCACTCCAGAGGATGTCGCGCGGTGCTCGCTGCGAACACCAGCAACACCACACAGAGTGCGCGCAGTTGCCATGCCTGCGGCGTGCTCATGGAGCATCCTCCTCGCGCTGGCTGCCGCCAGCACTCGAGGATGCCGCGCGTTCGCTCGAGCGAACGCGCGTGCGCACCATCGCCCACCTCTCGATGTCAAAGCGACGCTTCCAGAGCTCCACGCTCGTGATCGTCGGATCGGGCAGGCAATCCGCCCAGAATGCGTCCAACGCGGCATCCGTGGGGAGCGCGCGCAGCTCGCGCGCGCGCTCGCTCGGGTTCTGGCAGGTCGGGGGTGGAGGTTGTGGTGAGAAAGGGACGCGCGGGCGGTCGAGCTGGCGAGGCTTGTCACCACGATACACCCACACCTCCGTGTGGTTCGGGTGCAACTCGGTGTACATCCCGAAGCCGCCGCCGCGCCATCTCGTCTGGCCGACAAGGTGCACGCGCGCGAGCTGGATGCTCGCGACGACGAGCAACACCGCGAGCGGTAACATGTACCGCACGCGTCGGCTCCAATCAGTCATCGTGCCATGCGGGCTCGAACTCCGAGAGGATGTCCGCCAACTCTTCATACGCTGGAAGCATCTCGAGCGCCTGCCTCACATACGTGATCGATGACTTGTAGTAGGGGAGGAAGTCGGGGTTGCCCTTGACGCGATCGATAAAGATAAAGCGCCCCGCGTCCTTGAGCTTGCGCTGCACTGTTTGCAGGTTGAACGCGCGCTGCACCAACTCCGCGTCGTCGCACCAATCCAACCCTGCGGCGAATCCCTGCTTGGTGTAGTGATCCACCAACCTGTGGACGACCAGGTAGGGGAGCTCGATGTAGGAGTCGCGCAGCAGCGCCACGAGATCATAGATCATCGGCCCGGTGAGAGCGTCCTGGAAGTCGATCAGGTGGAGCTTGCCGTTCTTGTGCAGCATGTTGCGCGACTGGAAGTCGCGCAACACCATCGTGCTCGGGAGCGCGACGAGTTCATCGACGAGCTCGTCAAAGAGCCGGTCGAGATCCTCGGCCGCATCCTCCAACACATCCTCGCCATACTGCGCCTTCAGACCCCACTCGATGTAGTGGTCGAGCTCCCAACGCAGCAACTCGCGGTCGAATTGACGCTGTTGGACGAGCGCGTCAGGAGGGTTGTCGTTGCGGTCGAGCTGCGCGCGAACGTAGCTGCTCTGGAGGTCGACGAGGAGGTTGATCGCGCGGTGGTAGAGCTGCTCGGTAGGCAGGCGAAGATCACGCGGAGAGTCGCCAAAGTCCTTCACGATCTCGAGGTAGAGATCCTCGAAGTGCTCGTTGCCAAGATCCTCGAGCAACAACACGCCGAGCTCCAGATCGACGAGCTCGATGTCTGGCACAGGCAATGAGAGGTGCTCGAGGAGGCGATGGATGGTGACGAACGGGAGCTCGGGCTTGCCGTCAACCTCGAGCGGCTTCTTGCTCTGCTCCTTCTCATCGCTCGCCAATGGGTCGACCCCTTCGGGAAAGACCATCGCCATCAGCGTGTTCTCTTCTCTTGGCCACGGCTTCTCGGGCCTTGGCGGCAGGTTGACGCGCCAATAAAGCCGCAGCGATGCGTGTCCACCAAGATAGTCGAGCCTCGCCGCCTGGGCCGTGTGCTCGTCAAAACGACGCGCGAGCGCCTGACGGGTCCTCTCTTCCATGTCTCCTTCCTCATCGCTGTCGATGTCGATGTTGCCGCACCTTTTTACGCACTCGGGGCAATGTTGGAAAGAGGGTGTTTGGGAAGTTTGGGCCAAACATGGCGCGGAGCCTCGCAAATTCAACAGGAACGCGACCTCGACAACGGCTCTCCATGACCTCCTTTGCTTGACGCGATGTGGGTGAGATCGTTATGCATGAGCCCTCGAAATCAAAGGCATTGGAGGCAGTGATGCAGGATCAAGGGGAAGGACAGCAAGCGCTCGCCAGGACTGGCGAGCAAGGTTCGGTACTCGACGCGCTCGAACACCTCGAGCTCGATGTCTTGCAGCGCTACTGCGAGGATATCACCATCAACGGTGTGATCGCGCAGACGGTCTCGATCAAGCTCGGCCAGGGGCAGTCCATCTGGGCCTCGCGCGGATCGCTCCTGGCTTACAGCGACGCTATCGACTGGACGCTCAAGGTCCCCGGCGGCGCGGGCAAGGCCGTGGGCAGGATGCTTTCTGGCGAGGGCGCCTCGTTGACCTACGTGACCGCCAAGAGGCCAGGCGCCGAGGTCGTGCTCTCTGCGAACCAGTCCGGCAAGCTCGTGACCTGGGATTTGAGCCGAGGGCCGATTGTCTGCACGAGCGGCTCCTTTTTGGCAGCGCTGGGTGATGTTGACATCGAAGTGACGGTGGCAAGATCTGCTGGTGCGGCGCTCTTTGGTGGCGCCGGGTTGTTTATGCAGAAGCTCTCCGGGACCGGGATCGTGCTGATTCACGGCGCAGGAGATTTTATCGAGAAGCAGCTCGCGCCTGGCGAGAAGTTGCTCGTTTCGACTGGCAACCTCGCGGTCTTCTCGGCAGATGTGAACTACAACGTGCGCAGCGTGGGCGGATGCCTCAAGTCGATCTTTGGCGGCGAGGGGCTGTTCATGACCGAGATGAGCGGTCCGGGTTGGGTGATGTTACAGAGCTTGAAGAAGCTCCCCGTCCAGGCCCAGGGCATGGCGACCTGAGAAACTCGAGACTGATGCGCCGAGGCGTGCGTGAGTTTGTTGGATGACGCGATTAACAAGGGGGCGAACCTTCCTGGAGTGCGAGGGCGCTATGCGCCAAGCCCCACAGGCCCCTTACACCTTGGCAACGTGCGCACCGCGTTGCTCGCCTGGCTCCAGGTGCGCCTCGCGGGCGGGACTCTGATCATGCGCATGGAAGACCTCGACGGTCCGCGCGTGGTCGAGGGGAGCGCCGAGCAAATCCTACAAGATCTGCGATGGCTCGGGCTCGACTGGGAGGAAGGCCCTGACGTCGGCGGCCCGGTCGGTCCCTACACGCAATCCGAGCGCCAGGACTTCTACGAGGAGGCGCTCGAGCGGTTGCGTGATAAGGGGTTGATCTTCCCCTGTTTCTGCTCTCGAAAGGACATCCGGCAAGCGGCGAGCGCGCCGCACGCCAACGACGGCTCGCCGCTCTACCCAGGCACCTGTCGAGGGCTTGACGAGCAGGGCATCGAGCAAATGCGAAAGAAGAAGCGGCGCCGTCCGGCGTACCGCTACAATGTCCAACAGGAGGAGCGCGTCACCTTCCACGACGGCATCTGCGGGGAGGTCACCGAGGATCTCATCGAGGACGTGGGTGATTTTGTGGTCAAGCGCCGCGATGGGTTGTTTGCCTACCAGCTCGCGGTGGTGGTCGATGATATCGCCATGGGGGTGACGGATGTGGTGCGCGGCGAGGACCTGCTCACGTCCACCGCGCGCCAGATCGCGATTTACAGAGCGCTGGGCGCAAAAGTTCCCAGATTTTGGCATGTGCCATTGATGCTGGGTGAAGATGGTGAGAGGCTCTCGAAGCGTGATGGTTCGCGCTCCATCGCAGAATTACGAGATGAGCACGGAGCGAGCGCGGGCGAAATCGTGACGAAGTTGTCGAAATCATTGGGTATCGATTGCGGCGAGGAGGTGAGCGCGCAGGAGCTGCTCGCCGCGCTGCGAGGAAAAGATCTCGCAATGTTGCTCGGCACTTGCAAGATTCCGTCTCTGTGAGAGATCTTTGCATTGTGCGTGTGTGGGAGAACAAGAAGTTTCTTGGACGTCGCGCGCAATGAGTGATAATGCGGTTAAGGTTGGTTGTGATTGGACTGGACGAGAAGCTGGTTCACTTGTAAAACGGGTGTTGGACGCCAGCGATCCATCCAGCCAGTCGAGTCGACCGCATCCAGGTGTAGGTGCACATGATGTCGGTTGAAGTCTGTTCGATGTGTGGTAGGAACTACAGCATCGAAAGGCGAGGCCAGGATGGCGCGGTTCTCAGAACTCGAGCCATGATCGAGGTTCCCCACACGCCTCGATTCCGATGAGTTGGGGAGAGGTGAGAGAAATTGAGTCAGCGTGGCGGATACGTTCTAAAATTCATTTCAGGGAAGTACCAGGGTGGCGAATTCCCGCTGGAGATGGACGCCGAGATCGTGATCGGTCGATCCAGTGAGCTTGATATGGTGCTCGTGGAGGATATGGTCTCCCGGCGCCATGCACGCATCACCTCCTTTAACAAGGAGATCGCCATCGAGGACTTCGGCTCCACCAATGGTACGTTCGTCAACGGCGAACGGATCACCAAGACGCGCTTGAAGGAGGGCGACCGGATTCTGGTCGGCACCAACATCATCAAGCTCGTCCATCGTGATGACATCGACGCCTCGAACGATATGGGAGCTCCTCCCATCGGTCAGGGCGGGATGAACGGTGGGACCACCAACCCCCCTGGCGGCGCTCGCAACACGAGCCAGACGATCACGGGTACCATCACGGGCCTCATCGACGAGGTCCCGCTCCCGGATCTGCTCCAGCTCTTCTCGACGAGTAAGAAGTCAGGCGTGCTCGTCATCCTCAGCGATGACACCGGCAAGGTCTACCTTCGCGATGGCCGCGTCTTCTTCTCGACGATCAATGACAACCTCGAGATGTCTCCCTACAAAGCCTTCTATCGCATGATGGGCTGGAAGAAAGGGACCTTCTCGCTCGAGCACCCCACCAACGAGACCTTCGAGAACGAGATCAATGAATCCGTCGAAGGGCTCATGATGGAAGGGATGCGGCAACTCGACGAGATCCAGAACCTCGGCACCGATGTCCCGGATCTGGACGCCTACCTCGTCATCAACAAGCCGCTCGTGCCGCTCCTGAGCTCGCTCAAGCCCGAGCACCTCGACACCTTCCAGCTTGCCCTCAACTACGGCAAGATCTCCGAGGTCTTGAACAAGAGTGAAAACTCCGACCTCGACACCATGAAGGATGTCCTCCACCTGGTGCGCAACGACTTCGTCCGCGTCAACTGACACGCTCCGGGTTATGACCTTTGACAAGGGGCACATCCTGATCAGGATGTGCCCCTTGTTTTTTTATATCATCGCTCCCAAGATGACCGTTCGCGGGGCTGCTTTTACCCCGCTTCTGCCATTCAGTTTGCCGCACGAGATGGAGCCTAGAGAGCCATGGCGAATGCCCCCGATGCGTCCTGGAATCCGCCTGCACCGGACCAGGAACTCCGCACGCCTCCCCATAACGACGAGGCCGAGCGCAGCTTGCTCGGCTCGATCTTTCTCGACAACCGCGTCATCGACGAGGTCACCTCGCTCGTTCAACCCGAGGACCTCTACCGCGAGAGCCACCGTCACATCTTTCGCGCCATGATCGCGCTCCACGCGCGCGGTGATGTCGTCGACGTCATCACCCTCGCGGATTACCTCCAGGCCGAGAAGCTCCTCGACGCCGTCGGTGGCCCGAACTTCCTGGCGAGGTTGTCTCAGGATGTCCCCTCGGCCGCGCACGTGACCTACTACGCCACGATCGTTAGCCGTAAGGCGTCGCTGCGGAACTTCATCACCACCGCGCACGCGCTCGTCGACGAGTGCTACAACGACGTCTCGGACTTCGAGGCGTTCATGGATGATGCCGAAGCAAAGCTCTTCGCCATCACCCAGGCTGGCGTCAAAAAGAACTACTCCACCATGCGCGAGATCATCAAAGAGGCGTTCGCGCAGATCGAGGCGCTCTACCAAAAAGCAGAGCAGGTCACCGGCGTCCCCAGCGGCTTTATCGACCTCGATGATATCACCGCCGGTTGGCAACCCTCTGACCTCGTCATCGTCGCCGCCCGTCCTGCGATGGGAAAATGTTTAACTGCTTCCTCTCGCGTGCTCTTGCAGAGCGGAGAGGTCGCGACAATCGAAGACCTCTTCTTGCGAGGAGAGGCCGCGCCGCTGACCCTCAATAACCAGTTGCAGTTTGACGGCGCTGTCGCCAGTGCGTTTCTCGATGATGGTCTCAAGCCTGTCTGGCGCTTGACCACTGCGCTCGGGCGCCAGGTCGAAGTTACAGAAATCCACCCATTACTCACGTTGGATGGATGGTCTTCGTTGGGAAACCTCTCGGTAGGTGACAGGATCGGTGTGCCCAGAAGTTTGCCTGTTTTTGGTGAAATCGAGGCAGAGCACGACGATCTTGTTACGATGGCTACATTGCTCGCAGGCTCGCACTATGATGGAGAGCGACTCCAGATCTCGGTGTCGAGCGATGAGTTTTTGCCTGCCATGCAACAAGTCCTCGCGAGTCATCCTGATGTGCAGGTTTTCACACCCGAACGATCTGTGGAGGTGCATCAAACCGACTCCTCCTTCGTGTCGAAGTTTGAACTCCATGAGGCGAGAGCAGGTGCTCTTGCCGAGCTCCTCGCCGCAACTGGTTTATGGGGAGTCACCCCTTCAGATCGAACGATTCCTGGTGAGATCTTCCAACTCTCTGAAGATAGCCTTGCGTTGTTTCTCCGTGCCTTCTTGAGCGCGTCTGGCGATTGCTCGAAGCCAGCCTCGGTGCGCGTCATGGTTCAGAGCACCATGTTGCTCGAGCAACTCTCTCACTTATTGCTTCGCTTCGGTGTGATCGCGAGGCTGTCTCGCGATGAAGTGCTTCCCTCACTTTCTATCGAGCACCGGCCTTCGCTCGAGATTCTGAGCGCGCGCTTTGGTCTGCCGCTCTCGCTCGAAGACGTAAGTGATATCACTGATGTGATTCCGGTGGAGATCTGGACACACATCGAGCAACGACTTGGAGCCGTGACTTGGGCAGAGTTGTTCCAGAGAACTGAGTCGCTGCTTTCCGTTGCAGATGTTGGAAGGAAACTTCTCACGCGCGAGGAGGTGGGGCAAATCGCGGAGGTGCTCGAGTCTCCATCATTGATGTTGGTCGCTGAGTCTGCGCTGTACTGGGATGAGATCGTTTCGATCGAACCTATCGGTGAGCAGCAGGTGTATGACCTGACGGTCCCTGAAACACACAACTTTGTTGCCAATGATGTCTGCGTACACAACACCGCCTTGACGCTCAACATGGCCGCCCATGCGGCGATCGAGCGCAAGGTGCCCGTCGCCTATTTCAGCCTCGAGATGGCCAACGTCCAACTCGCCATCCGTATGTTGTGCAGCGAGGCGCGCGTCGATCAGGGCAAGTTGCGTACGGGCAGGATGACCGAGCAAGAGTGGGCGCGCCTGATCAAGGCCGCGGGAACCTTGAGCGAGGCGCCGATCTTTTTGGATGATACGCCCGCGCTCCCGATCATGGAGTTTCGCTCCAAGGCGCGCTTGCTCAAGGCGGAGCAAGACATCGGCATCATCTTTGTCGATTACTTGCAGTTGATGAAAGCGCGCGGCTCGAACATCGGCTCGCGCGAGCAGGAGATTTCCGAAATCTCCCGCTCGCTCAAAGGGATCGCCAAGGAACTCAGCGTCCCCGTCATCGCGCTCGCCCAGCTTAACCGTGGTGTCGAGTCTCGGGCAGATAAGCGTCCAATGAACTCGGATCTAAGAGAGTCTGGAGCTATCGAGCAGGATGCAGATATTATCTCTTTTATTTATCGAGATGAGGTCTACAACCCCGAGTCCGAGCACAAGGGGATCGGCGAAGTGATCCTCGGGAAGCACCGTAACGGTAGTTTGGGGACGGTGCGCCTGCGCTTCTTCGGGCAGTACACGCGCTTTGAAAACCTCGCGCCGGATGTCGATGACGGCGGCGGTGGCGGCGCGTTCTAGGTTCTGCTGGTGCGCTGCTCTTTTTCGCGAACCACTGACGAGACACCCGGCGATCCTGGCACGCTATTTGGTGGTCTTTGACTGTAAGAAGGCGCCTGAGTTTCCATGCTCAGGCGCCTTTCTTGTTGTCGAAGTTATTCCAAATAGCGTGCCAGGATCGCCGACCAGCAGCATTCGCGAACCCGGCGCTCCGAGACACCCTCACCACGCTTTCTTGAAATCGCCCGGCGATCTCGTCAGACTTTTCATCACAAGCCACCTCACACCAGGTTCGGATAAGCCATGATATGTCTCCGAGGTTGGTGTTGGTCGTGAATTTTCATAAGCGTTTCAACGACAAAGAGGGTGTGCCATACGATGGTTGGGATAAAAATGGGGGTGCTTTTGGCGAGGCGCTCCGATTTACGGCGAGGCGACGGATGGTGAAGCAAACGAACCTTTGGGGCGTACGTTTCGTGTTGGTTACGGGCATGCTGCCGCTCATGGGATGTGTGACGAGCGTCAAGACAGAGACGCGCTACGAAATCACTCAACAGGCCACGCTGCCCGCTCCGGGCGGCCCGGAGAGCGTGGGTCGGATGACCGCGCCTGGCAAAGCAAGTGTTCAGGGGGGCGCGCGCGTCGTGCATGTGCGCGTCGCGGAGTCGGAGAAAGATCGCGCCGAGATCGGCCACGAGATGCTCGACAGGACCTTCCACGGTCGCATCGCTTATGGCGTCGGCGACAAGATGGAGCTTGGCCTGAGCGGGTTGTATGGCAACTCCGTCTGGACCAAACACACCAGCGACGTGGAACTGCAATCACCCAGCAAGAAGGAGAGCGAGATCACGCACATCTTCTGGGGTGGCGTGCAGCTACGTCGCCTCGTCGTCGGCAACCAGTTCAACGGCCTCGGCGCCTTTGGCGAGCTCTCGGTCGGGCGCGCGCCGTTCGTGCGCCAGGTCCACAAGACCACGACCACTTATTACGATGGTTTGTTTGTCCCTGACGAACCCACCGTCGAAGAAGAGGAGTACAGCGAGGAGAGCGCCGGGATGAACCTCAACAGCCGCTTTGGCGTGCAAGGTTTCCTCTCGCTGGGGCAGTGGATCACGGTCAATGGCGGCGGGATGTTGCAGTTCTATCCTCGCTACTGGGGCCGAAGGATCACAGGCCAGGTGTGTGAATCGGACTTCTATCAGCTCGACGATGGGCAGCTCGCGAGCTGCACGGGAGATACCCCTGATACCATCCGAGACCACAACCAGATCACCTTCGGGACCGTGTTTCTCGGAGGATCGATCGGCGGAGAGCACCTGCCCGGAAGCCTACACCTCCAGGTCTTCTACCACGCGCTCTCGCCGAGCATCATCCGCAACACGAGCCCCATCGGCGCTGATATGGCGCTGCGGCTGGAGTTTTAATGCTCGACAACATTCAGGGGTGGGAGATCTTCACGATTCAGGACGTGTTCTCGAGCGAGGAGTGCCTCGCGTGGATCGAGCGCGCCGAGGATGAGGGTTTCGCCACCGCGCCCATTTACACCGATCGCGGAGAGCGGATCGCGGTGCACCTGCGCGATTGCTACGAGTTAAGCTTTGTCGACGAGGAGGCCGCAGAGATCCTCTCCGATCGCATCGGCGTACAGCTCGAGGGGAGCCCGCTCTCGGCGAGCTTTATTGGCGTCAACGCGCGCATGCGCGTCTGTCGTTATGGGGCAGGCCAGCACTTTGTCCCGCACACGGACATGGCCGTCGAGGATGACTCTGGCGAGCAGGTGAGCCAGCTGACTTTGTTGGTGTACCTGAACGATGACTTTAACGGCGGCGAGACGCTGTTTCTGGATAACTGGCGCGAGCAACTGGCGGAAATCACCCCACTCGAAGGGATGGCGCTCTGCTTCGATCATGACCTGCTGCACGCAGGCCAGACGGTGCTCTCGGGGGACAAGTACATCATCCGCGCGGATCTGATGTTCTCGAGGTAATTCGCAGCGCTCAGAGCTTTGGCGCGAGCGGGATCAGCAACCCCGCGCGATCGGTGACAAAGCGGGTGCTCAGCGCCAGATCATAGCTCTCACCCGCGCCAGGACCGGCCCAGCTCGATGGGATCGAGAGGCCAGTGATTTTGATCTTTGCCACCGCCTCCCTCGGGTCCGCGCCCTCGAGTTCGACGGTCAGGCGGCCCTGCTCGATCGGTGTTTGCTCCCACTCGAGCGCCCCGTTCTTGCTCGCGCGCGTGTCCAGAAAGGCGCGCGCGGCGAAGTCTTTTGGCTTCGCCAAAATCTCCGAGAGCTCCACGTCAAAGACCTGGCCGACGCGAAAGTCTGCAGGGGGCAAGTGAAGCCAGATGGTGACGGCGTGATCCTGCGAGAGCTCCGCGTGGATCTTGAACGCGTCATGGTAATCGAGCTTCGCGGTCACTGGCCCCGAGATCTCGAGAGCGTCTTTTCCGGTCAGCTTGTAGTGCCCGGTGGTAAAGCACCCGAGCGTGCCGAGACCGCGCGCTGGCACGGGGACAGAGGCTTCGCCGTCAAACTTCGCGCTCAGTTGCACGCGCTTCGCGTCCTTTTCTTCGAGGGTCAGGGTTCCGCGCATCCGATCGCGCACGGGGACCTCGAAGGTGTAACGGGTCAGGAGGTTCGGGTTGTGCGGGTTGACGTAGGTTTGTGGCGCGCCCTCACTCGGTGATGGTTCGAGCACGACGACAGGATCGGTCACCGCGAGCCCTTTGGTGCCAGGATAAATCCCCTGAAAGACCCAACCATCACGACAGAGCGCGTAGGTCGCGGCCAGCAAATCCCTGGTGAGCGCCTCGCCGTCAGCCCCGAGCACCGACAACTCGCCGATAGGTTGCTGCTGCTCGAGGTCGCGTCGAAGTTGCAGCGGCCTCGGGTAGCGCGCCATGGGAGGTTGGAAGCGCGCGCCTTGTTCGGTGGGCGTCTTCGCGTCGGTCTGGGTGGTGTCTCGCGAGGTCTCGCGCTTGGTGGGCTTTGACTTCTCGCATCCGAGTGACAGGAGTGAGAGGGCAGCGAGCGCGAGGACCCCATTTATTGGGAGGAGTCGCGTCATTTGGGGAAGAACTCCCAGTCGTCGACGGGGCGCTTCTTGCGCGCCGTGGCGACCATGTAAGCATCGAGCACGAAGAGGATCGTCAACAGGTAGCCCGCGCCGCAGGTCAAATAGGTCGCCGCGAGGATGGCGATCCCCTTGGTGGTTTGACCGAGGACCATGTAACCGGCGCCGGGGAAGAAGAAGTTGAGCGCGATGCCGACCACGTCGTTCGTGTCGAGCTGTTGGCTCGGTCCGGTCATGTACGTGTTTTGAGGATGCGTCATCTGCGTCCCGGGCGGTTGTTGGCCGTAGGGGCGCGGTCCAGGGCCTGCGTTCGGCGCCTGGTTTGGCGAGTAGTTGGGCTGAGGCCCGGCGCCAGGCATGGTGCCCGGATTGTGGCCAGGCTGATGCGCCCGAGGTGGTCCTGGGTTCGGTCGCGCCGATCCATCCACACCACCGGGACCGGTCGCGCCAGGGATGGTCGGGCGAGCAGGGTTGGCCGTCCCCCATTGCTCCCCTTCGAGGTCATGGAGAGGTTTGGGTTCGTCCATATCGGACCAGGATTCGCCATCGCCGGGGAGCGCGTCCTCGCCATTGCCCTGGCTTTGACGGTTGTACCAGTCGTTGTTGTCGTCGGACATCGGACATCCTCGGGGTGAGAGGCTGAGTGATAGAGCGCGCGAGCTCGCGTCGGGTCTTTGGGTTCGCGTGGGGCAATGCCCACGTGGCGATCAGACAACAGCCTGAAGGCCCGCGATGTTTCGATGAGACTCGCTTGACGCGTTCCTCACGTCAAGTTCGAGCATCCGCGCGGTCGCCCGTGGCGGCTCGCGCGTACCACAAAATGGACACGCGAGGACCTTTTCGCCAGTCCTCGGGAAGAGATAAGGCCGATGAATGATTCGATCCAGTGGGAGCACCTCTCCACTTACCCCAGAATGTTCGCGCTCGCAGCGAGCGAGAAAGGCGCGCTCGGAGCGAAGGAGGATCGCGGGCGCAGGGAGAGAAAACCGCGAGATTTTCGAGGAATGCAAAGGTCATGTTGCTCCCAAACCGTAACCTGTTGTATCAACGCCGGCTCGCGTCGCGGCCTCCTCGGTTTGCCTCGGGCAGATAAGAGAGCGCTGGCGCGACGGGGGAAAGACAGAGTGAGCACGAGCAGAGAGTGACGATAATGGGTCAATTTACAGACGACGCCGAACAATTCGAAGACAGCATCGAGGTCGCCGAGGCGCTGGAGACGCTCCAGGCGCTCCTTCCTCGCGGTTTGAAGGGGCTGACCCCAGGATTGATTCGGGCTTTCGAGCGCGATGATTACTCCAGCGCGCTCTCGCAAGCGCGCGAGCTCTATTCCAAGGGTGGCCCGAGCGACCGTGACGCCGCGATCCTCTACGCCACGCTTTTGACAAACCGCGGGCTGACGCAGGAAGCCGCGGGTGTGCTGCGCCGCGCGGCTGACATGCACGAGCGCGACATGGCGCTCCAGCTCGCGCAGGTGTGCAACCTGATGGTCGAGGGCAACTGGCGCGCGGCCGAGGCGCTGCTCGGAGGATTGCGAGAGGTGGATCTTCGCGACCCCAGGATGTGGGGGTTGATGGGGGATGTTTATCTCGAGCTCGGAGAAGACGAGGACACGGTCGCTTGCTACGAGCGCGCCCTGGAGTACGCGAGCCAGGACGCCGACCTCGCCTACCGTCTGGCGAGGTTGCTCTTCGAGCAAGGGCGTGACTTTGACGCCACGAGTTACCTCGAGCGCGCCGCGCGCATCGCCACACAGGACTCGAGGCTCTGGGCCCTGGTAGCCGAGGCGTGGGGGGAGCTCGACGAGGACGAGCGCGCCGTCGAAGCGTGGGGGCGCGTCACTCGCCTCGACAGCGATGACGAGGAGGCGTGGCTCAACTATGGGCTGGCGCTGCGTCGCACCGATGACTTGCGCGAGGCGCGCGATGCGTTCGAGCGCGCCGTCGACCTCGATCCTTTCTGTTATGAGGCGAGCCTGGAGCTCGCGCACGTGCACTTCGACATGGGGTATATGGAGGAGGCGTTCCAGGCATACCGCAAGGTCTTGAAGGAGCAACCTGGCAACATCGAGGCGTTGCATGGTGCCGCCGCGGCAGCCTTCGAGCAAGGGGACGTGACGCTCGCGGAGGATTACGCGCGGCGAGCGCTCGAGCAGACGCCAGATCGCGCCGAGAGCCACTACAACCTGGCGGTGATTCTGCTGGAGCTCGGGCGCAACGCGGAGTCGAGCGAACTGCTCGAGCGCTCGATCGAGCTCGGCGCGACGCCCGGAGCGCTGTTGACGCTGGCGTTGATTTCGCTGCGTGGCGGCGAGTTGGAGACGGCGCTCTCGCTGATCAGTCGAGCGCACGAGTTGTGTGAGGATGACTCCGAGCGCGAGGGGATCACGCTCGAGTTCGCCGAGGCGCTCGTGGAGCGCGGGCTCGGCGAGCAGGCGCGCGAGTTGATGGCGCGCCACGAGTCGAGCGAGAGCACGTGGAGCGTGTTGCAACCTCTGATCGAGTACCTCTCGTATGCGCACCAGGAGGATCTGGAGGAGGGGGGACTGCTCGACGCGATCGTGGCGCGCTTCGAGCAGGCGTGCCAGACGCACGAGGAGGCGCTTCCTATCGATTGGGATATGGAGGGGTTGGAGCGCGTGGCGTGGCGCTTGCCGCGCGTGCGTCGAGGTCAGGCCGAGGCGATGATCCGAAGGATCGAGTGAAGATCCTGACGTGAACCTGCCGATCGTGTGATGTGGCGCTTTTCAGGTGGGGGGTCTCCGGGGTAAAGTCGAAACCACCCGAGAGAATCTCCCCGCCTTGTAGGAGTCACACGCCTTGAGCAGCGCATTTTTACTCGATGATGAAGCGCTCGCAGCGATCCCGATGGACGACCTCGCCCCTGGCGAGGATCACACGAGTGAGGACGACGCGATCGCATACCACCAGGGGTTCTTCGACTCCTGGGATGGCACCAAGATGTTCTGGCAGAGCTGGGAGGCGGCAGACGCCAAGCCCTCCAGCAGAAGAGGTCGGATCGCCTTGATGCATGGCTACGGCGAGCACTCGAGCCGCTACGCCCATGTCGCCGCCGCGTTCGTGCGCGCGGGTTATGACGTGATGACAATGGACGCGCGCGGCCATGGCAAGAGCGAGGGCCGCGACGCGCACGTGCAGCAATACGACGAGTATGTGCTCGATCTGAAGCACCTTTGCGCCGAGCTCGAGTCGCGCTGGGGCAAGGATCGCGGGCCATTGTTCGTGCTGGGGCACTCCAACGGCGGCCTGATCGCGCTGCGTTATGCCTTGCAGCGTCCAGACAACGTCGCCGCCTTCGCGGTGACGTGCCCGATGTGCAAGCTCGCCGTCGAGGTCCCTGGCTGGAAAGCCGCCGCGGGCAAGGTGATGAGCAAGCTCTGGCCAACATTCGCGCTCCCCACCGAGCTCGATCCGGCGGGGCTCACACACGTCAAATCGGTCGTCACGCAATACGCCAACGATCCTCTGAACAAGAAGGTCGCGACCTCGCGCTGGTTCACCGAAGCGGGTGACGCGCAGGAAGATCTGAGGTTGCGCGCCAACCGCATCAAGCATCCTTTCTTGATGTTGCTCGGAGGCTCGGACCCGATCGTCGACCCCAATGGCGCGCGCGATGTGTTCGCCAAGCTCGGCAGTGAGGACAAGGAGCTCGAGGTCTACGATCCGCTCTTCCACGAGATCTTGAACGAGCACGAGTGGGCCGACATCATGCGCCGCATCATCGGCTGGCTCGAGCGCCAACGCGCCGCGCTCGCTGGCGCGTCCAGCGAAAGTGAAGAGGAGGAGTGATTCTGATGAACCTCCGCAAACTCCAGATACCACGCGTGCTCGTGGCGCTCTGCGTCGCGATGCTCCTCTCGCTCACGCTGCTCGCGTCGGGCTGTGAGAACGAGGAGCTCAAGGAGACCGAGATCCAGGAGATCAACAAGATCCTGGCGACCGGGACAGGCTTTGAAGACGACCCCTTCGTGCGCGCCGAGACGCTGCGCGTGCTCGAGTTGTTGGCCGATGCTCGCCTGGACAAGTACGCGCGCGATCTGGTCGAGGACCCTTCGCCGATGGTGCGCGTGGCGGCATTGCGCGCGCTGCTCGCGACAAAGAACAAGGAGGCCGAGCGCCTCGTTCTGGCGGACTACAACAAGGCATCGGAGCCCGCGCGCTTTGCCATGATCGAAGCGGCGATGGAGTACGGCCCGGAGTCCTTGCGGCAGGAGCTCTTCGAGCGCGCGCTCAACTCCAAGGATCTCCGCATGCGCTCGATCGCCTTCGAGGAGGGGACGATCGCGGAGGTCAACCGCGCGGTGCGCGACAGCGACCAACAAAAACTCAAGGTCGAGCTCAAGCCAAAGCTCAGCAAGCTCGTCGACAGCGAGGACTTCTATATCGCTGCCGCGTCGCTGCGAAAGTTGAACGAGCTTGGCTACAGCGAGCGCGCCGAGCCCTTGCTCGCGAAGTTCCGCTCCGAGGAGACCCCCGTCTCCGAGCGCGCGCGGCTGGCGAGGATCTTGCGCGTCGCAGGGATCGAGGCGGCCAAGGCTGACTTTGTCGCCATCGCAGAGACCGTCCTCGAAGAGAGTGGAGAGGAGAAGAAGGAAGCGGACAAGAAGCTCGAGCTCCCGATCAAGCGCGTCGACGAGCGCCTGGTGCGCGCGGCGGTACTTGGCGCGGTGGCGCTCGGGGAGGAGCGCTTTATCGAGGCCGCGCAAGGCTACTTGCGCAACGCCAGCCAGGAGGAGTCGATCGAGGTCCTCGAGGCGCTCGCGCGCAACGTCTCGGAGAACGCCACCGTCTCGATCAAGATCGCCATGCAGGACGCGCGACCACCCGTGCGTCATCAGGCCATCGACCTCTATGGAAAGCGCGCGGACGCAGAGGCCAAGGCGCTTATCAACGCGTTGCGGCAAGAGGACCCGATGGCGCGTCGCAAGATCGCCAACATCCTCGTGGCGAGGTTCCCCAAGGACTGGAGCCAGGATCTTCGCATTCAGCTCAAGGCGGAGGAGCGCAAGGACATCGTACTCGCGCTGCTGCGCGATGTGATCGATCGCGAGAAAGACCGCGCGATCCTCGAGCCGCTCACCGAGCAACTCAGCGAGTTGACCAAGGACCCGAAGCCGCAGAGATCCTCGGCGGCGGCTTATTTGCTGCTACTCAGCAACCCGAACAACGAGGTGTATCGCAAATCACTCGAGGAGACCTCGAACGTGCAGACGCGCTACGTCTTCCTCGAGCACATGTTGCGCACGAACCCCAAGGAGGGGGTCCCGATCTTTCGCCGTTACTTCTACGACGATCTCTACGCGATGCGTCTGATCTCGGCCGCGGGGCTCTGGCGCGCGTTTCGAGGGAAAGAAGGCGGCGCTGTCGCCGCGTCCAAAAAAGCGGAAGAGGGCGAGGTGCCAGAAGAGAAGAAAGAAGAGGATGGCGAGGGCTAGACGTTCAGGTTTGCTCGAGCAAACCTGAGAGCTTTGGCAGCAACGCGCAGCAAGCGCTGGCGAGCTCCATCAACCCGCGCTCCTTGATGACAAAGGTGCGCTCGTCCATGTAGAGCTCGCGGTTGACCTCGATCTGGAGCGCGTGCACATCCTGCGCAGGCGCGCCAAACGAGCGCGTGATCCATCCCCCCTTGTATGGGGTGTTCGGGCGCACCGAGTAACCTTGCTCGCGAAAATGCGCCGAGACCAGCTCGGTCAAGAGCGCCGAGCACGAGGTCCCCTCCACATCTCCCGGAACAATATCCGCGCGGCGCGTGCCAGGATCGGTGTGTCCGCTGCGTCCTCGCGATGGCATCGAGTGGCCATCGATGAGGATGCAGTACCCGAACTGCGCTTTGACGCGCGCGATCTCTTCAGCGATGGCTCCGTGATAGGGGGTGTGAAAGGTGGCGATGCGACGATCGAACGCCTCGCGCGTCATCGGCTGGCGCATGACCGGAGTGCCATCGGTGGTGGTGCGCCAGACGACGCCGCGATCCTGATAATAACCGGGTTGATTGATGCGCACGCCACCGACGACGGTTTCTGGCGAGATGTCGTCATCGGCGCGGTTAAGGTCGATGACATAGCGCGAGACATTGGACGCGATCAGCGTCGCGCCGAGCTCGGGCGCTTGCGCCCAGAGGCGATCGACGTAGAGGTCCAGATCGCGCTTTAGCGTGCGGTTGTGCACGACCATCTCGTCGAGCACCTCGTCCGGAATCCATTCGCCCGCGTGTGGGACATCCACGACGACGGGGAGGGTTTGCTTCTCCGGGCGGAGCAGGCGGAAGTAGTGATCTTGTTCTTGGTTCGACATGCGTTAGGCCTGATCGGGAAAGTAGAAGCCGGGCAAGTTTGCCCGGTGCAACTGTAGGAGAGAATCGGCGGTCTGGCGAGGGTGTCTCTCGAGGGCCAGCCAAAGCTCCTCTTGCACGTATGCATCTGGTTCGTGTTTGTTTGCAAGCTCGAGCGCAGCGAGCGCCTCGGGGTGATCGATGCGAGAGAGGGCCCAGGCGATGTGCCCGCGCACGAGCGGCTCGAGCTCGACGGCCATGCGCCGCTTCAGGAGCGGGATGTCTTCCGGGTCGGCGCGGTTGCCGAGCACCACCGCGGCGTTGCGCAGCAACCCTTGACGCCTGGTGCGTTGGATCGGGCTGCCTGCAAAGATCTTGTTAAAGTCACGGCGCGTGAGCGAGAGGAGATCTTGTGGAGTGAGCGCCTTGTAAGCCTCGCGCGTGAGGAAGTCAGGGTCGTGGGTATCGGGCGCCTTGCGATTCCAGGGGCACACATCCTGGCAGATGTCGCATCCAAACAAATAATCACCGATCAACGGCCTGAGCTCGTGAGGGATGGGGTCTTTGAGTTCGATGGTCAGGTAGGAGATACAGCGGCGCGCGTCGAGCGTATGCGGCGAGGTGATCGCGCCGGTGGGGCAAGCATCGATGCAGCGCGTGCAGCGACCGCAGCGATCGTTGGCGGGCGCAGGATGAGTCGGCTCGAGGTCGAGGTCGACGAGCAGCTCGGCGAGCAGGAAGAAGGAGCCGAGCTGTTGATCGATGAGCATGGTGTTTTTGCCGACCCAGCCGAGCCCGGCGTGTTTGGCGAGCGCGCGCTCGAGCAGTGGCGCGGAGTCCGTGATGGCGCGTGCGTCGACGTCATGACCGGAGCGCTCGCGGATAAACCGCGCGAGCGCCTCGAGGCGCTCGCGCAGCACGTCGTGGTAGTCGAGGTTGTGGGCGTATCTGGCGATGCGCAGGCCACCAGGAAGAAGATCGAGCGGGCGCTTGTAATTCTTGGCCACGACGACAAGCGATCGCGCGGGCGCGAGGATCGGAGCCGTGGATGTGCGTGAGGGGCCGCGCTCGAGGTAGTCCATCACTCCGTGGCGCCTTTCCGCGAGCCATCGATCGAGCGAGGGGCGCTCGTCGAGGGTGAGCGAGGCGGGGAGGACCGCGCAGCGCTCGAAGCCGAGCGCGCGCGCCTGCTCGATCACATCAGCGGAGGTCAAAGGACCCATCTAGTTAACCTGTTTGTATCGAATAATTGGGTTGCCTGTATCGAATTGTTTCATCTTCGTTGCTGATGCTTCTGTTTTTTCGATGCGGGCTCTTGAGAGCGGCTTATTTACCGTTTATAAGGGACGAGCAAGTCTATAGCAGTAGGGTTCCATTGATTCGGGAGAACGGTGAAGGTTTACCATAAGACTTGCAAGGTCTCGAGGTAGTTGACGAGGTTCATCAAGCCGTAAAAGAGATCATCGGATAAAACAACCGGAGGCGCCAAAAGCGAACTGGAACCGGCTCGTGGCGCGAAGATTTTATCGACCCGATCAACCACAAACGTTCTCTGGAGCAGCGTCGGAGGGAGCTGCTCGCGAAGAAACCTTCGAAGTATTGTTCGCGTTGTACCGCGCTCGTATACCAGGAGGACGAGGAGTGCCTCGAGTGCAACAAGGCACGTCCCGAGGTCGGTTGGCCGGACTTGCGCGATAGCATGGACCCGTGGCTCGGTCGAGTCATCGACGGGCGTTACCTGCTGACGAAGAGGATCGGCCAGGGTGCCTCGGCGAGCGTATACCGCTCGGAGTCGATGGCGATCTCCCGTCAGTTCGCCATCAAGATCATCCACCCACCGCGCGGCAACCAGGGGCCATCCCCCGAGCAAATCGCCACGCGCCTCGAGCGCGAGATCGAGGCATTGGGGCGGCTGCGCAACCCACACATCGTGCGTTTCTACGACGTCATCGAGCTCCCGCTAAACCACATCGGCGTGGTGATGGACTTTGTCGAGGGGGAGACGCTCGAGTCGCTGGTGCTGCGCGGGGATTACTTGCCCGTGTCGCGCGCCTGCGCGCTGCTTCGCCAGATCGCCAACGGCGTCTACGAAGCGCACCTCGCGGGGATGACGCACCGTGACCTGAAGCCTGAAAACGTGATGGTCGAGCAGTTGCCCGCTGGCGATGACTTCGTGCACGTGCTCGACTTTGGCATCGTGCAGGTCGAGGGCGAAGCGAGCATGACACAAGGGTTTATCGGGACCCCGCTCTACGCCTCTCCCGAGCAAGCGATGGGCGAGGAGATCGACCACCGCTCGGATATTTACAGCCTGGGCGCGATGTTCTTCTTCATGCTCGCGGGGCGCCCGCCGTTCCTCGGGCAGAACGTGATGCAGGTGTTGCGTCAGCACGTCGAGGTCACGCCACCGAGCATCAGTGATTTGCGCTCGGATATGGGCGTCCCCGACGAGCTCGAGTTGTTGATCGGTCGCATGCTCGCAAAGACCGTGGATCAGCGCCCCGAGTCATTGGCCGAGGTGATCCATAGCCTCGACAGGCTCTCCTACAGCACATCTGAAGGGAAGGACACCGCAGACGGCGTGAGCGAGCCAGTCTTGAAAGAGCTGCTCGCCAAGGAACCTTCCAGGAAGCAGTCGAACAAAAGAAAAGAGCCATGGCAGCGCCCGACGCACAAGTCTGGCGAGACCTCCCCTGGCGTTCCATTTAAAGAAGCATCTTCAGTGGTGAGCGAGGCGAGTGAGCCTCACATCGCCGAGGATCGCCTCTTCCAAACAGAGCCAACCTCTCCGCCCCCCGGTCCGCTGACCGAGCGTAGCAGCCAGGGGGATGAGATCAGTGATTCTTCCTACAGGCATCGCTCGGGCACACCTCGGAGCGGCATCTTTGGCAGGGTCAAGCGCGCGAGCTCGACGCAGCCCGAGCAGCAAGAGCAGGACTCGGCGCAGGTGCAGGCGGCCTCGTTCTCGAGCACGCCGGACAGCCAGTCGATCTCGGTCGCCGCGGCGCAGAGCATCCCCGAGCAAGTGCGCGTCAAGATCCCTGATGGCGTCGATCCCGAGATCGTGGCGGCGACATCCGAGCTCGAGTTCGCCTTCACGCACGACCAGCAGCTCTATCACTGGCGCCTCGACGATGGCGCCCACAAGAAGATCACCGCGCGCGGCGTGGCAAAGATCACCGCGCTCACCCTGGCCAAAGGGCTCGCGCTCATCGGGCGCGACTCCGGGAGCATCGAGCAGGTCAAGCTCGACACCGGAGAGGTGGAGCCGCTCTTCGAGTCCGTGTTCTCCGATGTGGTCGTGGACCTGAAGGCGAGCCGTGATGGCAAGCTGATGTTCGCGCTGATGTCTTCCGGGCGGCTCTACATGAGCAGCGTGAACAAGCCAGCGAACGAGTGGGTGCGCGTGCGCGGCGGCAAGCCCGCGCGAAGCATCGCGCTCAGCCCCAAAGGAGATCTCGTCGCCGTCGCGCGCGAGGGCGGCACCATCGAGGTCTCGCGCGTCGCCGAGCCAAAACAGATCCGCCTCACCATCGAGACCCACGAGAACGTCAATCACATCGCCTTCACGGATGATGGATACCTGCTCGGCGTCTCCTCTGGCGGCGAGAGCGTCGGTCTTTACCAGGTGCTCAACGGCAAGAAGATCGTGGATGTGGACGTCAACGGGCGCCAGCCGCTCGCGCTCTTCTTCTCCAAGCACAACAGCCTGATCGGTTATGTGATCGAGGATCGCGAGGTCTTCGTCATCGATCTCCAGGCCTGAAGTCCCCTGGACCGAGGCGTTCTTTCGCTCAGAAGACGCGCCGACTTTTCAAAGACATCGAGATCCTGTTAAGAGTGGGTGAGGGATCATAGCCCAAGCGATAGTCGCACTCTTTTTCAGGGGAACGCTCTTGTCTGAATTCAGCAGCACTCTCGGTTACATCGCCAGCAGCGAGCTCGAAGAGGTCGTCAACGTCTCGGTCGCGCTCCAGAAGCCGCTCTTGATCCGCGGCGAGCCTGGCACGGGGAAGACCTTGCTCGCGACCGCCATCGCCGAGAGCCTCGGCGCGCGATTGCTCACCTGGCATGTCAAATCGACGACCCGCGCCCAGGAAGGTCTCTACACCTACGATACTGTTCAACGCCTGCACGACAGCCGCTTTGGCGACGGTGACGTCGATGATCTCGAGCGCTACATCAAGCTCGGGCCGCTCGGTCAGGCTTTCGAGAGCGAGGAGCGCGTCGTCCTGTTGATCGACGAGATCGACAAGGCAGACATGGAGTTTCCCAACGATCTCCTCCACGAGATCGATCAGATGAGCTTCACCATTCACGAGACCAACCGTGAGGTGAAGGCCAGGCAACGGCCCGTGGTGTTGATCACATCGAACGCCGAGAAGGAGCTCCCCGACGCGTTCCTTCGCCGTTGTGTCTTCCATTACATCCAGTTCCCCGACGAGGCGCTCATGCGACGCATCGTCGACGTGCACTACCCCGAGATCGAGGAGGCGCTGCTCTCGCAATGCCTCACTCGTTTTTATTGGCTGCGCGGTCAGGATGCGTTGCGCAAGAAGCCCTCGACCAGCGAGCTCATCGATTGGATCGGCGCGTTGACGCGCGCGGGGCTCCCCATCGAGAAGTTCGAGAAGGAGATCCCGCTGATCGGCGTGCTGATCAAAAAAGAGCGTGATCTCGCGACCCTGGGTAAGCTCCACTGATAGCGAACCGCGAGGAGAGGATGATGTCTGTTTTGCGTAAAATCACTGCCCTTTGCATCCTGACCGCGCTCGCTGCCACCGCGTGCGGTGATAGCGTCGTGACCATCCCCGGCGATCCGAGCGCGGACGCGGATCAAGGGGGCGTTGGCGATATGGGCTCTCCCTACACGCAAGACGACATGAAGCCGCTGCTCGACTTCGGGACGCCTCGACCCAGTGATATGGACACGCCCACACCCGTCGACATGGGATCGCCGCCTGATCCTCCCGACATGAGGATGGAGCCTGTCGATATGGGGCCTCCTCCTCCCGAGGATATGGGCACGCCCGATCCTCCTGATATGAACATGGAGCCCGAGGATATGGCTCCGCCCAGACCTCCTGGGCCTGCGCCTTCGGATTCTGTCGAGACGGTCAAGAATCAGGGGTGCACGACGGCGGTGGTCAAGGGGTTGTCTCAACAGCTCATCGACGAGATGAACTGCATCAGCCCAGGCGTCGTCAGCGGCATCGATCATATCGCCGCGCTCGATCTCTACAGCGTGGTGTTTCCTTACATGCAGACGCCAGCGGCGAATTCGTTGACGGCTCGCATGTCCAGTCGTGCTGCGGGGAGCGTGCGCGTGAGCTCTGCGCTGCGCACGCTGCCACAGCAATACTTGCTCTACCGCTGGTATCGCGAGGGGCGCTGCAACATCGGCCTCGCCGCGACCCCTGGGAACAGCAACCATAACGGCGCGCTGGCGATCGATACGCCGGATTATAACGCGATCAAGTCAGACATGACGGGCAATGGTTGGCGTTGGCTTGGGAACAGCGATCCCGTCCACTTCGACTACACCGCCGGAGGGATGGATATCCGCAGCCTCTCCGTGCTCGCTTTCCAGAAACTCTGGAACCGCAACAACCCCAACGACACCATCGCCGAGGATGGCGCCTACGGACCACAAACCGAGGGCAAGCTCAAGCTCGCGCCTTCCAATGGGTTCTCGATCGTCCCGTGGTGTCCTGGCACGAGCGTCAGGCCACTGTCTGGCGTGGCGAGCGCGACGTTTTTGCTCGATGGTGGCTGGGCGTCGGTTCTGGCTCCGGCGATCGTGCGGCATGTGGAGTACCGCGTCGATGGCGAGGTCGTCGCTACCGCGAGTCGCGATGATGATGGCGCGTGGGCAAACTTCATGGTCGACTTCCAGCCCACGCTGGATGGCATGAAGGGTGAGAAGCAAAGTGGCCACCAGCCTGTGCTCGAGGTCGACCTGATCGGTCCAGAGGGAGAGATCCTGCGCACGATGCAAGGCTTGATGGAAGGGAAGGACGGGATCTCCATCCTGCCTGATGGCCCCGGTCTCTACCGCGTCACTGCGCGCGGTTACGAGGACGATGCGTTTATCGAGGTCTACCGCGACGGCAAGCTGATCCTGCCTGATCCTACCGCGCCATGGACGCCGACGAGTGGTGTGTATAGCCTCGGGCGCGAGGTCTCGCTCGAGCGCGTCGAGGTGCGTGTCCGGCGCTGAATCAGGCAGAAGACCCCAAAGAGATCCTGATGTTTCAAAGTGCGTCGTCCTACAGAATGACCCGAGCGGTCGGAGGTTTGGCGAGCCTCGGGATCGCGGTGGGGATGTATTTTCTCTACCCCACGCTCGGGCTCGACACGGCCAAGTTCAACCGAAAATCTGCCGAGGGAACACCGCAACGCACGATCATCGAAGCGCTCGTGTCGATGCGTGACGACGACCTTGGCGAAGCAACTTGGAAGGGCACCCTTTGCCACGAGGCGGCTTGCGATGACTTCGACACGTTCGCTTCCACGCACCTCTCACCATCGCGTTCCTTCGCGCCCGAGTGTCTGGTCGATGGCGAGAAGATTCAGATGAAACCACCCGGCGGCAAGCTCATCGACTCCCTCTGGCACGAGCGGTTGTTCTGGGTTCGTTGCCAGGGCGGCGATGCGTGGCTCGAGGTTTCGCTCAAGCCGGAGAAGAGGCCGATCCCAGGCAATGACGCGGAGTTGCCCTGGCTGATCACCTCGATGCGACGCGTCGAGAAGGTGCCCGCGCCAAAGTGAACAAAATAGCAAGGAATGCGGCGCGGGGGGGCGCGGGCGGTG
>JAYZVO010000093.1:0-40918 GCA_036155555.1 Myxococcota bacterium
CTTGCGGGCCCTGGATGGAGGGCTTATTTCAGCTCGTCGTCGATCCTTGCCTGAAACGTATTGAAGGGTTGCGCGCCAACAAGGCGCTTGTCATTGACGAAGAAGGTCGGCGTGCCCGTGACGCCGAGCTTGTCCGCCATCTCGAGGTCTGCCTTGACCTGCTTCGCGATCGCGGGGGCGTTCATGTCCTTTTCGAACTTCTTGATGTCGAGCCCGAGATCGTTGGCGAGTCGGACAAAGATCTCGGGGTCTCCTTTCATCGCGCGCTGGTTCTCGAAGAGCAGCGCGCGCATCTCCCAGAACTTGCCTTGCTTGCCAGCAGCGAGCGCAGCGCGCGCTGCTGGCTCTGCTTCCTTGTGGAAGGGGAGCGGCTTGGCGAGCGAGACGATGGCGACCTTGTCACCGTATGTTTTCTCGATCTCTTCGAGCGTCGAGGAGGCGCGGTTGCAGAAGGGGCACTGGAGGTCGGTGAATTCGTAGATAACGACCTTTGCCTTCTTGAGGTTGCCTCGGACAGGCGCGTTCTTGTGCGCGTACTTCTTGAGGTCGGCGTAGGTCTTGGCGTCGAGGACATCAGCGGGGCGCTCGGGCGCTGGCCTGGCCTCTTCGGGCTCCTGGTTCTCCAGGTTGTATTTCACCATGGCCTGGTAGAGTTTCTCGCCGGAGAGCTTCTTGTCCAGGCGCTTGAGGCTCCTGGCGATCTCGAGCTGCTTGTCGATCTCCTCCTTGAATTTTGGGAAGGGCTGCGCGCCGGTTACCTTGATGCCATTGATAAAGAAGTTGGGCGTGCCTCGTGCGCCTACCTTGGAGGCGTACTCGGCGTCTTCCTTGACCGCTTTTTTTGCTTCGGGGGAGTCGAAGTCGCGCTCGAAGCGCGCGACGTTCAGGCCGATCTTGTTGGCCAACGAGAGCCAATACTCGGAGTCAGGCGGTGAGCGAAACTCACTCTGACTCTCGAAGAGCAGGTCGTGCATTTCCCAGAACTTGCCCTGTTGTTGCGCGGCCCAGGCGGCGCGTGCGGCGGGCTCGGCCTGCTTGTGGAAGGGGAGCGGGAGGTGGCGGAAGACAAGGCGCACATCATTGCCATACGTCTTCTCGACCTCCTCGAGCGTGGGCACCGCGCGTTTGCAGAAGGGGCACTGGAAGTCGGAGAAGATGACGATGGTGACGAGGGCTTTCTTGCTGTTGCCAAGGATCGGGTGCTTGGCGGGATCGACCTCGACATCGCTGACCGTCGTGGTCGGGGCCTTGTACGCCTTGGGAGGTTCTGGGGGTCGATAATTCGCGACGGCGCGCTTTTCGTAGATGTTACTGCGAGTGGCTTCGCCCTTGGAGATGAGCGCCTTGGTCGTCGCCAACTCGGCGTCGATCAGCTCCTTGAACTTGTGGAGCGGCTGCGCGCCGCTCAGGCGAATGCCATTGACGAAGAAGTGGGGCGTGCCGCGAGCGCCGACCTCGGCCGCGAGCGCCGTGTCTCGGTCGATGATCTTCTGGGTCGCGGGGTCATTGTAGTCCTTGGCGAACTGAGTCTGGTCGAGCCCGATAAAGCCAGCCGATGTCATCATGTATTCATCGATGTCACCGTTCTTGAATTCGCGCTGATGCTCGAACAAAAAGTCGTGCATGCGCCAGAACTTGCCTTGCTTCTGCGCTGCGATGGATGCGCGCGCGGCCTCGTCCGCTTCCTGGTGAAAGGCGAGCGGGAGGTGCTTGAAGACGACGCGCACTTCATCCTGGCCGTACTCCTTCGTGATTTCGTCGACGGTCCCGGCTGCGCGGTTGCAGAAGGGGCACTGGAAGTCGGAGAAGGCGATGATGGTCACGAGCGCGTCGGCCGTTCCAGTCGAGGGGCTATCTTCGACTGGGAGCGGGTTCTGCGCGGCGGCCTCGCTGATGGAGAACGTGAGGCTCCCCGCCAGCGCGAACAGCGCGAGCAGCGCCGTGGTCATGAGTCGTGAGGTCATACAGGCGATCCTTGTTTCGAGAGCAGGAGGCGCTCGGGTCAGGGTGAGTGAACGTGGTTTGTTGACAGTACAAACGCGAACTACCACGTAAGTCGAGGTCTCGTCACGGGTACTTACGCGTCGAGACAACACCCACGAACTGCAAAGATCTTTCAACCGGGACAAAACGAAAGAAGCCGCAGGATGCTGACTGCATCCTGCGGCTTCTTATCTCAACGTTCATCCGTCACGTGGTGACGGGCGAGGGCTCACTTCTTGAGCTCTGCGTTGATGATCTCCTCGAACTTGGGGAGAGGCTGCGCGCCGACGAGGCGGTTGCCGTTGACGAAGAAGTTAGGCGTACCGCGGACGCCGACCTTGGCGCCTTCGGCCATCTCGTCCTTGACCTGCTTTGCGACAGCGGGGTCGTTGTAGTCCTTCTCGAACTGAGCCATGTTCAGGCCAATCTCTTGAGCGTAGCCCTTCATGAGCGCGTTGATGTCGCCCGATTTGAACGCCTTCTGGTTCTTGAAGAGCAGGTCATGCATCTCGAAGAACTTGCCCTGGCGGCCAGCGGCGATCGCTGCGCGGTGCGCAGGCTCTGCTTCCTTATGGAAGGGGAGTGGGTAAGCCTTGAAGACGACGCGGACTTTGCCAGGGAACTTGGCGAAGACTTCGTCGACGGTGTTGGCGCCACGTGAGCAGAAGGGGCATTGGAAGTCAGAGAATTCGTAGATGGTGATCGGAGCGTTCTTGGGACCCTTGGAGAAGGAGTTGCCTTCGACGAGGAGCTTGGTGTCGACCTTTGGAGAAGGCTGCGAAGGCGTCGGAGCTGCCTTGGGAGCGTTCTTCTCGTTCTCTTCGACGAGCGCCTTGTAGAGCGCCTCGCCCTTGAGACCTTTCTCTTTCTTGAACTTCTTGGCGAGCTCGATCTGCTTGTCGATGTGACCTTTGAAAGCAGGGAAGGGCTGCGCGCCGACGACCTGGATGCCGTTGACGAAGAAGTTGGGGGTACCACGCGCGCCGACGCGGCTAGCGAGCTCGGTGTCGTCCTTGATCTGCTTCGCGATCGCAGGATCGTTGAAGTCAGCCTTGAACTTGGCCATGTTCAGGCCAAGCTTCTCTGCGAGCTGGTTGAAGAGCTCAGGGTTGCCTTTCATCGCCTTCTGGTTCTCGAAGAGCAGGTCATGCATCTCCCAGAACTTGCCTTGCTTGCCAGCAGCGAGCGCTGCTTGCGAAGCGGCAGGAGCTTCCTTGTGGAAAGGAAGGGGGAGGTGCTTGAAGACGACGCGGACGTCGTTGCCGTAGTTCTTCTTGATCTCGTTGAGCGTCTCGGCGCCGCGCGAGCAGAAGGGGCATTGGAAGTCGGAGAACTCGACGACGGTCACGAGAGGATCGGTGGTGTTACCGGCCATCGCGTCAGCATCGTTGACGGGAATGAACGAGACCTTGCTCGCTGCAGGCTTCTTGGCCTGGGGTGGCTCTGCGGCCTTGTAGTTCTTGGCGACGGCGTTCTTGTAGACGTCGTTGCCGCCGTTCTTCTTGGCCTCTGCGATCTGAGCCTGAACAATCTCCTCGAACTTGGGGAGAGGTTGCGCGCCGCTCAGGCGGACACCGTTGATGAAGAAGTGAGGCGTGCCGCGAACGCCGAGCTTGGAGCCGAGCGCCTGATCCGCCTGGATCATCTTGTCGAACTCGGGGTTGTCGAAGTCCTTCTTGAACTGCTCGACGTCGAGGCCGATTTGACCTGCGAGGCCAGCGGTGTAGCCCTTCATGTCAGCAGCGTTTGCTTTGAAGTTGCGGAAGTTTTCGAACAACTTGTCGTGCATCTCCCAGTACTTGCCTTGCTGACCAGCAGCGAGCGCTGCTTTCGAAGCGGCAGGCGCCTCTTTGTGGAAAGCGAGCGGGAAGTTCTTGAAGACCACGCGGACATCGTTCGGGTACTTCTTCTGCACCTGCTTGAGCGTGTCTGCGCCACGCTGGCAGAAGGGGCATTGGAAGTCGGAGAACTCGATGATGGTCACAGGTGCGTTCGGGTTCCCGAGCACGGGCGAGTTGCCCACGGGGATCTGTGGCGAATCGGTGAGCGTGGATGGCGTGCCCTTGAATGCATCGCCAGCCTTCGCTGCGCCTTCCGCGCCACCGAAGGTGGGCGACTGGCCAGCGCCAGGAGCTGCGCTCGCGGCGTCGCCCTTGGCGGTCGAGACATTGTGCGAGCCGACGAAGTAGCCGCCGCCAAAGGAAATGAGCGCGACCACAACGCTGGTCACGATCACTGTTGCGTTGTTTGAACTTTGGGCCATGTGAATGGTCTCCTTGGTTGTGATTTCGAACCGCGCTCTTCTCGTTGCGGTTCGAAGTTCAAATAGTCGGGAGCGTGGGCGCGTCGACACAGGTTCTCTCGAGCCTGCGAAAGCCGCGCGACGGTCCCTCTTTCGAAGATGACAGCGAGGTTTCTGCTGAAGAAACCTGCCGGTAACTCGTTCTCTTTTGTTTCGCGTGCTTGCAGCGAGGGGTCTCCCTAACACAACCCTGGCGCCCGCGCACCTTCCGCGTGATCCTTGGCGACCTCGTTCCAGGTCACCACGCCGCGAAGGTTGTTCGAGCTGGGAGGTTGGAGGGTTTCCTCGCAAGTGCCGGTTTTATAAGCCCTTCTGGCGTCTCGTGCGTCACGCGAGGCGTGCGCATATACCGAGAGCGGAGAGGTACACATCGCGATCTACCACACCTCGTGTGTGGTCTGATGCGTCTGTGTGATTGCCTTTAAACCGGCGAAGAGTCAGCCTCTGGGGGGATGATCCGGCCCGCGAGGGAAGCCATCGGCGGGACCGAGCAAGCTGACAGGAAGAATCGGAGAGAGCCTGATCGTCTGGACACGAACAGGCGGGTGCGTGGCGGCGAGCTCCGCGAGTTGGAGCGCGCCATTGGAGTGGATGTCGAGCGAGAGCTGCTGTTGCAGCGGAGGGAACGGCTCGCAGCGATCTGGCCCCTCGGAGGAGGGGGAGCAGCTGCGAGGGTTCACGGGCTCGAGCGGAACGATATCTTCTTCCAGAGAGGCTGGCACGAACGCTGGTGGTTCGAACGTGGGCTCGACCTCGGGTTGTGCTTCCTCTGGGAGTTTGGAGCAGAGCTCGGCGCCATCTTCTTGCGCCAGGTCAGTCGAGGGCTCGACCCCGCAAGGTTGCGCCTCGGATTGAGTGGCGGAGGAGGTGTCGATGCTTTGCGCGGCGATCTGGATGTTCTGGAGCGCGCGCGCATCGATCGACATCTGGAGCGTGCGCGGGTCGATCGACATGCCGACCTCGTGCGTCTCCGCCTCGGCGCTGCCTGTCTCGAAGCAGACGCCGGAGTCACCCAGGATGAGGTTTGTAAGTGAACCGATCGCCGCGTGCGCATTCGCCGCGGGCAGACACAACAGGAGCAATGTCGCCAGGACGCTCGCGCGCCTGAGCAGCTCCAGGATGCTCTGCATATGTCGGTTGCCAAAACTCACGATCGGTGAGACCTCTCGGTAATGTGTGGGGCTCGCATGGTGCGTTGACACCCCTTCTGGGCGCACTTACTCTCCACAACCTGACAGCTCGAGTCAAGTCCACCGACTGAAAACAAGTACTCTTCGTAAGTTACGGAGGGTTTGCTACTTCGATCGATGGTCCGGTTGCATTCCGTTGTACATCTCGCGCCTCGGCGTTATTCCTCCCCCCGATGAACAAAGAGAACCTCCAGGTCACGATCCTGATCGCCGCGCTCGAAGAGGAGCGCTGGATCGGACACGCGGTGAGCGCTGCGCTCGCGTCACTCTCCGCGACAAACCTGCGCGGTGAGGTCATCGTCTGTGATGGAGGGAGCTGTGACGCCACGCGCCGCAACGCCGCGCGTGCTGGCGCCCACGTCATCCAGACCGAGCCGGGGCGCCCCAGGCAGCTCAACGCAGGGCTCGTGCTCGCCAGCGGAGAGTGGGTGATGCTCATGCACGCCGACGCGCTGTGCAGCCCGAGGATGCTCGCAGCCGCGAAAACCGCGCTCGAGCGCGGTTTTGAAGGGGGGTGGTTCCAGGTCGACATCCTCTCCGAGCAGGGAAAGGCCGCCAACTCCCTCCGGCTTATCTCGTGGGGGATCAACCTACGCACGAGGCTCTTCACCACCGCGACCGCAGATCAGGCGCTCTTTGCCCGGCGCGCGTCTTTGCTGGCGCTCGGTGGTGTGCCAGACCTCCCATTGATGGAGGGGGTCATGCTCGCTCGCGCTCTGCGCGAGCGCGGCGCCGTCGCCGTGCTCGGTCCCTGGCTCAGGATCTCGGGGCGACGTTGGGAGACGTATGGACCCTGGCGCACCACGGGCAAGATGTATTCGCTGCGCTTCGCGCACAAACTGGGCATCTCAGAGAAGACCCTGGCTCGTTTCTGGAGAAACCATGCCTGAACCCGGCACACTTCGCGTCGCGCTCGTCGGCTTTGGCCGCATCGCACGACGCCACATTACCGCGATCGAAACACTCTCGCCGCAGCTCGAGCTCGTCGCCATCTGCGATCCCTGCCTCGCTGATCCTTCCATCCTCACCCCTGAGGGTGCGGCGAGGCACGAGCACATCGACGACCTCCTCGCCGCACGATCCTATGATCTTGTGTGTGTGACCTCTCCGAGCGGGATGCACAGAGAACATGTGCTCGCCGCCCTGGACGCAGGCGCACACGTGCTGGCAGAGAAACCACTGGCGATGACGCTGGAGGATGCGCGCGTCCTGCGCGCGCACGCCGCGCGCGCAGGACGCGCGCTCTTTGTCTGCTATCAGATGCGCTCCTACCCGACCTTGCGCTTGCTGCATAAGGCGGTCACCGAAGGACACCTCGGGAACGTTCACGCGGTGGACGTGCGCGTCTTCTGGACCAGACCTCAGGATTACTACGACGCGGCGCCCTGGCGTGGCACAGAAGCCTTCGATGGTGGCGTTTTGCTCAACCAGACCAACCACTACCTCGACCTGCTCGGGTGGATTCTGGGCGCGCCAGTGGCCATCTCTGGCCGCGAGGCCACGCTCGCGCGCGAGATCGAGGCGTCGGACAGCGCCGCGTTTGTCCTCGAGTGGCCCGAGTGTTTGGGGACGTTCATGGCGAGCATGCTGACCTATCCTCGCAACCTCGAGGCGTCGATGACGATCCTTGGCGAGCGCGGAACCATTCGTCTCGGCGGCCCCGCCTGCGATCAGATCGAGGTCTGGGAACTCGCCAATGACTTCACCACGCCCGCCGAGCGCGAGGAGGCGTCGTCACGAACGCGCCAGATGCGCGACAGCGGGCACCTGACCCTCTATCGCGATCTGCTCGAATCACTGGACGGCGCGTCGGGTCAGGTGCCCGCTGTCGCTGGTCCACCGCTGATCGGCGCTGCGATCGTCGACGCCGCCCGCGAGGCGAGCAGGACGCGTCGACGCGTCCTGCTCGCCGATCTCATCCCCGCTGATTGTCTGGAGTCTTGACGATGTCTGACTGGCCCGAGGGCGTCTTTGTCCACCCGACCGCGGTGGTCTCGCCACAGGCGAACCTGGCCGAGGAGGTCAAGGTCTGGCACTTCTGCCACGTGCGCGAGCGCGCCGCGCTCGCGCGCGGCGCGCAGATCGGTCAGGGATGCTACGTCGCTCCTGGCGTGCGCATCGGCGCGAACTGCAAGATCCAGAACAACGTCTCGATTTACGAGGGGGTCGAGCTCGCGGAAGACGTCTTCGTTGGCCCGAGCGCTGTCTTTACAAACGTCCTCACGCCGCGCGCGCATACGCCGCGTCGCGATGAGTTCTCGACCACATCTGTCGAGCATGGCGTGAGCATTGGCGCCAACGCCACCATCGTCTGTGGTGTGCGCCTCGGGCATGACTGCATGATCGGCGCAGGCAGCGTCGTGACGCGCGATGTCCTCCCCTTCTCACTCGTCGTTGGCAACCCCGCTAGACCGCTCGGTTGGGTCTGTCGCTGCGGCGAGAGGCTCGAAATCAATGACGCGCTCGCCGCATGCGAGCGTTGCGAACGTCGCTATCGTTTGCATCAGGGCACGCTCTCCTTGCTCGAGGATTCTCGCTGATATGTCCGCCATCCCCTTTATGAACCTCGACGTGATCCACACCCCATTGCGTCAAGACCTGCTCGACGCTTGCGCGCGCGTCATCGATTCCCAACGGTTTATCGGCGGCGATGAGGTCACGTCCCTCGAGCAGACCTTCTGCGAGCTCACCGGCGCGGCTCACGCTATCGGCGTATCGAGCGGCACCGACGCGCTCCTCGCCGCTCTGATGGCTGCCGATATTGGCCCCGGAGACGAGGTCATCACGACGCCGTTCACATTCTTTGCTACTGCTGGTTGTATCGCTCGCGTGGGTGCGACGCCGCGGTTTATCGACATCGACGCGCGCACGTTTAACCTCGACCCCGCGCTTGTCGAGGACGCCATCTCGCCAAGAACACGCGCCATCATTCCGGTGCACCTCTTTGGACAAATGGCGCCCATGGCGCCATTGCTCGACATCGCGAAGCGCCATGACTTGCTCCTTATCGAGGACGCGGCGCAAGCGGTCGGCGCGGGCGCGTCAGAGGCGTCCGCTGGAGGTGTTGGCGACGTCGGGTGCTTTAGCTTCTTCCCGACAAAGAACCTCGGTGGGTTTGGTGATGGAGGGATGATCACCTGTCAAAATGATGACCTCGCCGAGCGCATTCGCATTTGCTGCCGACATGGCGCCCAGCCCAAGTACCACCACGCCGTGATCGGTGGGAACTTTCGCCTCGACGCGCTGCAAGCCGCGCTGCTCTCCGTCAAGATCGACGGCCTGGCGCACTGGACTCGCCAGCGCCAGGCGAGCGCGGCTGCCTATGATAACCTCCTCGCCGACTGCGAAGGGGTCGTGACACCGGCGTTCGAGCGGCGCGAGGACCACGTCTACAACCAGTACTGTGTCCTGGTCGATGATCGTGACGCGGTCCGCGCGAAGCTCACGCAGGAAGGCATCGGCACGATGGTGTATTACCCTGGGCCGTTGCATTTGCAGGAGTGCTTCGCTGCGCTCGGTTATGCGCGTGGTGCGATGCCGGTGGCAGAGCAAACCTGCCAACGCATCCTGGCGTTGCCGATCTGGCCAGGCTTGAGCCTGGCGCAGATCGAGCGCGTCGCGAGTATCTTGAGGGGGGCTGTCGAGGGCCGATGAGCCGCGCTTTTTATGCGGCTTCGCCGCGCTTCTTACGCTTTGGCTTGCTCTCGGGCTGCTCGTCGTAGCGGTAGTAATAGTAGTAGTTGTAGTAGCCGTAACCACCGACTGACGTGTCGATGTTGTTGAGCACACAACCCATGAGCGGCGCGCCGATGGTGACGAGTTGTTCGATCGAGCGCTTGAGGAGCTCGCGGCGCGTCTGACCGAACTTCGTGATCAGGATCACGCTCTCGACAAAGTGCGAGAGCACCAACGCGTCAGAGACCGCGCCGAGTGGCGGCGAGTCGAAGATGACGCGGTCATACATCGTGAGCAGCTCGTCGATGATGCCTGGCAGTGATTCTGCGTGCAGCAATTCTGCGGGGTTTGGCGGGATCTCGCCACACGTCAGCACGTGGAGGTTCTCGACGGGGGTCTCGCGCACGACATCGGCGACCTTCTCGCGCTTCTCGAGCAGCGAGACGAGTCCGTGCGTGTCGTTCTCCATCCCGAGCGCCTTGTGCACACGCGGGCGTCGCATGTCGGCGTCGATGAGCAGAGTCTTGAGGCCCGATTGCGCCATCGCCACGGCCATGTTCGTGCTGATGAGCGTCTTGCCTTCGCCAGGACCGGGGCTCGTCACCATGAGGAGCTTTGGCGGGTTGTCTGGCGCCATGAACATCAGGTTGGTGCGCAGGCTCTTGATCCCTTCTGCAAAGGTCGAGCGCGGCGCGATGTGCGTGATCAGATCGAGCGGGTTGTCCTGACCCTGCGTCAGATCCTTGATCATGTTGCTGTCGACCGCAGGCAGCGTGCCCAGAACAGGGCGGTCGGTGTAGCGCGTGATGTCGTGCTCGCTGCGCACCGTGTTGTCGAGCAAGTAAATCAGAGCCAGGATCGCCGAGCCAAGACCAAGACCCAACGCCAGACCGATCAGGAGGTTGAGCGTCATGTTTGGCGAAATCGGCGCGCTCGGTTTGCGCGCTTCTTCCAAAATCTGGACGTTGTTCGACTCGTAGAGCGAGTTGATGTCGAGCTCTTCGGAGCGCTTGAGCACGGTCTGGAACAACTCCTTGAGGTTCTCGGCGTTGTCCTTGAGTTGGCCGTACTCGACGCCCACGGCGTCGAGCTCGAAGGCTTCACTGCGCAAGGTTTTAAGCTCCGCCTCGAGGCGAGAGCGCTCGCGCCGCGAGGTCGCCGCGCGGTTCTTGATGCCGCTCTTGATGCGGTCGATCTCTTCGGCGATGTGCTTGTCGATCAGATCCAGCTCGCTCTTGGCTGCCTTGATCTCGGGGTTCTCGCCGAGGTAACCGCGCCCTTGCAGCTGCGCGACCTTCTCGCGAAGCAGCGTCTGGCGCTGGATCGCGTTCGAGAGCGAGCCGCTCTGGTCGATGAACGCAGCGAGGTTACGCATATCCTCGCCGCGCTTCTCCATGTCGCGGATTTGCGACAGGAGCGCTTCTTCTGCGGCGAGCTTCGCTTTGACTGCGTTGAGTTGCTGGTTGATCAGCTCCATGTTGGAGCCAGTCAGGCCCATGCGATCTTCGTAGGAGATCGAGAGGATGCCCTTGTCGCGCTTGTACTGGAGCAGCTTGTTTTGCGCCTTGCCCAGCTCGTCGCGCTTGTTCGCCACGTAGTCGTCGAACCACGAGATCATCTGGTTGAGACCGCCCGATTGAAACTCGCGCGTGTAGTCGATGTATGCCTTGGCGTAAGCGTTGGCGATCTCTTGCGCGAGCTCGGGGTCATTGACCGTCGTCGAGTTGACGTTGACCACGCGCGAGTTGGTCGTCAGGTTGAGCGTGGTGCTCGAGAGGATCTTGGCGGCGGCCAGCTCGAGGCGTCGATCTTCGCCAAGCTCCTTGCCATCCTTGCCCGTCGTCGGGACAAAACCTTCTCGCCCCAGAAAATCACCGCGACGCGCGACGCGTGTGGCGAACTCCGTGGAGTCGAGGATCTCTTTCTGCGTCCTCCAGAACTGCTCGAACTGCCAACGACCGCCCGGGTCCATAAGATCCACGCGCTCGATCTGGCGACCGAAGATGTTGTTCTGGGATTCGTGGAAGATGAGCTTTGCTTGCGCGCGATAGACGCGCGGCTGGCGCTCTGTCCAAAAGTAGGCAGCGCTGGTGGTCGCCGCGCACGTCAGGATGAAAATCCAGAAGTACTTGCGCAGCAACCCGAACACATACGACATGATCTGTGTCAGAGACGGGCCGTCATCCTCTTGCTTTTGGGGGACGGCTGGCCCGTCCGAGATATAAAGATCGTTGGACATGTTTCGTTGCTTGCTCGTCCTTGGTGCAGCACCGAGGAAGTCGCGTGGCGCTCCTCTTGTGTCGCGCTGAGACCGTGATGAGGAGCCTAAACGCCTGTTTTTTCCCGGCGTCGTGCGAGGAGGTGCATACTAGAGAGGCTCCTCCCGTTCGTCAATCTCAGCCGGACCCTCCCGATTTTTCAAGGGTTGCGCGACCTTCGCGCCTTGCTCGAAGGTGAGGTCGCGCCGTGACCCACTTATTCGTCGCGGAGACGGCGACGGATCGCGCGCGTGACATTTCGCGCGACCTGGATGCGGTTCTCGATCTGCAAGCCGAGGTTCTTGCGCGGGTGCGCCTCGTGTGACCTCTTCTCGAAGATGCACAGGTGATGGCGCCCGTGAATAAACCTCACGCACTCGCCCATCTCCTCGCGGTAGCGGTAGAGCCAGTTCGAGATCGCGCGCAGCTCGCCATCGCGCTCGCAGTCATCGAGGTAGATACGCCCGCCGACGCGCAGGTGATCGTAAACCTGATAGAAACAAGCCTCGCGCCCACCCAGATATTTTCGTGGCGGTCCATCGATGATCACCGCGTCGATCTCCCTGGGGAAGGCGCCGACGCCGTAGCTGTAATACAGGCTTCCGTGATGCCGCTGCCAGGAGAGCGGGCGAGGATCGACGTCGAGGTTTGCCATGTCGGGGAAGTTCTTCTGGAGCGCGCGCGTCTGCCGGAAGTACTCCGGGTCATGCTCGAGCGAGAAGATGTGCGCGTCGGGGAAGGTCTGCGCCAACCTGATCGAGGACGCGCCCGAGCCAAACTCGACGATGCTGCGAGGTTGCAGCTCGCGCATATCCTCGACGATCGTGGCGAAGGTCTCCTCGCCAATGCGCCACGGGCCATCGAGGTCGAGGTCCACGTCGACGTCATGTTCTTCTGCTTCAGCCATCGCTCGCTTCTCCTGCGCTCGCGTCCTTGTCCGTGTTCTTCTCGGGGCGCTTCAAGTTCTCGCGCACCTTGCCGATCAGTTCTCGCTCGCTCCTGTAAGCGAGCGCCGCGATCAGTCCCCCGGCCAGCAATCCCGCGAGCAGTGAGAGCGCCCCTTGCCCCCTGGCGACCCACCAGATCGGGGCCACGAGCGCGAACGCTGTCGCCAGCTTGAGCGCTGCTCTCGGCAGCAAGCCCCAGGGGAGCCCGCAGCGCCAAACCACATAGACGGACCGAAAGCTGAAGGCAAGTATGTAATTGACCAGCCCCGCGATCGCTCCGCCGACCGCGCCATGGCGTGGCACCAGATAAAACAGGATGCCCAGGAACAGGATCGTCTCCACCATCTTGGCGCGCGCGTTCACCTCGGGCTTGTCGATCGCATAGAGCATCCGCCCCGAGATCAACGTCCAGCTCCGAAACAACCCGAGCCAGAGCATGATCGCCAGCAACGGCGCCGCCGCCGACCACTTTGCCCCGTAAAACACCTCGATCACTTCCTCGTGGAAGTAGAAGATCGGGAACAGAATGATCGCCAGCAACCAGGCGATCGCCTCGAAGAGTTGTTGCCAGAGCTTGGCGCCGCTCTCGATGCCTCCCTGCTCGATCGCCTGTGAAAACGCAGGCAACAAGGTCCGGTCGAGGATCTCGCTGATGAGCTTTATCGGCAACAGGGCGAAGCCGTAGGCGAGCGTGTAGTAACCGAGCTCGCGCGCGCCGAGGATCTTGCCGATCGCGATGTCGTCGACCTGGGTCGTGACAAAGGTCAGCACGGCCACCGGCAACGTGCTGCGCGTGTAGCGCGCCACGCGCTTTAGCAGCGGGCGGTCCAGGGCAAACTTTGGCCACATCGGCGCGACGATGTACGAGAGGAACGCGCCGAACGCCTCCGAGAAAATCACCCCGATCACGAGCGCCAGCGCGCTCTCGAGCCAGTAGCAGAGCCCGACGGTCACGCAGAAGCTCAGGATTCCCTTGATCCCTTCCCAGTAGAAGAGCCGTTTGAGGTCGAGCTCCTTGTTCAGGTAAATCAACCCGACGCTCGAGATCATCTGGAAGAACGGCACGAGCGCGGCCAGTCGGAGCAATCCCACCAGCCTCGGCTCGTCGAAGAAATCACCGAACAGAGGCGCTACTGCGAGGATCGTGACCAGCAACAACGTGCCCTTGATCAGGTTGACCCACCACGCCGTGCTCGCCCATCGCAGCTTCTGCGCGTCATCCTCCACTGGCGTCGTGATCACGACCTGTTGCACGCCCAGCTGCGTGAACACTTGCAACCCGGTCACCACCGTCATCACGAGCCCATAGAGGCCAAAGTCGGTCGGCAGCAACAGCTTCGCCAGGATGATCGAACGCAAGAACCCCAACGCTTGCAACACGACCGTGATCAGGGTCGAGTAACTCAGCGCGCGCGCCATTTTCTGGCCGAGTGTTTCTTCGTCGGCTTCGGTGGAGCTCTGGCTCATGAAGGGATGCCGGGGTTTTCGGGACGCGTCGATTGCAAAACAACAGGTATCTTTGTTAGCGTCGAGGCGTTTGAGATGCCAAAACCTCGCGCGAAGTAGGCCAGCCTGGGCCATACACGATCAGCCCTTACTACTGCCTGAGGTTGTCCGACAAGTCGAGAGGTGCGCGCCGTGACCCAACAGCATGCACGCCAGCACATTTCCTGAACTCGATATGGACCCGATGATGTCGCCTGAATCGATCGGTGAAGGCTTTATGCGAGGTGAACCGTGAGCGAAGAGGGCAAGAAGAGAACGCGGACGAGGAAGAGGCGAAGGTCTCGCTCTCCCAAACTCTTCGCGCCGCTCGCGCTCGCCATCCTGTTTGCCCCGCTCGCCATCGGCGGCGTGCACGCTCCTGTCGTGCTCGCGCTCGGCGTCCTCGTCCTCTTCTCCGCGACCCTCGTTCTACGGCGAGAGCGCCTCGAGCATGTCATCCTCTCGCCGCTAACGATCGCGTTCTCACTGCTCGCCATCACCGCTTGTTTTCAGGCGATCACGCTCCCTGGTTTCCTGCAAAAGCTCTTCCACTCGAGAGGCTTCGAACTTTACCGAGATGCCATGAGCGTTTGGGAGGGAGCAGACGCGACAGGTTGGCGGACGCTCTCGCTCGATCCTGGCGCGAGCCTGGCGCGCGCAGCGCGCTGGAGCACCCTGGCGCTCGCTTCGCTGACCGTGGCGAATATGCCCATGGAGAAGGGGGTGGGCAGATTGATCGGCGTCACGATCCTTGCCGCTGGCGCGCTCTGCGCGCTCGTTGGAACTGGGCAACTTCTCTTGAGTGACGAGCTCTTTTTGGGGTTCTATCAGGCGCAGATCCCTCCAAAGATGGCGAGCACCTTTGTTAACTGGAACCACGCCGCCTCGTTGTATGTGCTGTGCGCCTTTATCGGAGGACACATCGCCGTCGAGTACATCGGTGACAAGCAGACCTGGTGGAGCAGGATCGGGCTCTGCGCGGCCATCCTCTTTGGCGCGCTCCCCTGGCTCAGTGAAGGGGTGAGCGCCTGGGCATTGCTGCTCGCGACAGGTGCCTGGGCGCTGTGCGCGCTCGCCATACGGCGAAAGCAATCGAGGTTGAGCAAGAGGAGCGTGCGTCTATTTCAACTCACGACGTTGTGCGCGCTCGCGGCCTCTTCGCTGGTCGTCTTCATCGGCGCGAGGTTGCCTGTGGCTGGTGACCTCGTGACCTCGGTGACCACGCGCGCCGAGGTCACGAAGGGGGCGCTCGCTGCGAGCCTCGATGCGCCACTACTCGGCGTCGGCGCTGGCGCCGTCGAGCGCGTCATCTACCCCTACATCGACTGGTCCGTCGTCCTCCCCTACGGCATCGCCGTCATCGAGAATGACCTCGCCGAGTGGTTGATGACCGTCGGCTGGTTTGTCGGGGGATGCGCTATCGCGCTTCTTGTCTTCTCAGTGCTCGCTCCGATCGCCTTGCTCGAGCGCGATACGTTGATCTCGCGCGATTTTCTCGCGGCGTTCTGGATGGGCGTGCTCGCCATCCTCATCGCGCAGCTTCACTTCCCATTCATCGCCCTGGGGCTCGGGCTCCCGCTCGTGGTCTGGTGGGAGCACGCCCGCGCGCGCTTGCTGCGCAAGGAAGGCAACCTCCCTGATGCATCCTCTCCGTGGCGCGAGCGGATCTTTTATCCGCAAGTTTCTCGCAAGGTGGGGTGGGGCGTTTGGGCTGTGCTCGCCGGGCTCTTGCTCGGCGCAGGAATCCTCTGCCAACTCCCTGATGCATCCCCCAAAGACAACACCTTTGCCTCGCTCTCGAGCCAGGAACGCCAGCAGCTCGCTAAAAAGCTCCCCTCCGAGAGTCGACTCTTTGTCGAGGAGACCCAGGATGCCCTCGACAAGGGGGATATCGCGCGCGCGAGGCGCGCCGCTGCCAGAGCTTATGCGCTCGAGCCGAGCGCCGCGCTGCGCGCCATGTACGCGCTCGTGCTCGCGCGCGATGGGGATATGGAGGCCGCCCGAGGTCACATCCAGGCGCTGCTCGACCCCGTCGTCTACTCGCGCGTCGACGTGCCGATCGTCCCCATGGTGCTCGAAGCGATCCGAGACCCGAAGCAACGCGCCGAGTTGTTTTTGCAGTCCGAGCCGAGGATCTGGCGCGAGATCACGCTGCTTATCGAGAAGGTCGAGGGTGAGTTCGGCGCGACCTCGTTCTTGCTCGAGCTCGTCAGCCTCTCGTCCCGTGATCACAGGCCCTACGAGGCGTTGCTCGAGTATTACGCGCGGGTCAAGCGCGAGGAGATGGTCGCGATCTGGACCGAGGTCATGTTCGGCTCGACCTTCGATGATCCTGTCGCCGCGCGAGAGGTCGCCGTGATCGCGCGCGTGGAAACGATGAGGAGGCAGAAGCAGGATGACGCCGCGCTCGCGTTTCTGCTCCAGGCCGTCGAGACCACGCCCGATGCGACGCGGTTGCAAGACAAGCTGATCCTGTTCTTCCCGATCACCAAACAGGAGCCGGACGAGAGGGCGCGGTTGTTGCTCGAGAAATCACTCGACGCGCGCTGCTCCAGAGCGCGCGATACCTTGCGCAGACGGTGTTTTGTCGTGCGCGGTCATATGGCCGAATACGAGGGGGATGATGACAGGGCCGAGCAGATCTTCCAACGCCTGCGCACCCGAGACGGGCACGCGCTCGAGCTCGCGCGTTTTTACGCGCGCACGGGGCGCTGTCTCGGGCTCAAGGTCTTGAGCGCGCAGGGGGACGAGCGGGTGCGAAAGCAAATCAACGCGCTCAAGCAGAAATGTCGTCGGCCTGTTCCGTGACCTCTTCCGGGCGCTCCCACGCGGTCACGAGGTCGCGGAACTTCTCGCTGTTCTCAGCCAACTCTTCATATGTGCCCTCCGCCTCGACCTTGCCCTCGGCGAGGTAGAAGATGCGGTGGCAATGGCGCACCGTCGAGAGGCGGTGGGCGATGATCAGGACCGTCTTGTCTTGCCCGAGCGCGTGGATCGCGTCCGAGATCTCGCGCTCGGTCCGGTTGTCGAGCGAGGAGGTCGCCTCGTCGAGGACGAGGATGTCCGGGTCGTGGTAGAGCGCGCGCGCGATCCCGATACGCTGGCGCTGACCGCCAGACAGGCGCACGCCTTGCTCGCCGACGATCGTGTCCAGGCCATCCGGCAACGCGGCGATGAACTCGTCGAGCACCGCCATCTCGAGGACCTTCCAGATCTGCTCGTCCGAGATCTCCTCATCCCGCACACCGAGCGCGATGTTGCGCCGGATCGTATCGTCGCAAAGGTAGGTTGGCTGTGAGATGTAGCCGCAGTTGCGCTGCCACGAGGGCAAGACCTCTTTGAGCGGCCTGTCTCCGAGCATCAGCGTCCCGCTCGAGGGCTCGAGCAACCCGAGGATGATGTTGACCAGCGTACTCTTGCCCGCGCCCGAGGAGCCGACAAAACCGATCACTTCTCCAGGCTTGATCTCGAGTGAGAGGCCCGTCAACACCGGCTCTCCGTCCGTATAGGAGAACCTCAGGTCAGAGAGGACGAGCGGCTCGGCGAACGGCTCGCGCGCTGCTTCGGCTGCCTGCGCGCTTTGTTTCTGCGAGGTCTGCGCGTCTTCGAGGTGCTCCAGAACACCGTCGAGCGCGTGGACGTAACCGCGCGCGATGGCGAGCAATGTCACCGTGCGGTTCAGGGAGGGCATCATCCTGACGGCGGCCAGTCCGAAGAGCCCGAGCACTGGCAACACCGCGCCTGCGTTCTCTCCCTTGCCAAGCATCAGCGCGGTCAATAGGAGCATCACGCCGATCCCCACGGTCTCGATAAGGGACCTCGGCACCTCGGTCATCACGCGGTGCGCGCGGATGGCGTCGGCGAAGCCTCGGCTGCTCTCGGTGTAGTGCTCGATGAAGTAAGGCTCGCGGCGCAGGACCTTGATCTCCTTGATCCCGCCCAGACCTTGCTGCACCCACTTGATCATCTCGCGCGCGTGGCGCTGTTGCGCCAGGCCATACTGGTGCGCCTTGCGACGCGCGTACTTCAAGAAGACGCCCGCGATGATGGCGAACACGGTGAAGGTGATGATCGAAACCAGCGGCTCGACCACGAGCAGGAGCCCGATGATGGCGAGCGCGACGAGCAACTCGACCATCACGTTCATCATCGGCGCCAACACGCTCGAGAACGCGAGCCGGACCTCTTCATTGATCGTGCGAAGCAGCGTCGACGAGTTTCGCTGGAGGTGAAACTCGTAATCCTGATTCATATACGAGCGCAGCAGTCGGTTCGAGAACCTCACCTGACGATCGAAGATGAACGTGTAGCTGAAGTACTTGTGCCCGAGCAGGTAGGTGTTCTTGATGATGTAGACGAGCAACAACATGCCACACGTGACCAGCAGCACGTTCTCGCGCTCGGGGACGCCGTAGTTGGTCACCCACCATTGATAGAGCTGGTAGTCGCCAAGCTTGTCCGGCGCGCTGATCGTGGCCAGCAGAGGCATGATCAGGCCCACGCCGAGCGCTTCGAAGCCCGCGCTCAAGATCATCGAAGCCAACATCAACAGCAGCCAGCGCCGGTCTGTCGGTTCGAAGAGCATGAGCATCTTTCGAAAGAGCGAGAGCTCCTCGATGTTCTTGGTTTTCGGATCACTCATGGCTGGTTGGCTCGGTCGTTGGAGTTGAGCAACTCCAGGTAAATATCTTCGTGGATCGCCGCGAAGATCTTGATCGGGTCGAACTGGTCCAGGACGCGCGCGCGTCCTGCCAACCCATGCGCTGCGCGCATGTATGGGTCGTGCATGTAAGCGTCGAGCGCTTCCGTCAGCGCGCGCGAATCGCCCGCGGGCACGAGGGCGCCTGTTGTGCCATCGTCCACCGCGTCGATGCAACCGGGAACCAACGTCGAAACCACTGGGAGCTCCATCGCGGCGGCTTCCAGCGGGACGTTGGGGAAGCCTTCGCGGTAGCTCGGCAACGTGACCAGATCCATCGCGCAGTAAAAGGGCGCCGTCTCGGATTGCCACCCGAGCATGTGCACGCGAGGATCATCCTCGAGCACCTGGCGCGTCTTCGCAGGCACCGGATCGCGCTCCTCGAACGGTCCCACGATCAGCAAGTGCGCCTCGGGATAACGACCTCGCAAGGTCTCCCAGGCTTCCGCCAGCTCGACGATCCCCTTGTCGCGCACCAACCTCCCGATGAACCCGATGACATAAGCGTCCTGCGGGATGCCTTGCTCGGCGCGAATCCTCTCGCGCGCGTCGGGGTAACGGTCTGGATCGAAGCGCTGCTTTGCCTCGACCCCCTGGCCGCTGCCTCCGAGCATGACGTGGATCTTGTGCGCCGGGGTGAGGTGTTCCTTGATGGCGACCTCGCGCAGCGAGTGGCTGACCGCGATCGTCTTGTGCGCGAGCCCGCAGGAGACGCGCTCGGTCCACTTCAACAGCTCGCGCTTGCCGCCGGTGGCGGTCATCATCGGCAAGCCGCGCATGTGGTAGACGCGATGGTCGATGCCCGCGAGCGTGGCGCCCATCATCCCGAGCAATCCTCCCTTGGGCGTGTGCGCGTGGACGATGTCTGGAGAGATCTTTCGCAGCGCGCTGGCGATCCGAAAGAGCGCCTGGAGATCCTCCACAGGAGAGATCCTGCGCGGCATCTCGATCGGCAGGATCTCCAGGTCGAGCTCTCGAGAGAAATACTCGAGCTCAGGGCCTGGAGAGGTGATCGCGCTGACCTCGAAGCCGTGCTCGCGGACGTAACGGATCTGATCCCGCAAGAAGAGGAACGACTTGGGGACAGTGGTGATATGGACGAGGCGGGGCATGGCGCGCTCGCTCTTGTCAGTCGACAATAAAGGGGGAGTCGGGATCTGCCTCGTGGCGGATCTCGTCGACCTCTTCGCTGTAATTCTCACCAGCGTAGAGCGCGTTGGGGCAGTTGATCACCACGCCGGGGATCGAGCTCACGTTCTTGTACGCGTGCACGATCCCTTCGGGGATCACCACCGCCGTGGGCGAATCCTGACCCACCACGAACGTCTGGAAGACGTTAAACGTAGGCGAATCTGGGCGGTTGTCCCACAGGTAGAGCTTGAAGTTTCCAGGCCCCATAAAGACAAAGTAGTCCGTCTGCGCGACGTGCTCGTGCGGGCCGCGCACGACCCCTGGCTCGGTTTGTGAGACGTACGTCATCACGGGGCGGATCTTTTCGTCCACGTTGTCCGTGCGCCAGAGCTCGGCCAAAAAGCCTCGCTCATCGACGAACTTCTTGATCGGGCGGATCTGGACGTCCTCGATCTTACCTCTTGTAAACTCGCGTTCCTCTGCCACCTTGTGCTCCCTTGAAGAATAGGACTCGTATTACTCGGCTTCCGACTCGGAGACGAGCTGGTTGGCGTGGTGATAGGAGGGGAATGTGCCCGCGTCCGTCCACCACCCATCGAAGCGGCCAAAGGTCATCACGCCGCGCTCGATGTAGCTGTTGTTCACGTCCGTGATCTCGTACTCGCCGCGCGCCGAAGGCTTCAGCGAGCGGATGATCTCGAAGACCTGGTTGTCGTAGAAGTAGATCCCCGTGACGGCGAGGTTGCTCGGCGGGTTCTTTGGCTTCTCGAGGATCTCGACGACCTGGTCGCCGTCCACGCGCGCCACACCATAGCGGCCCGGATCGTGGACCTCCTTGAGGAGCACGCGCGCGCCCTCGGCTTGCTCGCGGAAGCGGCGCACGTCCTCGGCGATCGAGTCCTCGAAGATGTTGTCGCCGAGCAAGACCACGATGTCATCGCCGCCCGCGAAGTTCTCGGCCAGCCCGAGCGCTTGCGCGATACCGCCCGCCTCGTCCTGGACGCGGAAGGTGAACTGGCAGCCGTACTCGCGGCCGCTGCCGAGCAGGCCGACGACGTCGCCCATGTGCTCGGTGCCCGTGATGATGAGGATCTGCTCGATGCCCGCCTCGGTGAGTTTTTCGACCGGGTGGAGCAGCATCGGCTTCTTGCCCACAGGCAAGAGGTGCTTGTTGGTGACCTTGGTCAAGGGGAAGAGCCTGCTGCCCGTCCCGCCTGCGAGGATGATCCCTTTCATGCGTGAACTCTCGTGCGTTTCGAGGCGACCTCTTCATTCACGGTGTGAACGATGGCGGCGCCTCGCGTTAAATGAATGGAGCATGCGCCCTGTGACAGGGCTCACACATTCCAGAGCGTCTCCAGGTTCTCGAGATACCAGCGAACGGTGAACGCGATCCCATCTTCGAAGCTGCGCTGGGGCTCCCAGCCGAGCTCGTCGCGAATCCTGCTCGGATCGATCGCGTAGCGGCGGTCATGGCCCGGGCGATCGGTGACAAACGAGATCAGTTCCTGAGAGGAGGTCTCGCGCCCGAGCTCCTTGTCGACAAGATCGCACAGCAAGCGCACCAGCCCGATGTTGGTCCACTCGTTCTCGGTCCCGATGTTGTACGCGCGCCCCTTCTCGCCACGGTCGAACGCTGCGCAGAGCGCGCGGCAGTGATCCTCGACGTAGAGCCAGTCGCGCACGTTCATCCCGTCGCCATAAACCGGCAGCGGCTTCTGGTCGCGGATGTTGCGGATGATCACGGGGATCAGCTTCTCGGGGTATTGATAGGGGCCAAAGTTGTTCGAGCAGTTGGTGATCACGGCGTCGAGCCCATAGGTGCGCTCGTAGGCGCGCACGAGGTGATCGCTCGATGCCTTGCTCGCCGAGTAAGGGCTCGACGGATCGTAAGGGGTGTCTTCGGTGAAGGCGCCCTCTGGCCCGAGCGAGCCGTAGACCTCATCGGTCGAGACATGCAAGAAGCGCCCGGTGACATCATTCTCATCGTCGAGCCAGAGCTTGCGCGCGCACTCGAGCAGCACGAAGGTGCCCACGATGTTTGACTGAATGAACGCCGCAGGCCCTGTAATGCTGCGGTCGACGTGTGATTCCGCCGCGAGGTGGAAGATGCCCGTCGGCTTGACCTCGTCGAACAATGAGGACATCGCCTCCATGTCTGAGATGTCCGCCTGAACGAAGCGGATCTTGTCGGAGACATCCTCGAGGTAGGCGAGGTTGCCCGCGTAGGTCAGCTTGTCGACGACGGTCAGTTCGGCTTGCGGGGCGTGTTCGAGCAGGTGTCGCACGAGGTTGGCGCCAATGAAACCTGCGCCACCCGTGATCACATATCGTGCATTCGTCATGGAGAAGTCGAACCAGTCTGGGCGTGCAATCACACGCGTGAGCGGAATCTTACGGAGCGAGGAGAGGGTAAGCCTGTCGCGTCATCGTCGCGTGAGCCTCACGCCACAATTCACAGAATTTCCGCCCTCTCTCGCGAAGACCCGCAAGTCCTATCACGCCGATTTGCCCAGATCAATCGACAACCCCAAGCGCGCGTTATGCCGCATGAATCCTCACCGCAGACGATGTGGTCGGAGTGAGTTTGTCACGACCGAGACGCTCGAGAGCGCCATCGCGCCAGCCGCCATCGCAGGGATCAGCCACCCCAGCGCGGCGATCGGGATCAGCGCCAGGTTGTAGAAGAATGCCCAGAACAGGTTTTGGCGAATCCGCCCGTGCGTGGTGCGCGCGATGTCGATGGCGCGCACCACCGTCGCGAGCTCCTCGGAGACGAGCACGATGTCCGCCGCCTCGAGCGCCACGTCGGCGCCTGCGCCGATCGCGATGCCCAGATCTGCGGCCGCGAGCGCGGCGGCGTCATTGATCCCATCGCCGACCATACCGACGGCGTGTCCTTTCTCCTGGAGTTCTCGGACCGCGCTCGATTTCTCCTGCGGCTTGACCCTGGCGCGCACATGCTCGGGCGAGATGCCGAGTTCCCTGGCGACGTGCTCCGCGCTCCCCTGCGCGTCCCCCGTGATCATCCAGATCTCGACCCCACGATCTTGCAGCTTGGCGATGACTTCACGCGCGGATTCCTTGAGCGCATCCTCCAGGACGAACCACCCGAGTAGCTGATTCTGTGCGCCCAGGGCGATGCTCGTATGTGCCGATGCCTCCGCCGCGTTCAGCGCGGCGAGGCGCTCTTCCTCGATCGCGTCCTCGCCGACCTTTTCGATGACCCAGGTCGCCTCCCCGAGCCAGTAGCGCGTGCCATCGATCGTGGCGGCGATCCCGTGCCCTGCGAACGACTCGAAGTCTTCGATCTGCCCCGCTTCGTCCAGGCTGCGCTCGAGCGCAGCCTGGGTCAGCGCGTTGGCGATCGGGTGCGTGCTCCCTTCCTCCATTGCTGCGGCGGGAGCCAGGATTTTATCCTCGCTCTCGCCGCTCGGTTCGATCGAGCGAAGGCTCATCTTCCCCTGAGTCAAAGTCCCGGTCTTGTCGAAGATCAGGGCGTCGAGTTTCTTCGCGCGCTCGAGCGCGTCCGGGTCGCGCAGCAGGATGCCTTTCGACGCCGCTCTCGAGCTCCCGACGAGCAGGGCCGTCGGCGTCGCCAAGCCGAGCGCGCACGGGCACGCGACGACCAACACCGCCACCGCAGGCACGATCGCTGCGGCCACATCCCCCGAGAAGATCCACCAACCGATGAAGGTGATCACCGCGACGAGCAACACGACCGGGACAAATACGCCCGAGATCCTGTCCGCGACGCGTTGGATGTCTGCCTTTGCTGCTTGCGCTCGCTCGACCTCGCTGGCGATCTGCGCCAGCGTCGACTCCGACGCGATGCGCGTGGCGCGCAACACGAGGTTGCCGTCGACGTTGATCGTGCCGGCGAAGACCTCGTCCCCTTCTTCGCGTGTGACGGGGACAGGTTCGCCCGTCATCATCGACTCGTCCACGCTGGCGCGCCCTTCGATCACGTCCGCATCCACAGGGATTTTCTCGCCAGCGCGCACCGAGACCTTGTCTCCCTGCGCGACCTGATCGACGGGGATCTCCTTCCACTGCGCATCTCGCCAGACGCGCGCGCTGCTCGCGCTCTGCGCGAGCAGTGATTCGAGCGCCTTGCTCGCGTCCCCCTTGGCGCGCGCTTCGAGCCACTTGCCGACGCCGATCAGGGTCACGATCATCGCCGCGCCGTCAAAGTGAATGCCCAGCGAGCGCGAGGAACCTGTGGCGAGCAGAATCAACGAGATAAGCGACGAGAGAAACGCCGCGCCTGCGCCCATGGCCACGAGCGTGTCCATGTTGACCGAGCCATGTTTTATCCCCGAGATGGCGCCCTTGAAGAAAGGGCGCCCGCTCGCGCCGAGCACGAGCGCGGTGAGGTAGGCGACAATCCCCAGGCGCCCGATCTCTGCGGCCCCCGAGAGTTCGAAGTCAAACCACATCGGCCCCATCTGCGCGAACATGATCGGGATCGTGAGCGCCACGCCCCACATCCACCTGCTCTTCCAGGCGAGAGCTTCGCGCGCTCGGCGCGCGCTCGCCGCTTCCTTTTGCGGGCGCTGTGATTCTGAAGAAGTGGCTGTCGATGAGCTACCATGCGCGCTCGATGCATCACCATCGCGGACGCGGATCGCTTCGACGTCGTAGCCAGCCTGCTCGACGAGGCCGCGCAGCGCGTCGAGTTGCTCCTGTTCGGGAGGTTGCTCGATGTAAACGGTGGCGACCTCGGTGGCGTAGTTGACGCTGGCGCTCGAGACGCGCTCGCTGCCTGCGAGCGCTTTCTCGACGCGTGCCACGCACGAGGCGCAGGTCATCCCGCGCACATCGATCTCGATGGCGTGTTTTCCCTCGGTCTGGACAGATGTTTGGGCGAGGTCGTCTTTCTGAACTTTTGGCGCTGCTGTCGCGCGGGCATCGACAGATGCCCGCGCGGGCTCGTCGCCCGAGGAGGGCGCGGGGGACACCTCGTCGCGCGAGTTTTGTTCGTCGTGCCGGTCCCCCGCGCCCTCCTCGGGCTCCTCGCGAACGTCCAGGACATCGAAGCCCGCGAATTCGATGGCGTCAGTGACCTCCTCACGCAAGCGCTCGTCGAGGTCCATGGCTAGCGTCGCGCTGGCGTTGTGGTGTTCGAGGTCGACCTCGATGTCAGAGAGCGCCTCGAGTTTTTCGAGCGCTTTCTCGACGCGGCTGGTGCAGTGGCCGCAGGTCATCCCTTCGATATCGATGTGGAGGCGAGTCATGGCGAGTCCGCAGAAAACAGGGGGCATGTGACGCATAACCCGAGGCATCTTCTCGAGAAGATGCCTCGGGTTATGCGTCACATGCATGAAGGTTGCGTGAAATTAAATGCGAGAACATTCAGTTTGAATGCGGTCGCATTTAAATTGAATGTTCTCGCACACGCGCGACCTTCAAGGTTTTTGTTCAGCGTTGCTCGAGCGCGCGAAAGCGCGCGACGACAGGCAGGTGATCCGAGTAGCCCTGGTCGAGCACCTTTGCTTCGAGGGGCTCGAGCGCGGCGCGATCGTAGACGATGTGATCGAGCTGTGTCGAGATGGTCCCCACAGAAGTTTGCCAACGCCAGGTCTTTGCGCCCGGCGAGTAGTCTTGAAGGACGGGCGAGAAGTTCTCCTCGCGCAGGAAGTCGATGACCTTGCCATCTTCCCCCTCGTTAAAATCACCGGCGATGATCGTCGGGAGGGTTTTATCCAGGTGCTCGTGGTAGGCGCGCATCTCGGCGATGCGGATCTCGGGCGTCGAGAAGTAACCCCTCACCCAACTCCCCTGATCGTTGACGGGAGGACGCAGGTGAACGTTGAGCAGTTGCACCTTGCCGATGGCGGTCTCTGCTTCGACGATCCAGGCGGGGAACCAGCCGGGCTCGGGCGCCGGGATATAGGCGATCGAGGTGATCGGCTTCTTTGACAGGATCGCCAGACCACCTGCCCCACAGCAGTGCTCGAACAGCATATGAGGGTAGCGCTCGGAGAGCTCGGCGCGAATGTTTCGCTCCCAGACCGCGGTGGTTTCTTGCAACAGGACGACATCGACATCCGGGATCGCTGCCAGCGTCTGGCCATCGCGCGCCATGCCATAGTTGACGTTGTAGGTCGCGACCTCGAGCGTGGGTGTGTTGTCGGGGACCTCGGTCGGTTGCCTCGCTCGATCCGAGGCGCAGCCTGCAAAGAGCGTGGTCATGGCGAGCGTGGTAAAGAGCGCGGCGATGTGTCGGTACAACAAAAAAACCTCCTTATCAGTGGTCGAGAGGACCTTCGATAAGGAGGTTGAACGGCGAGGCGCGCGCTTGGATCTAATCACTCGCCGCGCCCGGTGTGTCTTTTTTGTGGTCGAGGATCACGTGGGCGGCTGTGTGTTCGCGGCCCGGACGGCGACCTGTGCTTGCGGTGATCCTGTGCCCGTGAACAGGTGCCGCGAGATGCGCATGACGTAATCGTCGAGCTCGAGCCCTTCGCGCAGGTGCTCGAAGTGGCCGTTGATAGTCAGCAGCGCGAGCCCGTGAACTGTTGCCCAGGAGATGGCGATCAACTCCTCGACGTTTGCCTCGGTGTTGTAGATGCCAGCCTTTTGTCCTTCGCGGACGAGCGTCTCCATCATGTTTTTTGTCGTCTGCCCCGCGTTTTCCATCTCGGGGTAGGCGTTGATGTCGGCGAACTTTTGACCGAACATGACGCGAAAATAGGCTTGGTTTTCATGGGCATAGCGGATGTACGCCGCGCCCATGCGCCTCATCTTCATGATCGGATTCTGATCCTCGCTCGCGCTCGCTTCCTCGAGGTACTCCCCCATCTCGCGATAGCCTCGCTCGGCTACCGTCGAGAGCAGGTCATCCTTGTCCTTAAAGTGATGGTAGGTCGCAGCATGCGTGACCCCCAGGCGTTTGGCGAGCTCCCTTAATGTAAACTCCGAGCGTCCTCGCTCGGCGATGATTTCGATCGCTGCTTCGATCAGCGATTCTCTCAGGTTTCCGTGGTGGTAAGATTTTTTCTTCTGGCTTGATGGGGCCAAAACAGACTCCTCGCTTTCGCTCAGGATACATTCTCCAAGCTGCCCTCCCATCACCTCTTCCCACTCCACAATTCAACAAAAGAGGATCAGCCTGGTAAGCAACGTCCCACGCTAACCCCTGGTGGACCCGCTGACAATTGTAACGAGCGTTAAACACGCATGAAATGTGCAGTTTGTTCGTGTTTGACTGGTCAGACAAGAGACCGAGACTTGGAGTTGTATAATACAAAGATGGGGTGTTTTCTTGGGTGTGCTATCTTTCTTGAAGTCATTGGTCTGAGTGTTATTCTTCGCCATAGGACGCGAACAACATCAACCCCCAACCGCGTGACGAGCATTCACTAAACCACCCCTCGAGCTCATCACACGCTTTCTGCAAGGGCGCAGGGTCCCAGAGGTCGAGTTCTTCGAACGCGTCCTGACGCGCGTCCTCCTCGAGCTCGAGGAAGAAGCCATCGACCTCGTCGACCTCTTCTGGCTCGAACCATCTCCCGACCGCCACGAGCCCTGCGATAAAGCTCTGCCCCTGCACGAGCGTTTCCACTGCCAATCGCTCTGGCGCCTCGACGATCTCGAGCCATCGCGACAGCAACACCATCAATTCATCGTCCTGCTCTCGCCAGGAGCCGCTCTCGAGCCGCTGCCCCACGTGCTGGCTGACGAGCTTCGAGAAAGACCCCTCGAACCTCGGATGCTCGCCATGACGCTCTCCTGTCATCAGGGCGCGCGCCATCCTCGCGGAGTACCCCGGCTGGCTTGAAAAGTAGCTGCGATCCGCCCGCTCGAACCATGCAGGCTCATCCTCCTCCAGGTCCTCGACAAAGGATCTCGGATCACGCGTCACCGAGCGCAACCTCATCGGGTCGATCCCCAACGGAACCACTCGGACGCTCATGGGTCCTCCTTGGCAGCCCGTTGTCTCAGGAGTTTTTGGCGAAGGCGCGCTTCGCGAGCGCGCCCGAGCGCGCCCGCTGCTCCCTCGGATTCGATGCGCTTGAACCACTCCTCGAGCCACTCTGCTCCCTCGTCGTTGGTCCCGGCGTAAATCTCGCGCATCGCCTCCTCGTCCTCGACCCTGGCGTGGGTGATAAGCACGAAGAGCGGGCGCCAGTAGTCGTAGGTGTTGAACTCTCGCCGCACCATCGAGAGCGTGATCGAGAGCATCTTCTCGGTGGCCTCTCGATCCTCGACCTCGGCGAAATACACCGCCAACGCTTCGAGCTCGGGGGTGGTCAACTTCCCGAAGAGCTTGGCGCGCATAAAGTCGAGCCCTTCGCGATCCTTGCCATGCGCGAGCGACCACAAAATCCTCAGCCGCTCTCTGAGCTCCTCTCGCTGCGCGTACATCGCGATCAGCGCCTTGGCGGGCTTGAACTGTGTGGGCGTGGCAAAGTGTGTGGTGATATCGCTGGCCATCGCGCGTGGGTAAAGTGCGGGGTCGGTGCCCACCTCGGCCATGGTCGCGAGCTTGCGCAGCAACGCATCGCGCGCCGGGGCAGGGAGCAGGCTGGCCGCGTGATAGTGACGCACTGCGACCTCCCAATCATCGCGGCGACCTGCGATCTGTTCGTTCACGCGCGTGAACGGGTAGCCGAGGATGTTCCAACCCCCTCCATCCACTCGCCCCAAGAACAACAGGTAGTTTCCCCAGAGGCTATAATCATAGGCGATACACCCTCCCGCGAACGCCCCACGGCGAGGGTTCGAGAAGTCTTCGACCTCTCCATCTGGCTCCGTGTGAGCGGCGTGCGTGCCGCGAATAACCAGCTCCTCGCCGACAGGAACCGCGCCCTTGATCACATCCTCCACGGACAGCACGATGCGATCTCCTGCGCTCGTGCGCAGGAGTCGCCTGGACTTGGCGATGACGATGGCGTCCGCACGCTGCACCAGCTCGATGTTGGTCGGCCGCGTGTACCCTCTGATCGGTGAGCAGGCGAAGGCATCCGAAGGCACGAGGAGCACCGCGCACGAGCACAGCGCGGCGAGGCCGAGCATCACGCATGTTGTCAGTTTTTCAGGGTACATCGTTCTTCCAGCAGCGAGGAAACCAGGGGAGGAAGGCATTCGATCAGGAGACACTTTTGCGGCGAGAATGTTCCTTGGACATCGCGCTCTCGCCGCATGAGTTCTTCGCTTGTCGGTTCCCTCGTGCTAGGGTCATCTTTTGCGGCGCCGTCAACTCTGAGCGGGCGTCGATTTCAAGCAGGCGTCGCGCACCAAACATCATGCAGCGCGACCCGTGGATCACCTCCAAGGAGAGGAGCGAATGCAGACAGTGGAGATCATCCGCGCCAAGAGGGATGGCCAGGAACTTAGCGACGAGGCGCTGCAAACCCTCGTCACGGGATACACGCATGGGGACGTCACCGACTATCAGATGTCGGCCTTCTTGATGGCGGTGTTCTTTAATGGAATGACCGCCAGGGAGCTTGGCACGTGGACGATGGCGATGCTTCGTTCGGGCCAGGTCCTTGATTTTTCGGACATCCCAGGCGCGAAGATCGACAAGCACTCCACGGGCGGCGTGGGCGACAAGGTGTCGCTGATCCTCGCCCCGTTAGCGGTCGAGGCGGGCCTCAAGGTTCCAATGATTTCAGGGCGTGGCCTGGGGCACACCGGCGGAACCGTCGACAAGCTCACGAGCATCCCTGGCTTTGACATGGACGCCTCCACGGATCGTTTCCGTCAACTCATCGAAGAGCACCAGTGCGGCCTCATCCGGCAGACAGACCAGATCGCACCGGCGGACAAGAAGCTCTACGCGCTGCGCGATGTGACTGGCACGGTGCGTTGCATCCCTCTCATCGCCAGCTCGGTCATGAGCAAGAAGATGGCCGAAGGGATCGACGCGCTCGTCCTCGATATCAAGGTCGGTTCGGGCGCGTTCATGCGCAACGTCGAGGAAGCCCGCGTCCTGGCTGACACCATGATCGGGATCGGCGCCCAGCTCGACAAGCCCGTGCGCGCGGTCTTGACGGATATGAACCAACCGCTCGGCTGGGCCGTGGGCAACGCGCTCGAGGTTCAAGAGTGCGTCGAGGTCATGCGCGCTGGAGAAGGTCCACAAGACCTCATCGATGTCACCATCGAGTTGGTGGCAAACATGGTCTTGCTCGCCGATGCGTTCGAGCCTGGCGAGGACTTCGAAGGCTGCAAGAATCGCCTCCGAGAGATCCTCGAGAGTGGTCGCGCGCTGTCGCGTTTCCGCGCTCTCGTCGAGGTCCATGGCGGCGACCCTCGCGTCTGCGATGCTCCTGAAGAGGTCCTCGCGCAAGCCCCCAATAAGGCTCCGTTCGCTGCATCTGCCGCCGGTATCATCACCGCCATGGACACCGCAGAGGTTGGCATGGCGGCGCTCGACCTGGGCGCAGGACGTCGCACCAAGGAGGACGAGATCGATCCTGCGGTCGGCCTCGTCTTTCACAAGAAGGTTGGCGACGTTGTCGAGAAGGGCGAAGCCATCGCGACGCTGCATTACCGCGACCAGGCGTCCTTCGAGAGATCGACGTCTCGCCTCGAGCGCGCGATCTCGCTCGGTCAGCAAGGTGACCCACTCGGGACCGGACCACTGATCATCGAGACGCGAAGCTGACCTTTTTCGAGCGCATGGTTTAAAGCCGAGGGCGGGTTTTCCACAGGGATGTGGTGGCCTGTGAATAAATCATTTCGGCGGTGTGTTTACCTCACATCTCGACGTCCCGGTGACTCTCGCAGCGACGTTGTACGAAGGAGGTCGCCATGCGTTACTCAACACATACATCCACTCTCCCACATCTCCCTCTTGTGACAGAGGCGGTGCACGGCACCGCTCTGGCGTGAGGTAGAGATACAAACACCTCACGTCTTGTAGGGCCGTGCTCCGCTGGTTGGGACCTGTCGAGCGCGAGGGCACCGGTTTGTCCTCGCCACTGCGATTCAACCTCCGAGTGGAGTTTTCGTGAACAATCCAGACAAGACCGAGGCGCTGCTGCGTCTTATCGGTGACGTGTGCGATACGTTACAGGAAGGGGACGGCGTCGATCCTCGCGACCAACACCGAGAGAAAAAGAAGCGGCGAGAGAGACGCGGGGCGATGCGTTCCTCGCCTCACTTTCGCAAGCGCGCACAACTTCGAACACAGGTCACCGAAGCGCTCGTGTACTGGCTCAGAGAGCAAGATGACGAACAAATCGCGGACCTGACACTGGTCGATGTCGAGCCCTTTCCTGACACCGACCACTTCCGCGCCACGTTGATGACCCGACCTCCCATGGAGGGCGAGGTGATCGACCTCGTGGGGCTCGAGCGTCGCCTCGGGCAATGTGCCTCCGACGCGCGGCGTTGGGTCGGGTACGAGATCCACCGAAAGCGGGTTCCATTGATAAGCTTCGCGGTGGTCCCTGCGCGGGAGGATGTGGGGCAGTGAAAAAAGCGGCGAGAGAGACCACGTGTGTGGTCTCTCTCGCCGCTATTTTTTCTCTTACGTGCCGAGGAGTCGGAGCGACGCCTTCTAGATGTCTGCGTCACAGGGCATGAAGTAGTGTGACCAGCGCCACGTGCGCTCGTTGAAGTCGATCACGAGCTCCTCGTACTCTTCAGCGAGCACATGTCCGAAGCTTTGATCCTGGCTCATTTTAAGTAGCCAGACACCATCGCCCTGGTCCTGCCACGAGAGCTCGACGCCATCCTCGAGTTGGACGCTGTCATCCTCGGGGAGTGATTCGGGGAGCAGCCCCAGGCATTCGCGCAACCAGGTCGCGTGAAAGCCACGCTCTGCGCCAAATTTCTCGGACCCGCTCGCGTAATCACTCCCATCGCTCCGAAAGCGACAGTAGTACATATGCTCGACGTCATCGCGGTCTGGAACCGGTCCGAGGGGCTCGCCATCGAGCTCGAGCTCGCCGAGGTAGTATCCCGTGAACTCCGAGAGCTTGAGACCCCACGTCTCGCCAAACCGACGCGATGTGATGAAGTCTGTGCGGCGAGCATGGAGGACGAGCTCGTGCTCTCGCCGCAGCGAGTGCGGGAGCGGGATGGTGATGGTCTCGGCCTCGACGTCAGGATCGAGCGCGAGCCAGAGGTTGATGCTGCTCGGGAAGAGCTCCTCTTTGCGGCGGCGCGTGGCCATGCCGATGATATCGAGGAGCGCGTGCTCGGTGAGGATCGGCACGTCGAGCTCTTGAGCCCGAGCGCAGATGGCCTCGGATCGATCTCCGGCGAACAGGTAGTCGGTCTCTTTGGAGAGACCATCCGCGATGGTCGCGCCCAGTTTCTTGAGCGCGACCTCCGCGTCGTCGTTGTCCAACCTCGAGAACGCCCCCGAAACGAGCACGCGTTTTCCCGATACATCGAGCTTCATCTCGTTCTCACAGCTTGACGATGTGCTCGGCTTCTTGCTCGAGCGCATTGCGAGTGTCCAGAATCAATGGCGCGTGCTCGACCACCAGGTCGTAATCCACATCCTTGTGGTTGGTGGTGATGATCACGACATCGAACTCCGCGAGCGCCGCTGGCGAGAGCTGCGTATTGGCAGCGCCCAGCGAGCGGATCTCGGCGATGTGTGGGTCGTGGTAAGAGACCAGCGCGCCCCACTCTCGCTCGAGCAGCGCCCAGACATCGAGCGCTGGCGATTCGCGCAGGTCGTCGATGTTTGGCTTGTAGGCCATCCCGAGCAAGAGCACGCGCGCGCCATTGAGCGCCTTGCCTTGTTCGTTGAGCGCGCGCACGAGTTTGCTGATGACAAACCGCGGCATGTTGCCGTTTATGTCCGTGGCCAGCTCGATAAAGCGGTTGTAGAACCCGTAAGACTTTGCCTTCCAGCTCAGGTAGGTCGGGTCGAGCGGGATGCAGTGTCCACCAATCCCTGGCCCTGGCGTGAACTTCATGAAGCCAAAGGGCTTGGTGCCTGCGGCGTCGATCACGTTCCAGATGTTGATGCCCATGCGGTCACACATCAGCATCATCTCGTTCACCAGCGCGATGTTCACGGCGCGGAAGGTGTTCTCGAGCAGCTTGACCATCTCCGCCTCGCGAGAGTGCCCCACGGGGTGGATGTTCTCGATCATGCGGCCATAGAGCGTGACGGCGAGGTCGGTCGAGGTTGGCGTCACGCCGCCGATCACCTTGGGCGTATTCTTGAGGCCGTAGACGGCGTTGCCCGGATCGACGCGCTCGGGGCTGAACGCGACGAAGATGTCCTCGTCGAGCACGAGGTCGCTCCCTTCCGTCAACATGGGCACCATGATCTCGTCGGTGGTGCCTGGGTAGGTCGTCGACTCGAGCACGATCAGGCAAGGCCCCTTCAAGTGAGGACGGAGCGCTTCGAGCGAACTCTGGATGTAGGAGAGGTCCGGGTCGCGCGTCTTGCGAAGCGGCGTGGGCACGCAGATCGAAATGGCGTCCGCCTCGGCGACTGCCGAGTAATCGGTCGTGGCCTTGTATCCCCCCGAGGCAATCGCTGCCGAGAGGCGCTCGTTGGAGATATCGAGGATGTAGCTCTCGCCGCGGTTTGCTTGCGCGACGCGATCCTCGGAGATGTCGATGCCGATGCAGCGCATGCCTGCCTCGGCGACCTCCATGGCGAGCGGAAGCCCGACATATCCCTGGCCGATCACGGCGACGACCGCGTCGCCGGTCTCGAATTTTTGCTTGAGTTGCTCGATCTTGGAAGTTGTCATGGTGCTGTTCTCACGGATTGGGATGCGTGGGCGTCAGGCCAGGGGCGGCCTCGAGAAGAGAGCGCGAAGCCCTCTTTTGTCCAACGCTCTGCGTCCAGAATATTGCAGAGATCAAAGAGCGATCTCCCCCGCATTGCGGTCAAATCGCTCGGTTCTAGCGCTCGAAAGCGCTCGTGTGGTGTGACCAAAACCGCCGCGTCTGCTTGCTCGAGGGCTTGTTCGAGCGGCAGCAAGTGCGCCTCGGGCCATGCTTCTACATAAGGGTCATGGACCTTCACGGTGGCGCCTCCTGCCAGGAGTGCGCCGAGCAGTGCTTTCGCAGGCGTCTCGCTTGTATCTGCGATGTTGCCTTTGTATGCAACTCCCAACATGGCGACCGTCGCGCCGTGGGGGAGGTTGGCGAGGATTTTCTTTGCCAACGCTTCTGGCGTCGACGCGTTGACCTCGCGCGCGGCCTCGAGCAGCGTCGCTCGAGGCGCCGAGTCGCGGTTGCCAAAGCCCGCGATCATACGCGTGGCGAGCGGCAGACAGGCGCCTCCAACCCCCGCTCCGGGGTGGTGCAATCCCACCCGAGGGTGCGTATTCGCGAGCTCCATCGCGCCGCTCATATCCCACCCGAGTGATTCTCCCAACGTCGCGAGCTCGTTGGCCAGCGCGATGTTCACATCGCGGAAGGTGTTCTCGACGAGCTTTGTCAGCTCGGCGGTCTCGAGCGAGGTTTGATGGATTGGCCCGCGCGAAAATGATGCGTAGAACTCCGCCGCTCTCGCCGCACATCGTGGCGTAAACCCACCGATAATGCGCGCATTTTGCGCGAGCTCTGCGAGCGCGTCGCCAGGAATCACGCGCTCCGGGCTGTGCGCCAAAAACAGATCCTCTCCCAACGTAAAGCCTGCCTGCGTGAACATCTTCGCGAGGCTCGCGCGCGTCGTCCCTGGCGCGCTCGTCGACTCGAGCACCACGAGGGCGCCTTTCTCGAGCTTTGGCAGAAGCTCCTCGGCGAGAGCGCATAAAGCGGCGACTTGCTCGCCGGGGCTCTCAGGCGTCGGGATCGCGATAAGATAAACGGACGCGGCCACCGCATCGGCGCTTACCTCGAGCCTCGTGGACGCCAGCGCTTGCTGTACGCCAGCGGCGAGACCCGGCTCGTCCAGGTCGCTCTCGCCGCTGGCGATCGCTCCTCTGCGTGCGTCGTCGATCTCGACCCCGGTCACGTCGTGCCCTGCGTTCGCGATGGCGACAGCCATCGGCAAGCCAACACGTCCGAGCCCGAGGAGGCAGACGTGCTCAGGCTCGCTCATTGGTTTTCTCGGGCGGCGAGGTCGGGTGGGTCTTGCGAAGCGAGACCACGTTCTTGGGCAGCTTGGGCGTCGAATAGGTCGGAATGATTTGCTTGAGGAGTTGCCTGACCTCTTGCTCGTTCCCATCCTCGGCGGTTTGAATAAGCGTCGCGTAGTGCTCGCCGAGCAGTTGGATTCCCTCGACCTCTTCAGGCGCGACGAAGATCTTCTTGTGGCGCGTCTTGTCCATCTCGTCGGTGTTGATGGCGAGCTCTTCGAAGAGCTTCTCGCCAGGGCGAATCCCCGTATAGATGATCTCGATGTCCGTCTCGCTCAATCCACTCAAGCGAATCATGTCGCGCGCGAGGTCAGCAATCTTCACAGGCTCGCCCATGTCGAGGATGAAGATCTCGCCACCTTGCCCGAGCGCGCCTGCCTGGAGGACGAGCTGCACAGCCTCCGGGATCGTCATGAAGTAACGTGTCATCTCCGGGTGCGTCACCGTCACCGGGCCGCCCTTGCGGATTTGCTCGGTGAAGATCGGCACCACCGAACCATTCGAGCCGAGCACGTTGCCAAAACGCACCGCGCAGAACCTTGTCTTGTTCTCCTGGCGTTGCTGCGCCTTCATCAACAACAACTCGGTGATACGCTTGGTCGCGCCCATGACGCTTGTCGGGTTGACCGCCTTGTCCGTCGAGATCAACACGAACGCGCTCACGCCGTGCTCGATGGCAAGATCGGTCAACACCTGCGTGCCCGTGATGTTGTTCTTGACCGCCTCACAAGGGTTGGCCTCCATCAATGGGACGTGTTTGTAGGCTGCTGCATGGAGGATCACGTCGGGCGTGTGATGCGCGAAGATTTCGCGCATGCGGTCTGGATCGCTGATCGATGCGACGTAGGGAATGATGCTCTCGCCGTGCTCGCCGCGCAGCTCGCGGTGGATGAAGAAGAGCGGCGTCTCGGCGCGCTCGATCATGATCAGCTCTTCAGGGGCAAATCGAAGCACCTGACGGCAAATCTCCGAACCGATCGAGCCACCGGCCCCTGTCACCATCACGCGCTTGCCCTGGAGCAGGCTCCCGATCGATTGCATGTCGAGGCGCACAGGCGCGCGTCCCAACAGGTCGGAGAGGGAGATCTCGCGGATTTGATTCGTCACGAGCCCGCCGCTGCTCAGGATTGTCTCGACCGCTGGGAGGATGCGCGTTTCGACGCCAGCGTCTTTGGCGATGTTGACCACGCGACGAAGCTGCTCGCGATCCGCAGAGGGCATCGCGATCAAGACCGTCGCCACGTTGTGCTTGTCCGCGTAGTGCTTGAGCTCGTCGATGCGACCGAGCACGGAGACGTTGTGGATCTTGAGCCCCTGTTTATGGGGCGCGTCATCCAGGAAGCCGATCGGCTTGTAGGGCAGGTTGCGGTTCTTGTTGATCTCGCGCAGCAAGGTTTCGCCAGTATCACCGGCGCCCAGAATCAGTACGTTCTGGCGCTCTGGCCCTTCTGCCGTGCGCGAGTGCAGGGCCTCGCGCATCAAGCGCAAGCTGCCGCGCGCGCCACCCACGAGCACCAACGAGAGGCCAAAGTCGATGATATAAATCGAACGAGGCGGTGTGATCAGGCCAGTGAAGACGTTGACCAGAACAAACGCGATGCCTGCCACGACCAGTGCGCGCGTGAGCGTGAGCAGGTCGTAAATGCTCACGTAACGCCACCACCCCTGATACATGCGCAAGAGCCCGAAGACGATCATTTTTGCCGCGAGCACCAGCCCCAGGCCCGTCCAGACCGTCGCCATCCATGTGTCTGGGATGGAGAAGTCGAAGCGGATGAGGAAACTCCCCATGTACGCCGCCGCGAAGAGGACGAGGTGCATCGCCACGACCATGGCCATGCGAATCGGTTGAGGGAGAGTCGGTAGTTCGTCGAGCCACCGAATCAGAGAAGCATAGATGGTCAGCATCATTGGGATATCCTTGCGTTCATTGCCCCGCCGCTCTTTGGATTTATGAGGTCTCGAGGGCGCCCGGATCATCTAGAAACTCCCCGCAAAGGTCAAGTGCGCCTACAGGGTGTCGCCAAAAGGTTGCTTGCAGCATCCTGGTGTTGCAGAGTGAAGCGATCGAAAGCGTCACCCTCTGGACCCTCCATCACGGCCTATGAAGCAATTGATACAGGATCTCGCCAGCGGCGAGGTCGACTTCATCGATGTCCCGACCGCCGATCCTCCTGCGGGGATGATCCAGGTCGAATTGCGAAGCTCGGTGATTTCGAGCGGGACCGAGCGCTCGCTGCTCGAGTTTGGCCAGGCAAGCCTGTTGGGCAAAGCACTTCAACAGCCGGATCGCGTCAAGCAAGTGATGGACAAGGCGCGCGCCGAGGGCGTGCTCGCGACCTTTGATGCCGTCATGGCAAGGCTCGAGCAGCCCCATTTCCCAGGATATGCCGCCGCAGGCGTGATCACCGCTGTGGGCGAGGGCGTGCATGGCTTCTCCATCGGCGATCGTGTCTGCTGCAATGGCCCTCACGCCCAGCGCGTGGTGGTCTCTCCTGCGCTTTGTGCGCGGCTTCCCGAGGATGTCTCATTCTCACAGGGGGCCTTCGCGACGCTGGCGGCGATCGCGCTGCATGGCATTCGCCTGGCGAACATCTCGCTCGGTGAGCGCGTCGCCGTGATCGGGCTCGGGCTCATCGGTCAGCTTGTCGCCGATTTGCTGCGCGCGTCGGGGTGTGAGGTGATCGGCGTCGAGCCAGACGAGCGTCGCCGCGCGCTCGCTATCGAGCGCGGCCACGCAGACTGTATGGATCTCGGCACCGCTTCGAACAAGGAGTCTGTCGCGGACGCTGCCATTATTTGTGCGGCGAGCGACGACGCGAGCCCCCTCGCTCTCGCCGCACAAATGTGCCGGAGAAGAGGTCGGATTGTCCTGGTCGGCGTGGCAGACATCTCTTTGCAACGCCGCGTCTTTTACGACAAGGAGCTCACCTTCCAGGTCTCGGCGTCCTATGGTCCAGGACGTTACGACCGAGCTTACGAAGAGCAGGGCGCGATCTATCCGATCGAGCATGTGCGTTGGACCGCGCAGCGAAACTTCGAGGCGGCGTTGGCACAGATCGATCGCGGCGCGTTGAACGTCGAGAGCCTCATCGATCAATGCTTTGACTTCGAGGATGCGCCCGCAGCTTACGCGGCGCTCGCTGCCAGAGAAACGCGCGCTGCCATCTTGCTCGAGTACAGGCAGGAGGTCGTGGAGACGCCTCGCATTCGTCTCGAACCACCGATATCACACACAGGAGGACGGGCTGTCGGCATCGGCGTGATCGGCGCAGGCAACTACGCTCACAGGACATTTCTTCCGCTGCTTGGCGGCGAGGAGCGCGTTCAACGATTCTTGCTCGCCTCGGCGAAGGGGGTGAGCGCGGCGTGGTTGGGGAAGGAGCATGGGTTCGAGTTTATCGCAGCAGATGCTCGAGAGGTCTTTGACTCCCCGAGGGTCGATCTCGTGTGTGTTCTGACGCGGCACGATACCCACGCCGAGTATGCCATTCGTGCGTTGGATGCAGGAAAACATGTGTTCGTCGAGAAGCCGCTCGCGCGAGACCTCGACGAGCTCGAGCGCGTGGTCACCGCGAGATCTCGCTCTGGCGGAATGCTCGCGGTTGGCTTTAACCGCCGCTTCGCGCCCATGGCGGTGGCGCTACGAGAAGCGATCGCGCGAAAGAATGCGCCCTGCTCGATCCTGATGACAATCAATGCTGGCGCGTTGCCCGCAGACCATTGGCTCTTTGACGACGAGCAAGGAGGTCGCATCCTGGGCGAGGCGTGTCATTTCATCGACTTGAGCCGAGCATTGGTTGGCGCTCGTATCACCGAAACGCTGGCGCGAGGCGCGAGTGGGCCTGATCCGGCCGCGACCATTTTCCTCTCTTTCGAGGATGGCTCGCGCGCGACGATCCTCTACGAGACCAGGGGGGCGAGCTCCTTTCCCAAGGAGCGTATCGAGGTCACCTGCGATGGTTCGACCGCTTGTATCGATGACTGGCGGGCGCTCAAGATTTGGGGCTGGCCTGGCCTCGAGGCCAGGCGCACGCTGCGTGCAGACAAGGGGCACAAGCGCATGCTCGAGGCGGTCTTGCGCGCATGCCTCGGCGAGGACGTGACGCCCATATCCTTGTCCGAGCTCGCGGAGGTCTCTCAATCCACGATCCTCGCTGTGCGGCAATGCCAATCATGAGCTCTTTGAAGCCCTGGCTGCGTTGGTTTCTTGATGTCGGCCCTGCGCGTGCAGGTTGGCGCCTCGGTCATGAACTCGTCACACGCAGCGGCGCGATCGAGTGGATCTCATCGCGAGAAGTTCCTGTCGAGTTGTCACCGCCCCCTGAGTTTTCCACTGGCGTCTGGCTCGACGCGCTCCCCGAAGGGCATTGGTTTCGCGCGACGCGCGAGAAGATCACCACGGGTGCGGCGAGGACAGCGCTCGAGTCCTTGCTCTCGCCGCGAGAGCGCGAGTTGCTCCTCGAGCGCGCGCAGCGCGCATCGAGGGGGATGATCCTCGCACATGGCGGTCTCGAACTCGACTTCCTCTCCCCCAGGCAATGGCGTCTGGCGCCACTCGATCCCGCGCGTCGATCCTGGCCGCTGGTTCATGGTCAGCGCATCTGGGGTCATGCCAGGACGCTCGGGGATATCAAAGATGTATGGGCCATCGGCCGCGTGCTTTATGTGTTCGACTGGGTGCGCGCTCGTTCGTTTTTTGGTGAGTTTTGCGAGGGGAGCAAGGACACGGAGCAGGCGACGCGTTGGGCTCGGTTGCTCGCCAGTGATTTCGAGAGCTTCGAGGCGCAAAATCCCTACCTCGCAGGACCTCACTGGGCGAGCGGTCAGGAATGCGCGATCCGCGCGCTGAACTGGTGCTTCGCGGTCGCTGCGCTGGGGCAGGATGAAGGCTTCGAGCAGCGAGACTTCGCGCGTTTTGTTCGTTTGATCGAGCTCCATGCTCGATTTATCGACCGGAACCTGGACTTCGCGCGTTTTGCTGTCCCCAACAATCACTTGATCATCGAATCGATCGCGTTGTCGGCGATAGGTGTCCTCTTTCCCTGGTTTCGCGACGCCGAACACTACAGAACACGTGGCGCGCAGGTGCTCGCTCACGAAGCGTTGGAGCAGTTCCTCGCCGATGGCAGTTACATCCAGGCGTCGCACAACTACCATCGCCTCGCTACCGAATACCTTTTGTGGGCGGCGAGGCTTATCCCGGCAAAACTTCTCTCGCCGCATCGGCTGCGAGGCATCTTTCATCGCACTCGACGATTCTTGCACCACCAGATGTGTGCCCCATCGCAGGGGCATTTGCCAAACTGGGGCGCGAACGATGGCGCGAGGATGCACCGCTTGAGCGAAACAGAACACCGCGATTACAGACCTTTGCTCGTGAGCCTGGGCGCCGAGACAAACGTGCGGCCTGCGTTTGGACGAGGACCCTGGGATGAGGAAGCGTTCTGGCTTTCCTGTGAGTCAGGAGCAGATGTCCTTATCTCGGATGTTCCTGAAGTAGCGCCAGATCTGCGTCGCGCAAACCAGAGTTCGACCACCGCGCCGATCACCACTTTGGACCTCGATGATTGGCGCGTGATGTTTCGCACGCGACCACCGATCGGGCTCGCGAGTCAATGTGACTTGTTTCATGTGGATGTTTGGTATGGCGAGCAAAACATCGCGTTGGATGCAGGCTCGTACCGTTACCACGATGACGCCTGGCACGAGTGGTTCTCTGGTGCGGCGAGTCACAACGCGATTCATCTTCTCTCGCCGCGAGGAGAAGTCCTCGGGCCGCTCGAGCGGCCCGCACGATTCGCCTACCACGCGCGTGAAGATATGGCGCAGGTGCTCCGGCGCTGTGACAGGACAGCGCTCGCCACACACTCTGGGTGGAAGAGGCATGGTATGTCTCACTATGAACGCGAGGTGCTCCTCACAAACGCCGGGTGCGTGGTCCACGATCGACTTCATGTGGCGCGCGAGGTGAAGGTGTGTCTGCATTGGTTGCTGGATGACCTCGGGTGGTGTGCCTCCAAAGAGGGGTTGCTCACGCGAGGAGAAGTCGTCGAACTCAGCGCGGTGGATTCGCCAGTGTTTGTTTCGCTGGACGCGAGCGAAGGGGGAGGGGGGGTCTTGCGGCGAGAGGGGTGGGTTTTGCGTGGCGTGTCGCCGCAAGATCCCCCCACCCCCCTCGCGAGCCCACCCCACGCGGGGTGGTTATATCCAACGGTTGTCGTCATG
>JAYZVO010000094.1:0-15630 GCA_036155555.1 Myxococcota bacterium
TATCTTTTGCCCGCGCCCCCCCCATAACGGTGGGGGGGAATTTTTTGGCCTAGGGTTTTGGGGCACTTTCGGGGTTAAAAAAAATTGCCCCCCAAACGGTTCTGGCCACCGCGGGTTGCGAAAGCACACCTCTTTTTTCAAGGTCGGCGCTCGGGCTCAGCTGTCGTTGCCGACGGTCTGCCCCTTGAAGATAAAGAAGACAAGCCCACCAGCGATCAGGAACAGGAGCAGGAGAATAAACGGGTTGATGCTGGCCTCGACGGTCGGTCCATCTCCGGGCAAGCGCACCGCGCGCTGCTCTGAGTCCCGCTTGACGCGATCATCGTCCTGACTCGAGCCGAACCGTCGCTCGTAGTCGGACTTGCGCTGCTTGACGGCGTAGCCTTTCTGCTGCGCCTTCTTGAGGCGCTCCTGCTCGGCGCGCTGCTCCTCGCTGAGCTCGTTCGTATCGGAATCACTGCCAAACCCGACGCTCTTCTTCTGCTTGATGGCCACGCGAGTTCCGCCAGCCGAACCGGAGTTATTCTCCTCGAACTCGTCAGGTGAAGCGACGATCTGACTACCTCCGCTGCCGCCTTCTTTCTCGTGATCCATCCCGGAGATGCGCTCGTCGCCGTCGCGAAACTTCTGCTCGATGGTCGCGCCGAACAACTTCACGACGCCCATGACGACGAGCGCGCTCAGGATAAGCGCGATGATAAGTTCGACGGCGGAAGCGCCTCTGGGGTGACGCAAGGTCGTGCAGGCTTTGGCGAGCATGGCATTCCATCCTCTGTGCGAGCGAGCGCCGGAGCGCTCGAGGTTTCACCTTCGTCCGGGACAGCTACTTCGTCGGGCAGTAATGCACGACGGCTTTGAGCTCCGGGTGTGCCTTGTACATCTGGCACAGCGCGGCGGCATCAGCGGTGCGTTTCTGTGCGCGCATCAACTTGAGCAGCTCGCCGAGCGCCACAGCATCGGGTTCTCGCTGGAGCGAGAGGCGCCACCAGGTCTCGGCATCGAGCGGCTGATCGAGCGCCTTTTGCGTGCGCGCCATCAGGCGAGCATCCTCGGCGCTCATGCGATCTGTGGGGATGGTCTCGAGCGCGCGCGCGGCGGCGGCGTAATCCCCCTTGGCGTAACTCTCGCGCGCGCGATCTCGTGTCTCTTGCTCCTTGTCACGCGGAGCTTCATTCGAAATCACGACGGTGGGTTTATCTTTGGAGCGATCTGGTGCGGTGCCGCCGCTCGACTGAACGATCACCTCTCCTTTTGACTCAGGATCTGCCTGCCCACCGAGCTCGATCTCCTTTTCATTGGCGGCGACCTCATCCTCTTCGATCCCCAACGCCTTGCGCAGCTCGCCAGGAGATGGCCCCGCGCGACGCTTTGGCGCATAGACCTCACCGCACACCACCAACCGCTCGGTCCCTTGCGCCGAGGACGGCTGCCCGAGCTCCTTGAGCCGCATCAGGATCTGCTGACGCTGCTCCGCCTTGGGGGAGCTGAGTGACAGGTAGCACTGGTAGAACTCGGCGCCGAGATCGACCTGATTCATATGGCGATCATAGAGGAGCCCGAGGTTGACGTATGGGACAGGATCTCTGGGGTCCATCTGTTGCGCGACGAGCAAGTAGCTCTCGGCGGCAAAGGGGCTGCCAGCATACATCAGCGAGGTCCCGAGGTTATTGTAGATCGGCTGCTGCTCGGGATCGTAGTTGAGCAGCTCGTAGAGCACCTGCGCGGCGCGCGTGTAGTTGCTCGTCTGAATGTAGAGCTGCGCGAGCGCGCGCATCACGGGCACGCCGCCACCGTAGCGGATCGCGCGGCTGTAGTAGCGCTCTGCTCCAGCGAGGTCACCGACCTTGAGAGAGGCTTGCGCGGCCCGGTAGAAGACCTCCGGGTCACGGCTCCCATCGCTGATCGCCTCGTTATAGAGTTCGATGGCGCGATCATACTCGCCGCGCTTGTAGGCTTCATCGGCGCGATCGGATGTCGATAGCGCGCACCCGGAGAGAAAGAGGAGCGTCAAAATGAGAGCGCGCGCCTTAGCGATGTAGGGCGCGCGCTTATCGGCTGATGCGATCATGATTGAACCAGATCCGTCGGATAAGAAGGTAGGACAGGACGCTCAGCGGCGGCTGATCCCTTTCTTGCGCAGCTCGACTTCCTTCTCGTAGGCCCACTGGTACTCGGGCGTGGTCTTGTCCGGGAAGTAACTGTTGATGGTGTCGAGCGCCTGGAGCTGTTGCTTGTGCATCTGGCGTTTGCCATAGCGGTTAAAGAGCAGGCGCTGCTCACGAAAGATCTTGTCGAGTTCGGCGCGTGATTGTTCGATGAAGGTGTCCGCCTGCTCGAGCCCTGCTGGGGTCTTGGCCTTGCCTTGCTCGAGCAGGGCCTTGACCTCGAGCATCTTCTTGTAGCCCTCGAAGAGGTTGGAGACGTGCACGTCCTTCTTCTCGAGGAGCTGCTTGCCGACGGCAAAGCGCTGCTTTGCTTGCGAGACGCAGTCTTCCTCGCCGAGGCAGGAGACGTTGTCGAGTTCGACGGGGGGCTTGTCCTCCATGGCGACCTTGACCTCGGCGGGTCCACCGCCGCCCTGGCCCATGAAGAAGAAGACGTAAACCATTGCCGCGGCGACCAACACGACCGCGATCAAGAGGACCGGGTTGACCCCCTTGGCCTTCTCGTCACCGCGCGCGCTGGCGGCCTGCATTCTGGCGTAATAGTCGTTGTCGGAGGCGCCGTCTTCGGTCCAGGAAGACGCGCCATCGTTCTCCTCGTCCATCGCCTCGGCGCTGGCTGCGATCTCTTCCCAGACGTTGGCAGGTTTGGAGTTGTCGTTGGACTTTCCGATGTCATCGAGGTTCATCGCGCCGAGGCCAGAGGCAGAAGGCGCGGGCGTATTCGCCTGAAACCCTCCGCTCTGAGAGGGCGCGGCGCCGAAGTTCCCTGACTGCTGCTGCGCGCCAAAACTTCCAGACTGTTGCGCCCCGAAACCTCCCGCCTGGTTGCCAAAGCCCCCCGCGCCAGGTTTCTGAGGCGCGTCATGCGCGCGGAAAACAACAGCGCATTGCCCGAAGTGGATCTGCGAGCCGTTGTAGAGCGGCACCTCTCCGACCACCTGCGCGCCATCGACAGCGGTCATCCCACCACGAGACATCACCACGAGCCTGTAGCCGCGGGAAGGATCGTGAACGATCTGGCCATGCTGCCGTGAAACGGTCGGGTGCTCGATCATGAAGTCCACCCCTTGCCCTCGCCCGATCACGATCGGCGCGCGGTTGAACTGGACGTTCTGGGGACTCCCGTTGAGGTTGGTCTCGAACCAAAATGAAGGCATCTTCTTGTCCCAGGTAGTGGTGGCTAATGCGAGGTCGTCCTCGCCATCCTACAAATGACGGGAGAATAAACAACGCTCGCGGCGCCATATCATCCAAGCGCCTCACGGCGTCATTGTGTATCTGTCTTGATCTTGAGGATCATCGAGCCAATCACAATCACGAGCACGGCAGCGAAGATAAACATCAACGGACCGAGGATTTTGACGGCGGCCTCGCTGGCGGCCTTCTCGATTTTTTGGGTTCGTTTGTTGCGGATGGTCCCGATCTGAACCTCGAGCACGCTCGCCAGCGGCGTACCACGCTTCTCGGATTGGAGGATCGAACCGACCATGGACTTGAGGTAGTCCGACTTGACGCGCTCGCACAGGTTGATCAAGGCGTCCGCGCGCGCTGTACCGACGCGCATCTCCTGGAGCACGACGCCGAGTTCCTGGACCATCGGGTCATCGGGGTTTTGCTCGAGGCCGTTGGTGACCACGCGATCGAGCGCTGTCATGAAGTCGAGGCCAGCGCGCATCGACAGCACGAGCAAGTCGATGGCGTAAGGGAGGCGACGGTCGATCTCGACGAGGCGCTCGCCGATGGCGGTGTCGAGCTGCAAGTAGGGAAGGATCACCCCGGCGGTGCCGAAGATGAGCGCCACAGGCACGTTGGGGAAGCCCTGCGCGAGCCAGGTCATGAACAGGAAGACGCCGAAGATGCCCAGGCCAGCGACACAACACATGCCCCAGAACTCGTTGGGCGTGAACGCGCCCATGTAGCCGGAGCGAATCAGGCGATCACGGATATTCTCGCGCTTCGCGACGACATCGATCCCCAGGAACTGATCGGGCAGGTGGCTAAAGTGGTGCGCGAACAGCTGCACCATCGGCAACACCAACGCATACAGGCCATTCTCCTCGATGAGGCGCTTGCGCTTGGTCAAGCGGTAGCCATAGATGTCTTCTTCTTCGACCTCGTCCGGGACAATGCCCCAGACAAAGAGAGAGAACGCGAGGAAGGTAAAGACGATGATCCCCACAAACATCAGCTGTGTGGACCCTGGTGGTAAGTTTGGCATGGTGAATCCTTGCTCTCACCTTGTTCGTTCGGTTGCCACATGCGGCCACCGACTTGACGAGCTTCCCTTTCAGCCCCGCTGACACCGTCGATGGCGCCGCGGATCGAACCTCAGCCGGTTTAGACGTCGATCGCCACGATCTTGAGGATGAGCACCACGCCCACCACGTTGAACGCGACCGCGACCGCCAGGATACAGTACCCGATGAAGTTGTTGAACAACGGCTCGATGAGCGTCTTGTCCATCAAGTAGAACACCACGCAAATCGCCGCCGGTGCCGAACCCATCACCCACGCCTGCATACGCCCCTGCGCCGTCTGCGTGTCGATCACGCGCTCGAGGCGGTAGGACTCGCGAATCGTCGTGCTGGTGTCTTCCAAAATCTTGGGGATGTTGCCACCGACCGTCCGTCCGACCAGAAGCGCGGCCACGGCCAGCTGGAGGTTACGCGCCGGGACGCGCTTTTGCAGGTTGATGAGCGCCTGATCGAGCGGCGTGCCGAGCTTGTACTCGCGAAGCATCACGCTGATTTCCTGCGTGATGGGAGGCCCCATCGAGTTGCACACATCCTGGAATGCTTCCGGCAAGGAGGGGTTCGCCTTGAAGCTGTTGGCCATATAAACCAACGCCTCCTCGACCTGCTCCTCGACCATCTTGAGGCGCGAGTTCCACTGCATGTCGAGCCAGATCGAGGGGATAATCACCCCCACCCCCAGCCCGAGCGGGATGCCCAGCAACACGCCGCCAAGCCCATAGCTCGCCAGCGCGATCGCCACGATGATGAAGATGATGTGCCCGATGATGAATTCTTGAGGCGTGATGCTCAAGAAAAGTCGACGCAGCTTCTTCCCGATAAACTTCTCGTAAACGCTCGCTTCCTGTGAGAGGCGCGCGGCGACCCAGTCACCTCCGCCATACACCGCCAGAAAGCACGCCAGAAAGAGCAACACGGTTGCCCCGATAAGATACGGCGTCGACATCTTGCACGCTCCTCTCTTGCTTGCATCATGCGCTTCGAACGCCTCGCGCGCTCTTCTTTGCCTGTGGTCGGAGTGCTGTACTCCCTGCGCCCACAGACGCTCCGCGCGAGACCCTCTCTCATGGGCCTAGTGTAGCTACCGACGGGGGCTTTCGCAACCCAGAAGCCCTTGTCCTTTCAGAAGAAATCATCGGGACGCGCGAGCCCCAAGATGATGAAGTCGTTCAGGAAAGAGGGCAGATACCCCGTCGCCATGTGGTACCCCTGGACCTTGTTGTTCTCGTCCATCCCGGTCGCCTTGTAGCGATAAATGTCCTCGATTTGCACGAAGCCATCATCGTCGATACCGACCACCTCGGAGATGTAAGAGACCCGGCGAGAGCCATCGCTAAAGCGCGACTGCTGCACGATCACGTCCACCGAGTTCGCGATCTGCTCGCGGATGGCGCGCGTTGGCAACTCCATGCCGCTCATCAACACCAGCGTCTCCAGACGCGCGATCGCCTCCACCGGGCTGTTCGAGTGCACCGTCGTCATCGAACCATCGTGCCCCGTGTTCATCGCCTGCAACATGTCGAGCGCCTCGCCGCCACGACACTCGCCCACGACGATCCTGTCCGGGCGCATACGCAGCGCGTTCTTGACCAGGTCGCGGATCGAGATCTCGCCCTTGCCCTCCATGTTCGGTGGCTTGGTCTCCAAACTCACCACGTGCTCCTGCTGCAGTTGCAGCTCGGCCGCGTCCTCGATCGTCACCACGCGCTCGGTCGGCCCGATAAAGCTCGACATCACGTTGAGCAATGTCGTCTTCCCCGAACCCGTACCGCCCGAGATGATGATGTTCTTGCGCGAGCGCACGGCGCGACCAATAAACTTGGCCATGTCCTGCGTCAAGCTGCCAAAGCGCACGAGATCCGCCGCCGTCAGGCGATCTTCGGGGAACTTACGAATCGTCAGGCATGGGTCCTTGAGCGCCAGCGGTCGAATCACCGCGTTCACACGAGAACCATCCGCGAGGCGCGTATCCACCAGCGGCGAGGACTCGTCGATTCGGCGACCACGCGGCACGACGATGCGCTCGATGACCGTCATCATCGACTTCTCGCCGCTAAAATATCGGTCCGTGAGCACGAGCTCGCCGTCGAGCTCCGCGTAGATGTGATCCCGGTCGACGACCATGATCTCGGTGACCTTCTTGTGCTGGATCAAGTCCTCGATCGGGCCGAGCCCGCAGACCTCATCCATCATCTGCTTGAAGGCATCATCCTTGGTGTATGGCGGGGGGATCTCGTTCAAGGTGACCGTCAAGACCTCCTTGAGCTTTGTCGAGACCTGCCGGATCACCTTCGGGTTGCGGTAATCCGAGATCTCGAAGGAGTGCAAGTCGAGGCGCTCCTTGAGCATCTCGTGAATGCGCGCCTTGTAGTCGACCATGCGACGCTGCGCCTGACGATCGAGCCGCTGCACCTCATCACCGTTGAGGTTGGTGCGCGGCTCCTCTTGATCCATGTGCCCCAGCATCTCGTGCATGAAGCGATCAAAGGACGCCTGATCGTTTTTCTTGGAGCTTGGACGCGGCGCGCTCGGGCGCGCCGCTGGCTGCCTGGCCGGTTGCGGCGCAGGCTGCGGAGCCCGTTGTTGCTGCTGTTGCGGCTGCTGCATGCCTGGATTTGGTCCGGGCATCCGTTGCTGCTGCTGTTGCTGCATGCCCGGGTTGCCATAACCCATCGGCTGCTGCGGACCGGCAGGGCCAGGCGCAGGCCCTGGGCCTGGACCAGGAGGCCCTCCCATGGCGCGATCCGACTCCACGCAGATGCGGTAGATATCGATCGTGGCGAACTCACCAGGGTAGAGCTCGCGCGACTCCTCGACGCGCTCACTGCCGACATAAACGCCGTTTGGCGACTGGTTGACCAGCACGACCCGATCGTTCATCACCTTCAGGATCGCATGGCGGCGTGAAACCGTCTTGCTCCCGAGGACGATGTCGTTGTTCTTGCTGCGACCGATCGTGATCTCTCCGACCGGTCGCTCGATCGGGTAAAAGTACTCCTGCCCCTGGTTATCCAGTACTCGTACTCGTCTCATGACACCTCATTCCTCGAAACCGCCACCTTCACTCCCACCACCCGTGTTGCGACTTGACGTCGCTGGCGCGTCCGAAAGCTCGGGGAGATCGGTGGGCTCCACACCGTTCTTGAGCATGCTGTCATAAACCCCTCTGACGAGGGTCTTGTGCACCTTTCCGCCCGGTTCATAGATGCGCGGCGTGACAAAGAGCGCGTTATCGAGACGCTGCCCGAGGTAGTCGCGCGACTTGAACAACCACCCGAGGATAGGGATCTTCGAGAGCAACCACCAGCCCTGCTCCGAGGAGGAGACCTGGTTGCTGGTGATGCCGCTGAGCAACACGCTCTGCCCTTCCTGCATGTTGACCACGCCCTTGATGTTGCTGTTGCGCAAGGCAGGGACGGAGTCGACCGCGTTGGCGTAGTCGAGCTCGCTGTAGGTCGCGTCCACGTTCAACTTGACGCGGTTATCCACATCCACGATCGGCTTGACCGTCACGCTCAGGCCGTATGGGATCTCTCGGATGTCCGAGGCCCCGAGACCGGTCGCCACGCGAATGTTGAGCGTGCCACCGACCGCGTAGGTCGCCTCGGTGCCCGCCTCCGTGACGATCACGCCGTGCTGACGCGTCTTGATGAGGCCGTGCTCGACCAACAGATCGAGCGCCATGTTCAGGTTACCCACGACCGAGAAGTAAGAGGTCAACCCCTGACCACCCGTCAAACCGATCGCTGGCGAGGGGAGGCGAGGTGGGTTGGGAGGATCGGTCGGCAACACGCCTGGCCCGAGGCCATCTGCGCCCGTCGCAGGGTAGAACAGAGGCACATCGCCCGATCCGAACGCGAGGTTGGCGCCAAAGAACTGGCCCCATTTCACGCCGAGCTGATCGCGATCGGTAACGGCGAGTTGGATGAAGTCCACCTCGACCGCCACCATCTTCGCGCCCTCGACGAACGACTCGCGGAATGTCGTGAAGTTCAACACCTGATCAGGGTAGAGCACCACGAGCTTCTCGATGCGCTTCTTGAAGGTCTCACTCGCGACCTCGCCCTCGAGCAACACGCGCCCGTTGACCACGCGCACATCCACGCCCGAACGCTCGCCGAGAACCGTGCGGACCTCCTGCGCCAGCGAGAGCGGGTTGATCCCCACCACGCGCACGAGGATCGTCTTCTGGTTGTCCCGCGAGTAGAAGTTCATCGTCGTCACACCGGAGGTTAACCCCGTGACGATAATCTGGCGGCCATCCGCGCTCGGTTTGGCGTTGGCGATCGTGTCGATACCAACGAACACACGCGAGATCCCACTCGCCGAGAAGGTCAACGTCTCGCCGATGGCGATCGTGAACTCCTTGTCAGGCTGCTGCGCGTGCGCCTCTCCACTCAGGGCCATCAGCCCCACCACCGCTACCGTACAGCTAGCCACCATGCGATTGAACATACTCAGAGCTCCCCTGCGCCATCACCGCAATCAGTTTTTCCATGGTGCTCGCCATCTCGTGCGTTTCGCCACTTTCGAGACAGCCACAACGCCAGCCCTCCCCGTGTTCCGGTCATCTGCCGGAGCTCGAAGAGCGGTCGGGTGCTGCATGGCACCTTCCAATCAGTCACTTCTCCTCTTTCTTAACACGCTCCCCTGATTCACGCCATCATGATTCCTGCACAAGGCGGCCATGTTTGGCGCGTTGTCATGGCAAAACTCTCGAAAAAGAAAAAGGTCGCTGGCTCCTCTTCTGGAACCAGCAACCTCTTCATGTCACTCACCACCTGTCGTGGCGCTCATGTCTTTAAACTATCAGGGTCTGTTGCCTGCGCCGAAGTCGATGCTTGGCTCCGTCTTGACGGGCGCCTTCCTGACCTTCTTCTTGACGATCGTGTTGCGCTTCTCCTGGATGACCTCGAGCTCCTGGAGGACCTCTTTCAGGGTGCGCTTGGTCACAGCCACCGTCTTGATGTCTTCGCGGTTACGAAGCAGCAACATCAACTTGCCGCGCGTCTGTGCGATCGTCAGCAACTCCGCCTCGTCCACCGTCACCGACAGGGTCACAGTCGAGTAGTTGTTGCGACGGCCATCTTGCTGCGCGCTCACGCTCGAGAGCTGCTGCCCGACCGCGAGCAACGTCACGTTCTGGAGCAAGGTCATCGTCACATAGCCGACGCTGCCGCCGCCCGATGCGTCCGGGATCAACTCCTCCTTCGAGGAGACCGGGAAGGTGCCGAGCAAGTCGACGCGGTCACCCGGCGTCAACAACCCGGAGACGCCGCTGATGGCATCCACTGGAATCGAAAGCGCGCGCTCGTCTGCGGGGACTTTCCCGGAGAGATCCCTCGAGATCTCTGCCACCGAGAAGTCGCTCGTCAGGATCATCGACCCCTCCGTCACGTTCACCGCCAACGGCGTGTCCAGATAGATCCCCAGATCGTCTTTCATGATCGGGTTTGGCGGGAGGAACTTGCGCGGCACCTGATCGGTGGTCACCAAGTCCTGGGTAAGCGGGGTGCCCGCCGGGATATTGCGTGCAGCCTTGACGACTGCCACCGTCTCACCGATGAGCTCTTGCTTCTCCTTGTTCATCTGCTGGGCGTAAAGCGCCATCAGAATCGCCGCAAGAGCACCGACGACGATCGCCGCGATCAACAGTTTCTTCTTAGCCATGGCTTCTCCGTGCTGCCCTCTTGGACGAAGGATAGTTCGACGTCTCGACCCAGGTTCGCTGGCTTCACACCCAATTTCTGAAGCCTGATCCCGAAGATGAGCTGTCTGTTTGGTTTTGGTGCGTCGGCGCGTTCTCCGTTTTACCCTACCCGTGCAGAATACCAAACGAATCCGAGATGGTCCAGCGTCTCTCTTGTAAATTCTACCCTACATCATCCTACCAACCGAGTTCACCGCTTGAACGCTCGCTCTTCTCTCCCAGGGACAACCTGTACCGCCGCCCAGGCTTCCCTCGCTCGAGCATCAACCTCGCCCCGCGCGCACGATCCCTCTCGTCCAACCCCTCCTCGCACAACCCAACCACCGGCAACGCCCCCTCTCCTCCCATATACCTCGAGAGCTCTCCCTCCATCACCCACCCGAGCTGCGCTCGAAGATCACCCGCGCCAGGCTCGCAGTACCCCTCCTCATCCTGCGCCGATCCCATATTGCTCGCGTCAAACAACCACGCCACTTTGACCACGCCGCCCGCGCGCGCCGCGTCCATCACCGCGCGCACGAACGCGACCCCCTCTCCCAATACTTTGGAGCCCTCGCCCGACTCGAGCAACGCCCCCCAGGGAACCTCCACGATCACCCCCGCGCTCCCACGCATCACCTGAGACAACCCCTCTCCCTCTTCCTCCACGCGCCAGGGCACCACCTCGATCCCCCTCGCGTCAAAGCGCTCGCGCACGGCGTCGAAAAACACCGCCCCTCCTCCACACACCACGACCCGCGACATACCCTCGCTCCTTAACACTTGCATCCAGGCGCCAATGCGCCTTAAACCTTCGCCCGTCCAAACACTGCCCCCTCAACGAAACGAGCAGCGCACCATGAAAAGCACCTACACTCCCCTCCCTGACTCGGACAATGATCCGATCGACGCGCTCCTTCGCCTCATCCACCGCGCCGAGCGCCTCGAGGCGCTCCCTCGCACAGGTTGGCTCATCAGCGGCGTCTCCTCTCCCGAGTCCGTCGCCGCGCACACCTACATGGTTACCCTTATCGCCCTCTGGATCGCGGACACGCTCGGCGAAGATTGCTGTAGCGAAACCGTGATGCGCATGGCGCTGATTCACGACATCGGCGAGGCGATCATGACCGATCTGCCAGGCCCGGTGAAATACTTTGTCGGGAAGGATGTGCTCGATGAAGCCGAGCACAAGGCCGCGCACAAGATCCTCGATGGCGCCCCTGATGCCTGGGGCTCCATCTACGATCGCTACGAGGCGCGCGACACCATCGAGGCTCGCGTGGTCAAAGCCGCTGACCATATCCAGATGATGGCCAAGACCCTCCAGTACGCCGCGCAGGGGCGAGGTGACACCGAGCGCTTCTGGAGAAACCCCAGAAACATGGACGACTTCGGGCTCCCGATCGTGCGCAAGATCCTCGATCGCCTCAAAAAACACCGCGAAGATGGCGCCTGGTTCTCCTCCTCGTTCGACTGACCCCCGCAAGAAAGAGCGATCGCGGGAGTTGCCTCGCTAAAACAGGTCGAAATCCTCCGCGAGCACCATCAACTCATCTGTGAACCCTCCCGTGCCTCCGTCCGGGACAAACGCACAGTTAGCCTCGGGCATCGGACGCTCGAACCGCTGACTGCGCGCCTCCGTCCCGGACAACAAGCGCACCTCTTTGAAGCGCTCGTCGACAAACGGCACCAGGGTGGAACCATACTTCGAGAAACTTCCGTCGGTGTGTTCTTGGACCACATCAACTCCGCCTCCGTCTCCTTCAAGCGATGGATCTCCAAACGATCGTTGGTGCGAAAGACACAGTCCGTGTTCAACTCGTTCTCTGATGCGTCATACTCGCCAGCCGCCACGAGGTAATGCTCGTTAAAGAAGGCCATCCGTTGCCCCATCGAGGCAGGCCCAGCGTCTCCACCCGAGCGGAAGTAACTGAGCGGCGCGCTCCCCCGAACATCGTACTGCCGACTCCAGTCCCCCGTTGCCGCGTCCTTGCGGAAGACGATAAACCCACCCTGCGTCTTCCCCTGCACCAAAAACGTCGGCACCGAGACAGCGATCGTCTCGCCGCCTGGAGAGATCGCCACGCCCGATCCCACGAGCGCGAGCGTGTCATCCTCGACGTCGAGCTCCTCGGCGACTGTCAAGGGCGCGTCGGCCAGTTGGTTCACACACTCATCGACGCCCATCGCCAGTTCCACCTCCGCGACAAACGCGCCTCCCTTGATGTTGCCGCCAGACCCAGGCGCGCCAAAGACCAACGTCGCGACGCCTTCCTGCCAGGCGACCTGCATATCCGACGCGAACAGGTTGCTCCTGCGCTCGCTCTCGATCCGTCCAGTCAGGCACCACGTACCACCGCTGCGCGAGTAAATGGCGACGCCGTTTTCAAAGAGGAAATCACTGCTCGCCGAGATCGAACGAGAACAGCGCGCCTCCATTTCCGCGGTTATCACTGCCCCAGTCCGGCGCTCCCGCGATGAGATAGCGCCCATCCTGGACGGTTATCATCGAAGCACCGAAGTTCGTGGGAGGGGTCTCTGACACGTCCTCTAACAGCTCGCTCGCTTCGACCTCCCAGCTAACCGAGCCCTGATAATCGGAAGAGGCCACATCGACATAAACAAGAAAGCCTCCATCAACGGCTGACGCGGCTGCCCAGAACCCTTCCTTGCCCGCAGGCGAATGGAGCGCGATGCCCATGTCCGCATCCCCCCACCTCGGATCGAAGAGGTTCAATGCGATCAGCTCGGGGGTCTCCCCGTCGAAATCGATCGCGTAGAACGCCTCCTTGTCCTCTGCTCCGATCGCAGAGACATAGACACGCTCTCGCTCAGCCTCGAGTGTGATCGCTGCGCCCAAACCTTCGACCCCCAATGCATCACCATGTGCGACGGGCATCGCGCGCAAGAACGCGCTCTCATTACTCCCCTGGAGCGCCGACACGTTGACCGAAGCCACAAAGAGCGCGCCATCCTCTCCCGGCGCGCCGATGAAAATCTCTGCCTTGCTGTTGCCATCGACCAGGCGCTTCCTGACCTCGAGCGCCGCGCCAAAACCAAACACGGTCTTATCCGCAGGAGGCTCGATCCTCGCCTTGAGCTGCAACGCGCTCGCGAGATCATCACAGTCCACAGGGGCTGCGATCTCATACACGTAAACACGCCCCATCGAGTCGGAGACGTTCGAGGTCCACTCAGGATCAGCGACAAACAACAGACGCTCTTCGGGAAGGATCGCGAGCACCTCTCCCCACGCCTGCGGGTCCAGGTCAACGTCAGGAGCGAGCGTACAATTACGCTGGACCACGCTGCTCCGCTCGGCCGCGATCTCATCGAGCGCGGCAAAGTAGTGGATCGATCCCCCGATCAAGCCAGGATCGCCGACAAACAACTCCTCATCGCCGAGCACGAGTGATGTCCCGAAGCGCCCTCCTTGTGAGGAAGCACCATGGAGCACGGATGTCGCCGAGAGCTTGCCATTCTCGACGCGAAACATCTGCACGATGCCTGCCTCCATGAAATCGATGGTCGCGCAAGGATCTCCCGCAAAGATGAAGTCGTCCCACACCACGAGCGAGCGCCCGAGACAACCGTTGGTGTGCGTCTCCTCCATGGAACCCACGAAGCGCTCGATGGCGCAAACCTTCCCTGCGCCCTTGCCACACTGCAACGTGCACGCGCCATCGCCGACACAAACCTCGCCAGCATCGCAAGGCTCGGCGCGCATGCCAGCGCCATCCTCCGTGCACACCTCGCGCACAGACTCGCTCGCACAACGCGCCATGTTTGGCTCACAAACCATCCCGGCATCCGGAGCGTCCATCTCCTCGTCTGGCATATCGGCTGGAGCGTCAGCAAAACCCATGTCCACAGGTGCCTCGGCCATATCGGGTGTGCTTTGCATATCCTCCATGCTCATATCCTCGACCACGGCAGTCCCCCCAGGAGGCTTGACGCACCCTGTTATCGCTGGCGCGAGAGAGAACGCCGCACACAAGAATATTTTCATTCGTTTTTTCGCAAACATAAGCAACCTTTCCATTGCATAAACCGCGGCTCGAATCACATCGCCGCTCGACCAACATTTGCCTCGTGGGGCCTTTGGTGTCTGTATCCTACCCACTGTGAAATCGTCTATCCAGATCCTCACAAACACACGCCGATCGATAAACGATCGACCGAATCGATAACCGCTCATGGCGCACCGCGTCACAGGCAACGTCTTTACAGCAGCCGGGATATTCGATACGGGTTCCTCGAATACAGCGTGGGTTCGTTCAAAGCGCCCAGCGGATCACGAGTCACTTATCGGTGAGGGAGAGATGTCAGAGAAGAAGAACCTTGGAATCATCGGGTATGACAGCGTTCGTTTTGTCACCCTGGATCTCGAACGAAGCAGGCAGTTCTACGTGGACAAGCTCGATTTCGCCATCACAGCGCGAACCACCGAGTCGTTCACCGAGAAGCATGGCTACAAGGGCGAGGTCTACTCGGCCAGGAACATCGACCTCGAGGTCATCGAGTCTACCTCGGAGACGAGCGCGCCTGCGCTCCACCTCAAGAATTATGCTGCCGGGATCACGACCGTGAACTTCCGCGTGCAGGATATCGAGTTCACCTTCAAAACCCTCGAGGCACGCGGCGCGACGATCATCGACGAGATCCGCACCATCGAGGAGAACGGCGGCACCTACCGCTACTTCGAGATCGTCACCCCGCTCGGAAACACCACCTATGGTTTCATCGAGCGCAAAGAGTACGATCGCCACGCGCCAGGCTGGCAGACCGTCGAGGAAGGCGGGACCAACCGCTTTGACTTCTCCGGCGTCGATCACCTGACCTCGAACATGCGCACCCTCAAGCCCTTTATCGACTGGTGCAAATCCGTCATGGGCTTCGAGCAGTTCTGGGACATCGCCTTCCACACCAGCGACATCGATCCTACCCGCCAGTCGGGCTCGGGCCTGAAGTCGATCGTGGTCTGGGATGCAGAGAGCGGCGTCAAGTTCGCCAACAACGAGCCCGCGCGCCCCTTCTTCAACAACTCGCAGATCCAACTCTACCTCAACGACTTCGGCGGACCTGGCGTCCAGCACGCCGCCTTCGGCGTGCGCGATATCATCTCGTCCGTCAAAGATCTGCGCGAGGCTGGCGTCGAGTTCCTCTACACGCCCCCCAACTACTACGACTCCGCCCCCGGCCGACTCGCCGAGCAAGGCGTCTCCAAGATCGATGAGGACTACGATGTCCTCCGCGAGACGGGCATCCTCGTCGATGGCGCCGAGGAGAAGTACCTCCTCCAGATCTTCATGAAGGAGGCCGCGCAGCTCTACGAGCAACCCAAGGCGGGCCCCTTCTTCGTCGAGCTCATCCAGCGCAAGGGCGACCCCGGATTTGGCGGCGGAAACTTCCGCGCGCTCTTCGAGTCGATCGAGCGCGAACAGTCAGATCGCATCAACTGATCTCGACCTGAATAGAAAGAAGAGAGGCGCGGAAAATGCGAGCATTTTCCGCGCCTCTCTTC
>JAYZVO010000095.1:0-82722 GCA_036155555.1 Myxococcota bacterium
TCTCTCGCGGTGCTTTTTCTGGAAGAGGCGCGATCGCTGGCGGTCGCGCGCCCCTGGCACGAAATTTTCAAATTCATGAACAAAACCAGCCACCTGCATGATTGGCATGCAGGGGGCTTGTCGACGGCTGCTGTGAAAATTTCGTGCCAGGGGCGCGCGGTTGTCGTTGGCGCCAACCCGGCTCGAATCAACGCTCGGTCTGGATCATGGAGATGTCGGCGACCTGCATGAACAAGCCGCGAAGTTGATCGAGGATCGCCAGGCGGTTGCGGCGGAGGTTCTCGTCCTCGGCCATCACCATGACGTGATCGAAGAAGGCATCGATCGGCTCCTTGAGCGTGATCAACCCTTTGCAGGCTGCTGCCCAGTCGCGCGTCTCGAGCGCGCCCTCGACGTGGCGCTTTGCCTCCTCGTAGCGCGCGAGGAGTTCGCGCTCCTGCAAGTCCTCGAGCAAGTCCGCGTCCACAACCGCGGGGATCTCGTAGTGCGCGTCAGCTTGCTTGCGCAAGATGTTGACGACGCGCTTGAACCCGATGGCCAGCGGCTCGAAGTCCGCCTCGTCGCGAAGCTGCGCCAGCGCCTCGACGCGATCCCTCGCAGAGAGCACATCATCACCAGACACGGCCAACACCGCGTCCACCACGTCCGTGGTGAACTCGTTGGCGAGCGAGTGCTTGAGGCGAGTGAGGATGAAATCACTGACCTGCGCGATCAGCGCGTCCTCGTCGGTGACGAACGCATCCTGCTTGCCTTGCTCGCTGTAGATGCCATACGCCGCCGAGACCAACTCGCTGATCGAGAGGTTCCATGCGCGTCCTTGCAGGATGCGCAGGACACCCAACGCAGCGCGTCGCAACGCGTAAGGATCGGCGCTCGATTTCGGGATCTTGCCCACGCCAAAGATGCCGACCAGCGCGTCGAGGCGCTCGGCCAACGCCACGCAGGCGCCAGGATCGGTCGCGGGGAGGTCATCATCCGCGCCGCGTGGGAGGTATTGGTCGAGCAAGGCTTGCGCCACAGCATCGCCCTCACCATTGAGCCCCGCGTAAGCGCGGCCAATGATTCCCTGAAGATCGGGGAACTCACCGACCATGTCCGTGAGCAGGTCCGTTTTGGAGAGGTAAGCCGCTCTGGACGCGGTGTCGATACGATCCGCGTCGAAGCCAAGCTGACCAGCGATCGAAGCCGCGAGCTGCGACATCCTCGATGAGCGCTCGTGCAACGTGCCGAGCTCGCGCAACCAGACGACATCATCGAGCTTCTCGACGCGATCGGCCAGCGGCGTCTTGAGGTCTTGCTCCCAGAAGAACTTCGCATCCTCCAGGCGAGCCTTGAGGACACGCAGGTTCCCCGCGCGCACGACATCGGCGTCGCGCACAGGCGTGTTGTAAATCACCACGCACGAGTTGAGCAGCGCGCCCGTCTCGGGGTGCGCCACGGCGAAGTAGCGCTGGTGACTGCGCATCGACGAGATCAACACCTCGTCTGGCAACTTCAAGTAATCGTGCGAGAACGTCACGAGCACCGCGTTCACGTTCTCGACGAGGAAGGCGACCTCGTCCACGAGCTCGGGATCATCGACGATGACACCGCCAGCTTGCTCCGCGCACACCGACAGCATCGCGCGGATCGTCGAGCGGCGCACTTGCTGCGATAGCATCACATCCGCCGCCGCGAGCTTGTCCTCGTAGTGCTCGACCGAACGAACCTCGATCTCACCGGGCGCCGAGAAGCGGTGCCCGTAAGTCAGCTTGCCGCTCTTGACCCCTGCGAACTCGAGCGAGACGACCTCGCCATCGAGCAACGCGAGCAGCCAACGCACAGGACGCGCGAACGTGTTGCGCAGCGCAGCCCAACGCATCGACTTGGGGAAGTGCAACCCCTGGAGGATGCCCGCGAGGATTCCGGGGACGAGCTCCTTTGTCGGCAGCCCTTCCTCGAACACGCGCGCGGCGACATATTCACCCTTGGGCGTCTCGACCAGGTAAAGGTCTTCGACGGCCACGCCCTGACCTCTGGCGAAACCTTCTGCCGCCTTGGTCGGGGCGCCATCGCGGAACGCAGCGCGCGCGGGAGGTCCGGTGCGCTCCTCCTCCAGGTCGCTCTGCTTGCTGGCGATCTCGTCCACGATCAACACCAGACGCCTCGGCGTCCCGAACGTGCGCACCTCTCCGAAGGTGATGCGCGCGTCCTCGCAACGCTGCCGCCACGCCGCTTTCATTTGCTCCAGGGCGGGCTCGATGAACCTCGCTGGGAGCTCTTCACAACCGATCTCGAAAATCAATTCTGCCACTTCTCTTACCTCTCCTCATCTTCGCGCGCTGGCACGTGACCTGCGCGAAGTCTTGCTTGCTCGCTGTCTCAGCTGGCGGCGCCTTCTTCTGTGTCGAAGCTGTAATCGGTCTCTCCGCTGGAGGCGTCCCCGAGAGGGAAGCCCTGCTCCGCGCGTTTGCGCAGGTAAGCCGCGGCGATGCCTCTGGCGAGCGTGCGGATGCGACCGATGTACTTCTGGCGCTCGGTGACGCTGATCGCGCCGCGCGCGTCGAGCAAGTTGAACGCGTGAGAGGCTTTCATGATGTAGTCGTAAGCCGGGAACACCAGCCCTTTCTCCATCAACCCGCGCGCCTCTCCTTCGTAGGCATCGAACCACTCGAAGTGGAGGTCCGTGTTGGCCTCCTCGAAGCTGAAGTGGCTGAACTCGACCTCTTCCTGATGCCTCACCTGGCCATAGCTCACGCCCGGAGCCCACTCGAGGTCATAAACCGAGTCGACGTTCTGCAAGAACATCGCGATGCGCTCGAGGCCGTAGGTGATCTCTGCGGGGACAGGATCGAGCTCGATCCCGCCGACCTGTTGGAAGTAGGTGAACTGCGTCGCCTCCATCCCATCGATCCAGACCTCCCAGCCAAGTCCCCAGGCGCCGAGCGTGGGTTGCTCCCAGTCATCCTCGACGAGGCGCAGGTCGTGCTCGAGCGGATCGATGCCGATCTCGCGCAGGCTGCCCCAATACAGGTCGAGCACGTTGTCCGGGCTCGGCTTGAGGATCACCTGAAACTGGAAGTAGGAGCCGAGGCGGTTCGGGTTCTCACCGTAGCGACCATCCGTGGGACGCCTGCAAGGCTCGACGTAAGCCACGTTCCATGGCTCGGGGCCGATGGAGCGCAAAAACGTCGCGGCGTTGTATGTACCAGCGCCCTTCTCGATGTCCCAGGGTTGCGCGACGACGCAACCTCGAGAAGCCCAGTAGTTCTGAAGGGAGAGGATAAGCTCCTGGAAGTTCTTCGGTTTCTCCATCGAGGTTCCTTGTCTCGAGCATCGACCAACCTCCTCCAGAAGCAACGTTCGAAGGAGCCAGGCCGAGCATCACGGTGAGGGGGATGGAATCCTTATCAGATCACACCCCGCATTCGGGTGTCATGCGCCCATGCGCTCGGGCGCAAGTTATAGAGGCTGGCGCACGCATCCACAAGGTGGTTACGTGCAGATTTCGAGAAGGAAAAAGAAGAGGCCCGGCCCATCTCGATGTCCAGTCCAGTGAAAGGACTGTCGAGATGGGTCGGGCCTCTTCATTCGGTTCATCTCGAGAGGTTGCCCGGCTTATCCCGAGCGTCCTCCGAGGTCAAACCTGGTCGAACTCACTCGGCGCTGACGCCAGTGATAGCTGCACCGTGAGCGGTGAACTCGAGACCGACCGAGAGCGAGTCGCAGGTGATCTCCTCACCAGCCTCGCAGTCCTCGCCGATGCGACGCGAGTCGATGTCGAGGAGCAGCGGAAGGAAGCCAACCACGGTCTCGCAGTTGTCGACGATGGTCGCACATGCGCTTTGAGCGTCGTCGTTCTCGTCACATGCCGACGTGTCAGGAGCAGCCGCGCAGAGAGTGGTCTCTGGGTTCGCGATGTCGTCAGGGTTGAACGAGATGAGGTCGCCTTCGACGCCCGTGACACAGCCACAGGTGTTGTCGAAGAAGTTGTTGAGCGAGTCGAAGAGGTCAGCTGCCTTGATGAGGCCGCCGATCTCGCCGTCAACAAGTGCGACGCCGGTGCCGTCGAACGCGGTGCGCGCCGAATCGACCGATGCGTTGACCTGAGCTGCCGTCACGCGGAGGTTAAGCTGCGCGCCGAAGAGCGAGATCGCGATGCCGACGGTGCCAGGACCACCGGTGACGCTGGTGCCGTCGAGCGTCGCGTTACCCACGCGAGCTTGTGGCCAGACGCCTTCGTCGAAGGACGCAGGGTTGATCGTGTAGTTGTTGCCGCCTGCTTCGACAGGAGCGGTGAACTCGCCGTCCTGGTCGCCGAGGAGGAAGTTGATGGCGAACGCGCCACCAGCCTCGGTGAGGTCCTGGTGCTCGAGGACGAGCGCGATGGAGCCATCGTCGATGGCGCCCTGAATCGCTGCGTTTGCCTCGTCAGCGCTGAAGCCAAAGCTCGAGCCTGCCGTCGCGAGCAAGTCGCCGAGGCCGTTGTCGTTCTCGTCGTCGCCGTCGTAGTCAAAGCAGCAGCTCGTGTCCGAGACAACCTCGAGGGTAGCCACGACAGATGCAGGACCCCACTGATCGTAGGTTCCTGGATCTGCATCACAGCGCTCTGGGCGAGGATCGCTGTCACACGTGACCTCTGGGTCAGGCGTGTTGTTGTTGCCAGGCGTGGTGTTGTTACCAGGCGTGGTGTTGTTGCCAGGCGTGGTGTTGTTCGCTGGCGTGGTGTTGTTGCCAGGCGTGGTGTTGTTGCCAGGCGTCGTATTGTTCGCCGTCGTGTTGTTGCCAGGCGTCGTATTGTTCGCCGTCGTGTTGTTCGCCGTGCTGTTGTTGGTCGTGCCGTTGTTGTTATTGGTCTCGCCGCTATCATCGGGACCACAAGCAACAAGGCCGAGGGTAAGGAGCGCAGCAGCGCAAACTTTGAGCGTATTCTTGGACATGAAACGTGCCTCCAGTGAGAGATATGAACCAGTTTGTTTGATTTACGGCCCCACCAACACATCTTCTGGAGAGCCGAATCCGACCGCCATTTGGCACAGTCAGAAAAATTTGTAGGGAACGTTTTCCCCGAATTTATCGGGATCGGGAGGGAACGTAACAGAAACTCCACACAGCCGCAAGCCATGTTCCTTTAGCGCATGACAGGCGGTCCTGACGGATATTCGACGCTTACGAAAGGCAGCAGTATTCAGCAAAAGTGAGCCGTGAGTCGGTTTTCGTGCCCGCGATCTTTGCTCAACCTCGCCTGGAAGGCGTGGACTTTTGCTCCTTTTGCGAGACGGCGTCGCCTGGCTGCATCTTCTCGACGTCAGGGATATCTCCCCACTTCCGGAGCTTCTTCGGCACGGTCATCTCCAACACCGGGAGCCTCCCGTCACCATACAACCCCGAATAAGTGATGTAGCTCGTCATCACCTTGCGCACGTAACCACGCGCCTCTTTGTAGGTGATCGACTCGACGAACGCATCCAACTCGCGGTCCCCATACTGTTTGATCCAGCGCTGCAATGGCGCAGGCCCGGCGTTGTAACCCGCCAGCGCGAGCGCCACGTTGTCCACCGCGTGCGCCGTGTGCACGCGGATATACATGGTCCCCAGGCGAATGTTCTGCTCGGGCTTGATCAGGTCGCGGCGGCGGTAACTCGCGCCGTCATCCTCCAAAAACACACGCGCCGTATAACGCGCGGTCCCAGGCATCAGCTGCATCAACCCCACGGCGCCAGCGTAGCTCTTGACCTCGGGTCGGAAGCCGCTCTCCTGGCGAATGATCGCCTGCACCAAAAACGGGTCCACGCCATACTTGATCCCCCACTGGTGCGCGGTGCTCATGTACTGGAGCGGAAACGCGGTGCCCCAATCCCTGATGTTTCTCAACGTCGGGCCAGCCTCGGTGATATGCGACTTCATCTCCCAGTGCGCGAGATCCGGTCGCCCGACCACAAGCTGCAAGTTCGCCATCAACCGCTCGATCCCATCGGGGCGAGGATACTTGCGCATCTGCCTCCCGACCTCTCCGATGGCGTCCTCGTAGAGCCCGGCGCGGATCAACTCCACCGCCTCTTCGAGCCTCGGGTGATAGGGGATCGCCACGCGGTTCATACTCGTCAGGTCATCGATCGTGAGCTTCGTCGCAGGCAGCGAAATCAATGGGCGCATCCCCATCGAGACAAGCCTCGACGCCGCGAGGCGCCCGTACCAGGTGAGCGGCCCAGCATCGATCGTCTCTTGCAGCTCGCGACGCGCGAGCTCCATATCCCCTGACTTGAGCGCGATCACACCGAGCCAGTACTGCGCCTTGAGCCCCATCGTGAGCTCGGAGGCGTCGCGCTGGTCTGCGTAGTGCGCGATGATATGCTGGAGCGGCGCCCTCGCCTGCTCCCACTTGCCCTCGAGGTACGCGCTAAACGACGCGCGCCAGAGCGCATCGGGGACATCCTGATGGAAGGGGTGCAAGGTCACCAGCGCGTGGAAGTGCCGCTGCGCCTCGGCGTGCCTGTTCTGGTACTGGAGCAAACGCCCCGCCTCGTACATCGCGTCAGGGCAGAGTGATTCGTTGGGGTACTCCTCACACAACCTGTCGTAGAGGTCGATCGCCTCGTTGTCGCGATCCAACCTGCGCAAGGCGCGCGCCCAACCAAAGTAAAGGCGCGGGCGCGCGGCGTCGTGCTCCATGCTCGCCTCGGCCTTCACGAACAGCGCGACGGCGTCCTCACGATCCTTATTACGCTCCTTCTCGAGGCCCTGACGATAATACGTCCAGGCGCGCGTCTCCTTGGCGGAGAGCTTGGCGATCTTGGCGTTGTCGACGCTGACACGGCGCGCGTCCTTGTACCGACCGCGAGAGATCAACTCGCGCATCCTGTCGACGCGCTCGGCGATGCCGATGACTTGAACCTTCTGGCGCTTCTCGAACGCCTCGATCATCTCTTCGATCTCGGAGCCGCTGCGCCAATCGCGCGTGCGCAGGTAGATCGAGTACCAGACATCACGCGCGTCATCGATGCGCTCGGCGCGCTCCAAAATCTCGGCCTCGGTCAAGCGGACGCGATACCACGCCCAACCTCGGGTGGTGGATTGACGCCACTGCGCCAGCACCTCGAGCGTCTCGTCGAGTTTCTCCGCATCGCGCGCCTGCTTGCTCGCCCAGGAGAGCTTCTCCGAGAGCGTCTTGGCATCCTCTTCCTCCATCGCGGCGGGCTCTTCGACGCGCATCCCGAGCGATCGCTTGGCCAGCCGCGAGGTCGGCCCATCCCCCTTTGCCAACCGACGCAAGGTCTTTCCTGCGTCCCCCTTGTGACCGGCACAAAGCTGCATTTTGGCGATGGAGTAATCGAAGGCATCCTGCGCGCTCGCTTCGAGCTTTTCTTGCTCGTACTTCTTTTGCAGCGGCTCGATCTTGCCGAGCGCCTTCCTGCACTCATCCTCGCGCATCAACGCCATCGCCTCGTTCCACTCCGGCGTGCTGGAGTAAGGGTAAGGCGTGAAGTCGTGGTGTTTGCGCAGGTCGAGCCCTTTGACATCATCGAACAGGCGCTGCACGACCTCGAGCGTGATCATCGACGCGGGCTGCGAGGTGAGCCCATCTGGTTGTTTTGCAGGTTCCGGTGCGCTGTGATCAGGCGCGCTCTTGTGGCGCGCTGCGTCGGCGGCGACCTCTTCAGGTGATGCCTCTTCCTCGACGACCTCGGCGGGAGCCTCTTCGCTCGCGCGCGCTGCCTCCTCCTTCTCACGCGCGGCCTCTTCAAAGAGCGCGTCAGGTGATGGGAGCGACGTGGACTCTGGAATTTCTCGATCGAGCGCGGAGGTCTTGCGCGGCGAGGCGTCCTTTAGAGAAGCATCGCTCGCCTCACCCTCATCATCGGAAGCCTCTGATATATCGTCAGAAACCTTCTCCTTATCCTCGGGCTGCTCGCCTGGTGTTCGCGCGCTGGAGGGCTCGGCCTCATCCTCTTCTTGCGGCGAGGAGGACTTCACATCGGTCGTGCTCGCCGCAGCAGGTTTGGTCTTCGAGGGTGCCTTTTCAGAAGACTCGTCGTCCTCGTCATCGAGCGCGACATGCTTTGGTGGGAGCGCGTCTTCGGCGGCTTCGATCGCTGCGGCGGCGCGTCGCGCGGCGTCAGGATCATCCTGAGCGTTCGAGACAGCAGGAACAAAGAGCAAGGCAGCGAGCAGACAACCGATGGCTGCCAGACGTCTTCCATGACGCGGTGATTTTCCCGACACGACGACCTTCTCTTCTATGGGAGTGCAACTGATGAGCGACGGTTTCACGCGCCGCGTTCGCGACCTGTGCATTTCGACTCCTCGAGCGGGCGGACTCACCAGGACCTCGAGCGCTCCATGGAAAGGATGCGGATGCTCGAAGATCTCCAGGGCTCCTGCCCGTTTCACTTCTCTTTTATGTTCATCCGATGTTCGGGCTCGCCATAGCTCGCGTCCTTGCTCGCTTCGGGTGCCAACGACACATCGTTGTAGGCAGACACTCCAAACCCATCCTGTGATGGAGCGGTCTCGACCACCATTATATAAAGCGGCGAGACGAGGGCGCAAAAAATCTCCCTCGCCGCACCCAAACTTCTTTCTGTTGGAGCACGAAACCCTTTTCAGGCAAGAATCGACCACCCCAACAGAAGCATTCTTCTCACGGGTGCGCCCGTCACTCGCTTGCGCTCGCCATGGCGAGGGAGTAGAGCGAGGGAGCACGCCGTTGTCTTATCGAGCCAAACGACTTTGACGTCACCTTTGCGCGTAAGAAATAACATGAATCAGCCCGCCGCCACAGCCCCTCCTTTTCCGACGCTCAACTTCAAGCGCCTCGACACGCTCTGGCTTCAGGTCACGGGCACGCTCTGCAACCTCGCATGTCTGCACTGCTTCATCTCGTGCGGGCCAAAGAACGACAGCCACGCCTTCATGACGCTCGAGCAAGTGCGCGAGGCGCTCGCCACAGCGAAGAAGCAAGGGGTCAAGGAGTACTACTACACAGGGGGCGAGCCGTTTATGCACCCCGAGATAAAGCACATGATCGAGGAGACGCTCGCGCAAGGTCCGCTCACCATCCTGACAAACGGCATCCTCATCGACGAGGAAATGGCCGCCTGGCTCGCGCAGACCTTCCGCACGTCACGCTACAACTTTGACCTGCGCGTCTCGCTCGATGGGACCACCAGGAAAGAGAACGACGCCATCCGCGGGCGCGGCACCTTCGAGAAGATCCTCTCGGCGGTCGACAGGCTCGTCGCCGCTGGTCTTAACCCCGTGATCACGGTGACCACGTGCCATGCCGAGCTTGGCGGCGAGGAGGGACGCCAGCGCTTCATCGATTTGCTCCGCGAGCGCGGCCTCTCGCAACCGAGGTTGAAGTTTTTGGCACCCTTCAAGATCGGCCGCGAGGAACGCCGCCATGGCGGCGAAGGCGCATACCGCCCATCCGAGCGCCTCTATGTCGAGGACGTGCCCGACCCCGACACCGATCACCTCCAGTGCGACAGCTGCCGCATGGTCACGGCCAAGGGTGTCTGGCCCTGCCCTATCCTGATCGAGGTGCCCGAGGCACGTATGGGCGACACGCTCGAAGACGCAAACCACGCGATCAAGCTCGACCACCCCGCATGCTACACCTGCCACGTCGAAGGGATCTCGTGTAAGACCTGACGCAAAGCCCGAATGGAGAAATCATGGAACGGATCGCTGTCTTTGGTGGTGTCTACAACAACCACCTGAGCCTGAAAGCGCTCGTGCACGATGCCGAGGCAAGAGGTGCTTCGGAGTTCTATTGCCTCGGAGACATGGGCGGGTTTGGACCTTCGCCCGACCGCGTCTTCCCTTACCTGCGCGATGATTCGCGCATGTTTGTCATGCAAGGAAACTACGATCACTCGATCGGCAACCGCCTGGAGGACTGCGCCTGCGGTTACACCGATCCTCGCGATAACCACTTCGCGCAGATCTCTTACGACTACACCGCCGCGCACACCAGCGACCACCACAAGGACTGGCTGCGTGATCTGCCCACCGAGTTCCGGCGCGAATGGGGTGGAAGGCGCGTGCTCTGTGCGCACGGCTCGCCGCGCAAGGTCAACGAGTTCATGTGGGACTCGACCTGCCCGGATAACTTTTTGGAGTGGTTGCTCGAGGCAAACGAAGCGGACGTGCTCTTTGTCACACACACGGGCATCCCCTGGATGCGCGAGCTCCCTGGCGGGAAGTTGGTGGTGAACGTGGGCGCGATCGGTCGCCCGGCGAACAACGGACGCACCAGCGTGGACTACGCCATGGTGTCGTTTGACAGCGAGCGCTTCGAGGTCGAGCTCGTCGAGCTCCCTTACGAACATGAAGCGCTCGCTACGGAGATGCGCGAGGAGGGCCTCCCGGAAGAGTTCGTCGAGACGATCCTTACAGGTTGGTGGACAACCTGCCTCGAGATCATGCCCGCGAAGGAGCGCGCCAGCGGCCCCTATTGATTTCGATAAGGCTCAGGGGAGGTGCCAGAGCTTGGTGAGCAGCTCGACCACGATCTCGAGGAATTCCGGGCCGTTGAGGAGGAGCAGGTTTGGCGCAGCGAACGCCACGACCACCACGCCAAGGATCTTTGCCACGTCCGCCGCTGTGAGCGCCTTGAGCGTGTTCATCCCGAGCTGCAACCCGATCTCTGCGCCATCGCGCAGGAAGGGGTTGATGTTGCCGAGCGTGTCCATCACGCCGATCTCGTAGAGCTTGGCCACGAGCGCCTCGCCGCCATCAATGGTCCAGTCGAGCCCTTGCTCGATGACCGACTCTCCGATCCCGAGCAACGTGCGCAGGAAATCATCCACCTGCACGTTGGCCGACTCCAACATGTCAAAGAGCTTGCCGAGCGCGGCTCTGGCGCTCGGAGGGAGGAAGGTTCCGATTTCGTCGATCGCGCGCTCGCGCGGGTTGATGTCGATGGTCTTGGTTGCAGTCACGTCATTCCTCCGGGCACCCTGGCCCATTTCCTTTTCTCACTGGCATCATTGCGACACGCAACGATACCGAAAGTCTTCGACGCTTTCTGGGATGCGTCAAGCATCGAGAAAGGTGCTCGCTCCATCGAGGAGTTGTGCTTTCGAGGTCAGCAACCAGAACTCACGCGGGGAAGGCGTCGCGATCTGCACGACTCCTTGCGCCCCTCCTGGCGCGGAGAACCGACGCAACGCACCATCCCTGGCGTCCATCCGGGCGACCCCTCCGCCAGATGTGCCAAGGATAAGCTCTCGTCGCTTATCATCGAGCAACATCCTCGTGGCGAATCCATGCTCCAGGCCAAGCTCCTGATTGCTCCGAGGATCGCCCGTGACCTCGGCGTCGAGGTTCGAGCACCACCAGAGCTTTCCATCCACGAGATCATGCGCTTCGAGCGATCCTCTCCAACCAACGCTCTCCTCCGGTGGCGCCATCAAGGAAGAGGTCGAGGTATAGAGATAAAGGATCTCGCCATCGTGGGAGAAGCAGAGGTCGGCAAAGCTCGAAGGTGTACTGCGGACTGAATGAGGCACCACCCGCCGATCCAACGCGGCCAGGTAAACCCTCGCCTTCGCACCGCGCACATCCCAGACAGAAACCTGCGCGCCGCTAGGAGAGGTTGTCGCGATCGCCAACCTCTGGCCATCCGGGGAGAACCGCATGTAAAGCACATCTCCTCGCTCGAGTTCGATCGTCCCCGTGAGGCGAGTGTCGAGAGCGAGCAGGCGCACTCGCCGCATCGAATCGGCCACGGCGAGGTGTGTTCCTGTGGGCGCGACGGCGATGGACACCCAGTGCTCGCATGTGGCGCGACCGAGTTTGATTCGGGCAGCTCGAGAGAAATCATCCCACCGCCGAAGCTCGATCTGGTTGGCCGCGCGGCCACAAACAAGGAGTTCATCCTCGACGAGGTGATCGCCAAGCACGAGCGGGCCATCCTCCGCGAGCTCTGGCTCTTCGAGCATCGCGAGCGGCTCGAGGGGTCGTGAGAGCGCGACGCGCGAGAGGCGATCACGCCCAGTCTCGAGCACGATCGCCTCTTTTCTCGTCCCATCGAGGATCATCGACGGTGGTGATTTTGTCAGGATCACTCGGGGCCTTGTTCAGAAGACAGGAGCAGGATCTTTGCTGTCGGAGCCATCGCCCCTCTCGATCACAATGTGATTCATGACGGGCTTTCCTCCAAGGCGACGATGATGTGGGCGAGGTTCTGCCTTTGGAGGTTTCGCGTCCTCCTCGCGCTTTTCTTTTTCGAGGACCTCCTGTTGGTCCCCAGGTTCTTCGATACCATCGCACGCAGGCTCATCCTCTTCGCCGCGCGCGACCTCGACATGTTCAGGCTCGGCCCCTCCCTTCTTTTCACCATGGGAGAAAGATGGGGAGCGCCCGGCGCCTGGTCGCGCGTTGATCCTGGCGCCGTCGGCAGAGATCTCTATCGGCGTGCTCGCGGTGGGCTGGATTTGCTCGGGGCTCTCCTCGCAGGCTGAGAGCAAGGGGACGACGAGCGCGGCGGCTGCGGCGAGGCGGAGCGCGCCATCGAGCTGCCTCGCCCAGCGGCTCGGGGGTTCCGGGGCATAGAGGATCTCGCCATCCTCACCGACCTCGTAGTTGACGCACACCTGCCAGCGATGCTTCTCCATGAAAGCGAGCGCTTCGCGGCGTGTCATCGAGGAGATGTCATGGACATGCTCCTGGCACTGGTTGCAAAAACGCGCGGGCTGCTCCCCGCTGTCGTCCATGTCAAACCAGTCCTGCGAACAGGGGGATGGGACGGTGATTTGTTTGGCGAGCTTCTTCATTTGTGGTGCCTCGGTGATGCGACGCGCCCTTTCAACTTGCGTATCGGCTCATGTTTCTCGGGCTCGGCGCTCGAAGAAGCGGCGGTCGATTCACTCGATGTGCTGGTATCTTTTCCCTCGCCATCACATCCCATCGCCTCGTCATCCTTGCTCTCGGAGTGTGTCTCGGGCTCGAAGAGGACGTCGCCACGGAGGACCTCGATCTCTTCTTCCTGTTGGATCTCTTGCTGCTCGATCGGCGCCATCTCGCCCTTGACGTGCTCGATGGGCTCCTTCTCATCAGGATCGATGGCGACCTTCCCCACGACCATTTCATGATCGATCTCGGGCTCGCCTTGCAGGACCTCGATCTCTTCGGGCTGAGGCTTGGGATCGCTCGGCTTGAACTCGACGGAGCGCCCTGCCCCCTGGTTTTGCTCCTGGATCTTGACGCCACCTTCCTCGATCACGAGCGGCGAGGAGGCCACTGATTCTGTCGTGCTCGCCGCATCAGGCTCGCACGCTGAACCGAGCGCGAGGGGCATGACAAGCGCAGCAGCGGCCATAAGGCGCTTGAGCCCTTCCGCCTGACGAAAGAGGCGCCAGGTAGGATCGGGCGTGTCCGCGAAGAGCACCTTGCCCTCGCGGTTAAAGGCGTATTGAACGCAGAGGTTGTTGTTCTCCGAGAAGAGCGCGCGCGCTTCCCCTTCGGTAAGCTCGGACACGTTGTGCACATGCTTGGTGCAGGATGAACAGAAGCGCTTGCGATCATCGCCCGTCATCTCATCCCAGTCGGCCGAACAAGGTTCCGCGATATGAAGTTCTTTGCGTTTCATGAGCCTTTATCCTCGGTTCGATTGAACGTTGTCTCTCGTGCCATGCAGGTTGGAAACGAGAGCACCACGTTCTGGATCTAATTTTCGTGCGAGGCGTCCACGGCAAGGTGCCTCATGACTGGCGAGAAGACGCCAAACCACGATGAGGGTTCCGAGCGAGGAACAGCAGGTCCAAACGGATGAACTTCGAACAGTTTACCACACCCCTCACGGCTCGAGCGAGTCGCTCGAACCGACAGAAGAAACGCACACCCCTTTCCACGACGCGTCAGGCCGCGTTTTCTCGGAGCGTCAGGCCGCAAATGCTGGCGGCCGCGCGATCCTGGCACGATTTTCGAAATGTGCAAAAGACAACGCCGACCCTCATATTTGGCGGGTCGGCGCGTTGATTGAAGAGATTAGAAAATTCGAAAATCGTGCCAGGATCGCGGCGGGTCGGCTTTGGTGGTTCGCGAAGAAGACGCGAACCATGGAGGAACATCAGGCGACGTCGCGTTTATCGTCGCTGTCGGTATCTGCCACAGAATCCGTGGCAGCGAGCGGGGTCACCTTCCAGAAGTTCGACCACGCGCGACGACGCATCTCCAAAAGCTCTGCCGCGCGAGGACTCTGCGTCATGAAGTAGTGCTGCTCGATGAGTGCCTCGACGCGCGAGATGTCCTCGTCGCTCTCGAGGCGCTCGATGCGCACGAAGTCCGGGTGATAGCGCGACTCGAACTTGCCATCGGGGTCCCAGACATACGCGACACCACCGGTCATGCCAGCGGCGAAGTTAAGCCCCACAGGCCCGAGGATCATGACCGTACCTCCGGTCATGTATTCGCAACCGTGCGCGCCGACCCCTTCGACGATCGCCGTCGCGCCCGAGTTCCTGACCGCGAAGCGCTCACCAGCGGCGCCCGCCAGGAACAACTCGCCAGCCGTCGCGCCATAGAGCACCGTGTTCCCAGCCAGGATATTGATCCTGTCGGTGTGGTGGTAATCCATCGGACGGATGATCAACTCACCGCCGCTCATGCCCTTGCCGACATAATCATTGGCCTCCCCTTTCAGGCGCATGCGAACGCCATCGACGAGGAAGGCGCCAAAGCTTTGCCCGGCGCTCCCATCGAGGTCGAGACGGATCGTCGCGCGCGGCAAACCACCGAGCCCGTAGCGCGTGACGATCTTGCCAGAGATCCTGGCGCCGATGGTGCGATCGGTGTTGCGCACGTGATAGGAGCGCGCGACGGGGATGCGGTGCTCGAGCGCCTGCGCACAGTCCGCCACGATGCGATCGTTGAGCGAAGGCTGGTGAGGCTCATCAGGCAACGCGCCGCTCTTGACCTGGCGCCCTGGCATCGGCGGCGCGGTGAGCTTCGCCAGCTCGAGCGTCTGCGCCTTGGGGTGGTCTGGCAGGTCGCGCTTCGAGAGCAAGTGCGCGTGTCCGATGAGTTCGTCGAGCGAGCGCACGCCGAGCAACGCGAGGTGTTCGCGCACTTCCTCTGCCACCGCGATAAAGAAGGCGACGAGTTGATCGGCGTCGCCGTCATAACGCTCGCGCAAGTCCTCGCGTTGCGTGGCGATCCCCACAGGGCAAGTGTTCGAGTGGCACTGGCGCACGTAACGACACCCGAGCGCGACGAGCGCGGCGGTGCCAAAGTTGTACTCCTCGGCGCCGAGCATCGCGGCGATGATGATATCTCGCCCGGTCTTCAAGCCCCCATCCGTGCGCAACAACACGCGCTCTCGCAGGTTGTTAAAGACCAACGCTTGTTGCGTCTCCGCCAACCCGAGCTCCCATGGAGAGCCCGCGTTCTTGATCGAGGAGAGCGGCGAGGCGCCCGTGCCGCCATCATGTCCACTGATAAGGATCGTATCGGCGCCAGCCTTTGCGACGCCTGCGGCGATCGTGCCGACGCCAGCCTCGGCGACGAGCTTGACGCAGATTCGCGCCCTGGGGTTGACCTGACGCAGATCATGAATCAACTGCGCCAGATCCTCGATCGAATAAATGTCGTGGTGAGGAGGCGGCGAAATCAATGACACGCCAGGAACGCTACGGCGCAAGCGGGCGATCAGCCCCGTGACCTTGTGACCTGGGATCTGCCCACCCTCGCCGGGCTTGGAGCCCTGCGCCATCTTGATCTCGAGCTCCTCGGCTTGCATCAAATACTCGGTCGTGACGCCAAAGCGCCCCGAGGCGACCTGTTTGATCGCAGCGATCGCTTCGGCGCCATCGGACTCTGTATAATAGGAGGGGTCCTCGCCCCCTTCGCCCGTGTTGGATTTGGCGCCGAGACGGTTCATGGCGACAGCGAGCGTGCGGTGTGTCTCCGGCGACAGCGAGCCGAGGCTCATCGCCGCGGTGGTAAATCGGCGCACGATGGCGCGCGCGGGCTCGACCTCGGAGAGATCCACGGGGTGTTTCGCAGGTTGCCACGTGAGCAAGTCACGCAAGGTGACAGGATCGCGCTCCTCGTTCGCCTGCCTGTAGAGCGCGTATTGCTCGGGGTCGGCGTCCTTTCGAAACTTCTTGATGGCGCGCAACATGGCGGGTGACCACGCGTGCAGCTCGCCATCACGACGGAAGCGAAAATGCCCCTGATCATCGAGCGCGTCGGGGCGCTCGTGCGTGACGCCGCGCGCATGACGCGCGAGTGATTCTGCGGCGAGCAGCTCGAAGCCGACGCCACCAACGCCGGAGCGCGTGCCGGTGAAGCAGAGGTCGATCACGTCATCACTCAGGCCGATCGCCTCGAACAACTGCGCCCCCTGGTAGCCGCGAAGCACAGTGATTCCCATCTTCGCCATCACCTTGCGCAGTCCTTTCAGGAGCACCGCGCGCCAGCTCTCGATAAGCGAGGCGACCTCTTCAGGAGCTTGGGCGACCTGTCTCGCGATGGTGAGCTCTGCGAGCCAGGGCTGCACGGCGCTCGCGCCATAACCGATGAGCGTGGCGATGTGGTGCACCTCGCGAGGCTCGCCAGACTGCGTGATGATGCTCGCGAGGTGGCGCTTTCCGACGCGGCGCAAGTGGTGGTGCACAGCGCCCGTGGCGAGCAGCACAGGGATCGGCGCGCTGTTCGCGTCGATGTTGATGTCCGAGAGGATCAGGATCGTTTTGCCATCATCGACGGCGCGCTCGGCGAGCTGGCAGAGCGCCTCGAGGGCGGGCTTCAGGCCGCGCTCGCCACCTTCGATGCTCCAGGTCATCTCGAGCCTGGTGCATGCGTCAGGGCGCGAGTGTTGGATCGCGTCGAGATCCTCGAGCGTGAGGATCGGCTCCTCGAGCAGGACCTTGTCCGCGTGCTCGGGGAGCTCTTCGAGCCAATCGCGCTGTGCACCGAGCATGGTGCGCGTATCCATCACCATCGCCTCGCGGATGGAGTCGATGGGAGGGTTGGTGACCTGCGCGAAGAGCTGCTTGAAGTAGGTGCAAGGCAAGCGAGGTTGCCTGGATAACACCGCCAGCGGCGTATCATCGCCCATGGAGCCGACGGGTTCTTGATGCTCTCTTGCCATCGGCTCGAAGATAAAGCGGTGCTCCTCGGCGCTGTAGCCGAAGATGTTCTGCGCGGCGCCGAGCTCGACGGACAACGCTTGCTCGAGCTGCTCGAGGCGAGTGAGTGATTCTGGCGCAGGCTCGACGCGCTGGAGGTGACGCTCGAGCCAGGCGGCCCAGGGGCGCGCGGTGGCGAGCGTCTCCTTGATGGCGTTATCCAGGTGGAACTCACCGCGCACCAGATCGACCACGAGCATCTGCCCAGGCCCGAGGCGACCTCGCTCGACGACGCGACCTTGTGGCAAGTCGAGGACGCCGACCTCGCTCGAGAGGACGACGAGGCCATCGCGCGTGATCTTGTACCTGGCGGGCCGCAGGCCATTGCGATCGAGCGTGGCGCCGACGATATCACCGTCGCCAAACACGACCGCCGCGGGGCCATCCCATGGCTCGTTGATGCACGCGTGGTAGTCGTAGAATGCGGAGAGTTTGTCGCCAAAATCCTCGATGGTTCGAGGCGCGCTCGGGATGAGCATCGACATCGCGTGAGGGAGGCTTCGACCAGACAGAACGAGCAGCTCGAGCGCGGCGTCCAGGCAGGCAGAATCACTGCCATCGGCGGGGAGCACGGGCAACGGCTCGCCGCGGCTGTCCTCGTCGCGCCAGATCGGCGCGTCGCGCATCACGCCGCGGATGCTCGCCCAGAGGCGGTTTCCGCCGATGGTGTTGATCTCGCCGTTGTGGGCGACGCAGCGAAACGGTTGCGCCAGGTGCCAGGAAGGGAGCGTGTTGGTGGAGTAGCGCTGGTGAAAGATGGCAAACGAGGTCTCGAAGCTCTCGTTGGTCAGGTCCGTGTAAAAATCACCGAGGATGGGCGAAATCATCAGCCCCTTGTAGCTGATGGTGCGGCACGACATGGAGGCAACATAAAGGGGGAGATTGGCGCGCGTGGCGAGCAGCTCGAGCGTGCGGCGCAACGAGTAGAGGCGGCGCTCGATGGTGTGAAGATCGGTCCAGGGATCGACCATCAGGATGAGCTGTTCGATATCGGGGAGCGTGCTCCTCGCCTTCGCGCCGAGCACGCTCGTGTTCATGGGGACGTTGCGCCAGACGTAGGCGGTCAGGCCGCGACGCGCGAGCTCTTCTTCGACGAGCGCCTTGGCGCGAGGATAACCACGCGTGCCACTCTCGGGGAGGAAGAAGGTCCCCACCGCGACGCGGCGCGTGCCCGAAGGCTCGCCGCTCAGGCGCGCGTATTCCTCTTTAAAGAATGCCTGCGGGAGCGCGAACATGACGCCCGCGCCATCTCCGGTCTTGCGGTCGGCGTCCACGGCGCCACGGTGAGCGAGGTTGCTGACGGCAAAGAGCGCCTCGCGCAAGACCTCGTGAGAGGCGCTGCCGTCGAGCTTGGCGACAAAACCAGTCCCGCAAGCGTCGCGCTGTGGCGAGAGCAGCGGAGCGTAAATCGATGGGTCCTCTTGTTGCCGCATTGCCATTCTCAATGGTTGGTGTTGGATTCGCGTCGCGAATGTTTGGCCGAAGCCCCCAGACATTGACGCAGCGCGTCATGGTATCATGACGCGCTGCGTCATCACAACGTTATTTCAACAAGTTGCGTGGTGGTGGAGCGAAGGCTCGAAGGGGGAGGGGAGCGGAAACGCCTTTGAATCGACAGGGGGGTTTGTGTATGGTTTGGCGCTCAATTACTCGAGAGACAAAGGGGACATCGATCCAACCCCTTGTAATAACGATGAATAATGGAACGAACGATCTGAACAGGAGGCTCATCCGTGCTCGTGAAAAACGCCAAAATCTCTGCGCTCGCGCTCTGTTTCGGGCTCGCGCTGACCGCGTCAGCATGTGGTCCAGACGAAAACCCATCGACGAACAACAGCGCGCAAACCTGCGCCGCTGGCGAGGTCGAGATCCCTTCGGACGTCAATGACGCCGATGGCAACGTCGCGCTCAGCGCCGGTTGCTACGCAGGATGCTCGGTGTCCGCCGACTGTGGCTCGGGCCAGCGTTGTCGCATGACCTCGCTCGGCGGTGTTTGTATCGTGGATAACACCACGAACAACACGTCGACCAACAACACGACGGCGAACAACAACACGTCGACCAACAACACCACGCCTGGTAACAACACCACACCTGGCAACAACACGACGCCTGGGAACAACACCACGCCCGGCAACAATACGACGCCCGGCAACAATACAACGCCTGGCAACAACACCACGCCTGGTAACAACACCACGCCGATGGACGACTGCGGCAACGGCACGCTCGATGCTGGCGAGGCGTGTGACGGCGACTGCCCGACGAGCGACCTCGACTGTGATGACTTCGACGCGTGCACGATCAACCGCGTCAAGGCAGGCACCTCGGCGGCCATGTGCACCGCGGTCTGCGAGGCCGAGCCCATCTCGACTTGCGTCGATGACGATGGCTGCTGCGCGGCTGGCTGTAACGCCAACAACGACAATGATTGCGGCGCACCCATGACGGGTGACACGGGCAAAACCTGCGTCTCTGACGCAGACTGCGGCGCGACCGGCATCTGCATCGAAGATCAGATGGACGGCACCTGGTCTGGCGGGTACTGCACCGAAGCTTGCTTCGCGCCCGCAGACTGTAGCGGCGACGCCGAGTGCCTCGCGGTCGATGAGGCAGGCAACGCATTCTGCTTCGACGGCTGCCTGAACGACAACGACTGCCGCATGGGCTACGACTGCGTCGACGTCGGCGGCCCCAGCGTCTGCCTCCCCGAAGAGCCTCAGGTCACCGGCATGACCGGCGCGACCTGCGCCGCTGATGGCGACTGCGACGCGGCAGAAGGCTGCCTCCTCCCTGCCGATGGCTGGGCTGGCGGCTACTGCACGCGTGGCTGCACCTCGGACGCAGAGTGCCCCACCAGCAGCCACTGTGAAATCACTGACCCCAACGCAGGCCAGGGCCTCTGTGTCTCGGACTGCACCTCGGACAACGACTGCCGCGCAGGCTACGGCTGCGGCGATCCCGATGGCGACAACACCACGGGTTGCTTCCCTGTCGCTTCCGGCAACGGCGTCCCTGGTGACGCTTGCTCCACCCTCCAGGACTGCTCTGGCGGCGCCGATGGATTCTGCGTCCGCGAAGATCAGGGCTTCACCGCTGGCTACTGCTCGATCCAGTGCACCACCGACGCGGACTGCGGCGCTGGCAGCCACTGCTCGACGCTCGATAGCGGCTTCCAACTCTGCGTCGACAGCTGCACCACCAACACCGACTGCCGCGCTGGCTACGTCTGCGATGACGCCAACGGCGACAACATCAACGAGTGTTGGCCTGGCGGTGCTGGCGCTGGCGCTCCTGGCAACGCATGCACCAACGTGGGCGATTGCTCCGGTGGCCTCGACGCCATCTGCCTCGCACCTCCTGCAAACGCCGACTTCGCTGGCGGCTACTGCGCGACCACTGGCTGCCTGAACAACACGGACTGCTCGGCCGGTTCGCACTGCGGCTTCAACGATCCTCAGACGGGCGAAGGCTTCTGCCTGCCAAACTGTACGGCGGACACCGACTGCCGCGCTGGCTACGCATGTATCGACCCTGACGGCGACGCCACCAGCGAGTGCTTCCCGACTGCTTCGGGCACGGGCGGCCCTGGCGCGGCTTGTGCTGCGGTTCAGGACTGCGCAGGCGGCGTGGACGGGCAATGCCTCGACCAGATCGATGATGGCGCTGGCGGCACCATCGACTTCGACGGTGGCTACTGCATCGTCGGCGGCTGCGCGACCAATGCTGACTGCTCCGGCGACGGCGTCTGCTCGTTCATCCAGAACGGCGAAGGCGTCTGCCTCGACGGCTGCTCGGTGGCTGGCGATTGCCGCCCCAACTACACCTGCGCTGATGTCGACGGCAACGGCGCGACCGAGTGCTTCCCTCTCTGATGGGAACACCATAAAACCTTCGCGAGCGTGAACGCGCTCGTCGCGTCGAACGCGAAGAGGGCGATCTTTCTTTTGAAAGATCGCCCTCTTTTTTTCTGCTCGCGCGGAATGATTTTTTGTAAACTCGACTTAGTGTCACAAACACATTTTCTCACACCACGAATGGAGCATTGTGATGACGCAGGCAAACAACACGATCTATTTCTACTCCATGCACGAAGAACCTTACGGGGCGTTCTCGAACTTCTCGGCGCACGGGTTCGAGCTCGATGGCCTCTACTGGTCCACGAGCGAGCACTACTTCCAGGCGCAGAAGTTCGAGGGCACCTCGCACTACCACGACGTGCGTCGCGCCAAGAGCCCGATGGAGGCCGCGCGCATCGGTCGCGATCGAAAGCGCCCGCTCCGAAAGGACTGGGAGTCGATCAAGGATGATGTGATGCGGAGAGCGGTCTGGGCCAAGTTCACCACCCACGAGGAGCTGCGCGAGCTGCTGCTCTCGACAGGGAAGATGAAGCTCGTCGAGAATACCACCGGTGATTTTTACTGGGGGTGTGGACGAGACGGCAGCGGAAAGAATAAGCTCGGCGCCATACTCACCGAGACGCGAGAAAAACTCGCGAGCGAGCACATGGAGGATGAACCTTGAGCAAGAAACGCAACCAGGGGAGCGGCGTCCCCGTCTTGACGGGGCAGGCGCTGGTGGCCGCAGTCAACGCGGCCGAAGCGCCGCTCCTCGGCGATGGGGTCAAGCAACTCTTCTTCAAACAACTCGGGCTGGATAGGCTGATGGAGGTCGAGTTCGACCTCCTCGATGATGCCCCCGACGCGTCGATCATGGCGCCCGTTTACCCAGCACCCGAGGGAGGTGAAGCATGAGCGAATCCTTTCGCCGAACCCTGGCTGCCGACCTCCATAAAGCCTACGCATCGAGCGAGGTCTCGCCGGTCGATGTCACGCGCCGCGCGCTCGATTGGGCGACGCGGTGCGAGCGCGAGGAGCCCTCGCTCGATGCGTTCGTGATCCTCGATGAGGACCGCGCCATCGAGCAGGCCACCGCCAGCAAGGAGCGCTGGCAAGCGGGCAAGCAACGCGGCCCCTTTGACGGCATCCCCGTGGCGATCAAGGACGAGTTCCACGTCGCCGGTTATCCGACCGCGGCGGGCACGGCCTTTCTCGGGACGCGCGCGCAACCGTTCGATTGCCCGATCGTCGCGAGGTTGCGCGACGCTGGCGCGATCATCCTCGGCAAGACCTCGATGCACGAGATCGGGCTTGGTGGCAGCGGCATCAACCCGCTCGGGCTCACCGCGCGCAATCCCTACGCGTCAGAATACATGACGGGAGGCTCCTCCTCGGGCTCGGGCGCGGCCGTCTCTGCGGGCGTGGTGCCCGTGGCGCTCGGCTCGGACGCCGGAGGTTCGATCCGCATCCCTGCGTCCTTCTGCGGTGTCTACGGCATCAAGCCAACCTATGGGAGGCTCCCCACAGCGGGCGGCGAGTTGCTCTCGAAAACGCTCGATCACACCGGGCCTCTGGGCGCATCACTGCAAGAGCTGGCGGACTTTATCGACATCACCGCGGGAGGCGCCGAGGGAGATGAGGCGAGCTTGCTCGCGCCTCATCACAAAAAAATCGGCGCCGTCGAGGCGACCCCCTTCGAGACGCTTCGATTGGCGTGGTGCCCGGAGATGCTCTCGGGCGCACAGGACGATGTCATCGCATCCTTCCACAACACGCTCGACGCGCTGCGCGAGCGCGGCGCCAAGGTCCAGGCCGTCAGCATCCCCTACCATGACCTCATCCAGGCGGTCGGCTACATGACGATCGCTTCCGAGGGCGCAGCCTCACAACAGCAGCGCCTCAAGCGTTACCGCGACAAGTACTCGCTGCCCACGCGCCTGCTGCTCGCGGTCGGCAACCGCGTCACCGTCAGCGAGTACATGCAAGCGCAGCGCGTGCGCTCGCTTATAAAGCGCGGCTTCCTCGATGTCTTCGAGCGCTTCGACGCGTTTGTCAGCCCCACCACAGGTTGCGTGGCAAAGCGCTTGACGGAGGCAGACCTGAGCATCGGCGCGGTGGACTCGGACTTCAACGCGGCGGTCTCGCAATTCACCTTCGCGGGCAATATCACCGGGCTCCCTGCCGTCTCGATCCCCGCCGGGCTCGATCGCAACCGCCTCCCTTTAAGCTTCCAGCTCATGGGCCGCCCGTGGGCAGAAGCCGAGGTTCTCTCGATCGCTGCATCCGTGGATCAGGTCACGCCCGAGATGCCCGAACCGATTCACTACCAGGCGTTGCTCGAGCAGTAACGGTCGCCGCGCGTCCCATTGAAAATGGTGGGGAACCTCGCGCTACGATTCGAGGTTGGTGGTTCGCCTCGGACCTCTCGATTTTGCAGTGAGTTTTGCACGGGTACCCGTGCAAAATGTGGTAGAAGGTCACACCATTTAACTGCCCAGTGAGAAACGATATGCGTCACTTGATCTCGATGCTTTGCGGCGTGCTCCTCGCGCTCGGCTCCGTTGCCTTCACGACAAACGAGGCGACCGCTTGCGGCGCGCCCTTCTTCCCGGACGACTACGAGTTCTCGGTCGAGTCGCGCGGCCAGGTCGCGCTGTTGCACTTCCGCGCCGACCGCATCGACATTCACACCCCCTTGCTGGTCAAGACCGAAGAGGGCGCGACGCAAGACCTCGACGCGCTCGCGTGGGTCTTCCCTGTGCCTGTCGGTACGGAGCTCGCGTTGGGAGACGCGAGCCTGTTCGACGCACTCGACGCCGACACCAGGGTCACCGTCACCATCGATGATCAGACGCCGGAGGACTACGGCTCCAGCTCGGGCGGAATTGGCTGTGGGAGCGCGGCTGATGGCGCCGCAGGGGGATACGATGGGACTCCAAATGACCGAGCCACGGCGATCGAGACCGGACGGATCGGCGACTACGAGTACGCCATCCTCGAAGCGAGCACGCCTGCGGACGTGATCGCCTGGCTGGAGATGAATGAGTTCGCCACGATCCCGGGGTTGGACGCAAGCCTGTCGGGCTACCTCTCGGCGGGTATGCAGATCGCAGCGGTCAAGGTCGCCTCCGATGCATTGAGCGAGCAGGAGGGGATCGACCTGGCGCCGCTCGTTATCTCGACGCCTCGCCCCCAACAAGACGAGTCGTTCGTGTACCCGCTGATGTTGAGCAAGCTCGCTGCACCCGACGTCAGCGACATCACCTTCTATATCGCAGCATCGAGCCCCGGTTATGTGGGCAGCTACGAGCGCGCCACCATCGAGGATATGGCAGACGCGCTGCTCGAAGATCACCTCGCCTACGAGTTCACGACCTACGACGGGGTAATCGATAATGAGACGCGCGAAGCAAGCGGCAACCGCCTCTTTATCACTGAGGGCGTCTACAAGCTCGCGGACACGTACAGCGCCGAGTTCGCGGAGTTAAAATCACTCGATGAGGCGCCCGAGTACCTGACGCGCGTGCGCGGGCGCGTGCCTCGTGAGGCGCTCGTCGATGCCTCGTTTGCCTTCGATGATCCTGCTGGCGTCGAGCCCTTCGACGGGCAGGTCACCCGCTCCTACAACAGAGCCGAGGGAGAGGAGGAAGAGGGAGGATGCATGACGATGCCAGTCGGATTGCTCCAACACCCGCTCGCGCTCTTTGCCGGGATCGCGCTGCTCTTCGGGTTGCGTCGCCGCGAGCGCCGTTGATTCTTCGGCCCTCAGGGGTACTTGTGCATCAGGGTGCCGAAGGCATCGAGGATGGCGCGACGCCAGGTTTTGGCGCCGCGCAAGATCCCGCTGATGTGCCCCGCGTCGAAGGTGCGAAGCTCGCTCCCCCACACTCCAGCGAGCTGCTGGGCGAGTGAGAGAGGGATGACGAGGTCATGCTCTGCTGCGACGATGATGGCGCAGTCGGGATCGTGCGGTGGGGAGAGCTTGTCGAGCGAGGTCACCTCGAAGATCTCGCGGAATCGCTCGAAGGTCTCGTCCATGGTGTCGGTGGGGAGCGAGGCGTGGACGCCATCCCAATCGACGACCTGGTGGAAGATCGTATCGAGGTAAACCGTGCCCGGCTCGGCGCCCATGGCGCATGGAATCACCGCGATCGGATACTCCGAGAGCGCGCCCGTGTATGCGCTCCCGAATCCTCCCAGGCTGTAGCCCGAAACGCCGAGGTATTTGAACCCACGGCAGCGAAACCAATCGAGCAACGCGCGCGTCTCCTCGACGGTGACCATGTTCATCACGAGCTGATCCGAGATGGTCTCGATCACATACTCGTATTGAGAAGCGGGCTTGCGCTTGCCATAGAACGGGCTCATCAACACCAGCGAGAGGATTCCTCGGCGCACGAGCGGCGCGGAGAAGAACCTCCGGGCGAAGTAGAGCTGGTCGGTGGTCGCCGCGAGATAAACGCAGAGCGGCATATCACCGAGTTCGATCGTGTCGAAGGGGACATCGATCGGCGCGGTGAGTTCGAAGTATGCGGTCTCGAGTTCTTTCGGGAGCTTCAGGCCATGTTGCGCTGGCGAGCGAAACTTCCCTCGGTAAGAAACGAGGCCCCCGCGGCGGATCGGCGCACCTGTCCACTCGATCTCGATCGGCGCGGGAGGCGTCGCGTCAAACGCCATCTCGACCACGCGCGAGATGGCGTCCATGTCACCGATCCCCTTCGAGAAGAAGGGGACACGCGCGAGCGAGGCGCCAAAGATCTGGTCGATAAAGTGGTGATAAGCAGGTGCCATGGTGTTCCTGAGGTTTAGCCGAGCTTGCGCAGACGCTCCATCGCCTCCTCGAGCACATCCCAGTCCTTGGCATAGCAGAAGCGCGTGAGCTCCTCGCCGACCGGAGAGGTGAAGAACGCCGATCCTGGCACGCTGGCCACGCCGACGGTCTCGAGGATGTGCATGGCGGCCTCGAGCGAGGTCTCCTTGCCAAGGCTGCGGATGTCCGCGAGCACGTAGTAGGCGCCATCGGGGACGTAAGGGGTCAAGCCAGCCTGAGTGAGCGTGGCGCAGAACGCGTCACGTTTCTTCAGATAATCACTGGCCATCTCCTCGTAGTATTCCTTGCCCAACCTCGCCATGCCAGCGGCGACGCCGTGTTGCAGCGGCGTCGGAGCGCAGACGTAGAAGAGGTCGTTGACCAGGCCGATCGGGCCAGCGAGGTGCTCGGGCGCGACGATCAGGCCAAGCCTCCAGCCGGTTATGGAGAAGGTCTTGGAGAAGCCCGACATGGTGATGGTGCGCTCCCACATGCCGTCGAGCGTGGCGAGCGAGATGTGCTCGGCGCCATCATAGACGATGTACTCGTAGATCTCGTCGGTGATGGCGATCAGGTCATGCTCGATGCAGAAGGAAGCGAGCAGCTCGAGCTCTTCGCGCGTCCACACCTTGCCGCTCGGGTTGGTGGGGTTGCTAAAGAGGATGGCGCGGGTGTTCTCGGTGCGCGCGGCCTCGAGGTCATCGCGCGTGAGCGTCCAGTTCGGGGGCTCGAGCGTGACAAACGACGCCTTGCATCCGCCCACCTTCAGCGTGTTGAGGTGGTAGCCGTAGTAGGGCTCGAAGAGGATCAGCTCGTCGCCCGGATTAAAGAGCGCCTGGATGGTCGTGGCGAGCGCGCCGGTGGCGCCGATGGTCACGACGACGTCGGTGTCGGGGTTGACCTGCGAGATCTTGTTGAACTCGCGCGCCTTGATGGCGATCTGCTCGCGCAGCGCGTCGATCCCCTCGAACTTGGAGTAAACGGACTTGTCAGCGAGGACGGCCTTGCTGGTCTCCTCGAGGATCTCGGGAGGCGTGGGCAAATCACAGATGCCCTGCCCGAGGTTGATCCCACCGACGCGCTGGCACTCTCGGCTCATGCGCCTGATTTCGGATTGCTGGAGGTGACGTATCCGCTCGCTTCGCCAGTTCTTCTCACTCATGATCGTTCGCGCTCACAGGCAGGCCAGGTGCAGGCAACCGATGCCTATTGCTGGCGATAGTTTATCGAGAAAAGATGCGGCGAGGAGGACACATGAAGGTGTCCTCCTCGCCGCTGCATTATCAAGGGACGACGCCCGAGAGTTTAGGATCAAGAGGCGCCCAAATACAACTTGAGCAGATCGAGAGTGGCCTGCAGATCGCGCTTATCCAGCGTCTCGGTGACGGTGTGAACGTAGCGCGTGGGGACGCTCAAGGTGATGGCGCGAGCGCCGGAGCGCGCGCGTTGTTGCGCGGCGTTGTCGGTGCCACCGAGCGGCAAGACCTCGAGCTGGTAGGGGATCTCGTTCTCCTCCGCGAGGTTGATGAACGTGTCCACGAGCTTGTGGTCGCTGACGGTGGAGGAGTCCATGATCTTGATGGCTGCGCCCTCGCCAAGGCGCGTGATGTGATCCTCGTCGGAGACGCCAGGGGTGTCGACAGCGAGCGTCACGTCGAGCGCGATGCCGATGTCGGGGTTGACCTCGTAAGAGCTCGTGAACGCGCCGCGCAGGCCGATCTCTTCTTGCACCGTGAAGACCACATAGAGGTCATGCGCGGGGACCTCGACCTGTTGGAGGACGCGGATGCCGAGCCAGCAAGCGACGCGGTTATCCATGCTCTTGCCGCTGACGAGGTGCTCACCGAGCTCGGTGAACTCTTGCACGAGCGTGACGGGATCACCGACGCGAATGCGCTCCTTGGCCTCTTTCTCGCTCAAGCCAAGGTCGATGTAGAACTCGCTGATGGTAGGGATCTTCTTGCGCTCCTCGGGGCTGGCGACGTGCACGGGCTTCCCGCCAGGGTTGAGGTTGCCAAAGATCTCTTTGCCGTCGCGCGTTTGAATGCGAACGCGGCGAGCAAAGAGGTTGCGTGTGTCGAACCCACCGAGTTGTTGGATGCGCACGAAGCCTTTGCTGTCGATATGGCGCACGATGAAGGCGATCTCGTCCATGTGGCAGGCGAGCATGACGCGCTCTGCGGACGAATCCTTTGCCTTCTTGTGGCAGATCAGGTTGCCCATCGCGTCGACGCGGTAGTCATCGACGTGGGATTTGATCTGCTCGATGATGAATTCACGAACAAGCTCCTCGCGTCCGGGGGCGCCAGGCATTTCAGAGAGTTTCTTGAGTAGCTCCATCAGGTCCTCGCAAGCGTCACGCCGACAGGGTCAAGTCATGACCGACGTGACTTCGGAAAGAAAGGGGTGATGCGCGTGGGGATCGAGGGCGCACCGGAGAGTTGTCTGACCACCTCCCTTTGCTCCCAAAGAAGCCAAAGGAAGGATACCTTTCTTATCGCAGCATCCCATGGACTTCAAGCGCTCGCGAAGCGATGACGACAACTCTGTCAATCCCACGACCGCTTTGTTATATTCGCCTGGTGAGACCACCCTCCCCACATTTCGTCCACCGAGATGTCATGAAGACCCAGCCCACCAAAACCCTCTTTGTATTCGCGCTCCTCTCGTTGGGGCTCGCGAACGGTTGCAGCTTCGAGCCCACGCCGATCTCGTTCGACCCTGACATGTCTGCATCTGATGACATGAACCTGGACAGAGACGCGCGCGAAGATACGGACCTCGACACCCCGGATATGACCTCCCCAGGGGACATGCCCACGCCAGGCGACATGGAATCGCCGGACGATATGGAGGTGCCCCCTGTGGACATGGACCCACGCGACATGCCAGGCGAAGACATGCCCCCGGATATGCCCGCGGTGACAGGGCTCGGTGATCCGTGTCAAAGCGATGGGGACTGCATAAGTGGGCGCTGCGAGTTCTTCGACGGCGAGGGCATCTGCATCACGATGTGCGAGTCGAGCTGCCCGGATGACGACTTCGTCTGCTTCGGTGGGCTCTGCACGCCCAAGGACTTTTGCAGCTCGACAAACATCGGCCCAGGCTGTGGGCAATGCGAGCAATGCGATGACGCGGCGACATGTGTGCAGGTCGACAACGACTTCTCCTGCGTCTGTGACCAGGGCTATGACGGGGATGGTTTTACCTGCGCTGACGTCGACGAGTGCCGCTCGGACGCGGACAACAACTGCTCTCAGAACGCGACCTGTGAGAACACAGAGGGGGGCTTCACCTGCACCTGCATCCCTGGTTATCAGGGGGACGGCATCCGCTGTGATCCGGTGGCCGATCCTTGCAGCGTGTGCGACGCGAACGCCGCCTGCGTCGAGGTCAACGGCCAGATGAGTTGCCGCTGCGCGCCAGGATACGCGGGCAACGGCTTCACCTGCTCGGATGTCGACGAGTGCCAGGCAAATCAGGACAACTGCTCGCCAAATGCGACCTGCACCAACACGACCGGGAGCTTTACTTGCAGCTGCAAGAACGGCTTCGATGGCGACGGCGTCACGTGCGCGGATGTCAACGAGTGCACCGACGGCACGGCGATGTGTGATCCTGTGGCGACCTGCACCAACACGGAAGGTGGCTTCACATGCACCTGCCCGGCGGGCTCGGTCGGCAATGGCACGAACTGCTCGCTGTACGCGTCCTGCGCGGACATCAAGGCAAACGAGCCAGCCAGCCAGGATGGCAACTACACGATCTCGACGCCCGGCGGCGATCTCCAGGTTTACTGCGACATGACGAGCGATGGGGGCGTCGGCTATACGATGGTGCGTTTTGACGACGCGGCCAACCTCCAGTCCACGCAGCAAGCCTACAAGGATCGCTGCGCGATGTATGGAATGGACATCGTCACGCCGCGCTCGAAGTCGCACATGGAAGCGCTCATCAACTGGAACATGAGCCCGCCCAACATCGTCAACGTCCACCCCAAGACCAATATGGCGCAGGGGATCTCGAACTGGGAGGGCGAATGCAGCGGTCAGGCGTGCAGCTTCTATATCAACGGGCGTGACACGGTGGAGTGCCGTTCATTGACAGGCACAGGCGCGATCAACAACCCGGGGCGTTGGACAGGCAACGCCTATGGCAAGAGCTGCAACGACTACATCTCGATCGCCGCGACAGGCGCAGGATCGGCTTACTACGGGGTCGATGTCGACGGCGCGGGACCGCTCGCGCCCAGGGTCGTTTACTGCGAGCAATCGCTCGATGGTGGCGGCTGGACGTTGGCGGCGACCTCGAGTGATGACGGCGTGGGGCGCTGGACCTGGGACAACCGCAGCCTGTTCACGACTGATACGCAGGGCTTTGGCAACCTGACCAACCTCAACCGCGACCTCAAAGATCCTGCCGTCATGCATGTGATCCCGTTCGAAGATCTGATGTTCTGGCACTCGCCATCGGGCATCTGGGCGGCCTATGGAGGCGTGGGAGACAACTCGACCTCGATCGCAGGAGCGCTCACTGCGGCTCCGGCGCCCTTCTGCGAAACCACCGGCGGATTCCCGATGACCGCCGGGACGCTCGCCGTCGCCGGTTCGCTCTGTAGCACCGACCTCTTCTTCCACCCTGGCGACTTCGACGGCTCTCAATCAAGGTGCACGAGCTACGACACGGGACTCGGCTTCCCCAGGGACTCCTCGACCTTTGGCCCTGCATGGTCTGCAAACATTAGCGGCGCAGGTTGCCCCTTCGATGATCCTGCACAAGCCTCGTTTGGACCTGATCTGACCAACCCGAACACCGAGACGGACGCGGCTGGATTTGGCGAGGCGCTCGGCGTGAACACGGGCTCCAATGATACGGGCGTCAACTTCATCCAGATGTATGTACGCGGCGCGGTGCCGCCGCTGCCTGATGGCGACAACGCCGCAGACGAGCTGCTCGTGCTGACCTCGGACGCGACCGGTGACGCTGGCCCGCTTTGCCCTTACGGCTCGTGGGACGATGTCGGCGACGCGGTCGTCGAGCAAGGCTGGGTGATTTGCGGGATCAACGACTGATTCCTCGACAAAACCAACGCCGCGCTCGCGGCGAGAGAGGCGCGTCTGCGCCCACGTCTCGCCCAGAACCCCGGGGGGCCAAAATTTTGCCAGGGGTTTTGGGCGGTCGACCCGCGCATCAAAATTTTTGCCCCCCGGGGTTCTGGCCACCGCAGGTCGCGTGACCCCCCCAAAACGCGCCTGCATTCTTGAAGCAGTGAGTTTTCCTTTGATCGCCGTGCGCTAGCGAAGGTGAAACGGCGCGTTTTCGCCCCCCCATCACTTGCTTCGCGTGATAGGGGGGAAACTCGCGCTCCGTTTCGAGGTTAGCGTTTCGCGGAGGGGAGCTTCGTTGCAGGTTGTGCAGAACGCGTGTGTGGCCTTGTGAAACTCACTGCAAGTCTCGAAGTGCCCGACGCGAACCATCAACCTCGAGTCGAAGCGTGAGTTTCCCCCCTATTTCAAGCGCAGCGCCGAAATGGGGGCGAAAACGCGCCGTCTCACCTTTGATAAAGCACGGTGGCCCAGAGCAAGTGCCCCGGTTCACAATGGCAGGCGCGTTTTGGGGGGGCTTGCTCCGCGCGCTGCTGAACCTTTCTCAACACCCTATTTTTGTCCCTGCGATCAGAACTTTTCGGCGGCATCGGTTGCTCGGCCACCGCAGGTCGCGAAATCAATCCACATGAGGTTCAGCTCCTCTCCACCTTCCATCATGCGCCCGGGGTAGATGTTCTTCCCTCGATGCAAAGCGTTAAAACAGAACCATTATCGAGACGTTGAGATGAAGCGGAGGTACTTCGCGAGATTCGAAACAACGAGAGCAAGCGATGAGTTCGACGTTGATGGATTACGACGCGATCTTCGATGAGGTCGTAAAAACATCCAGGGAGAAAGCCAGCGAGTGGGAAGTGGAGGAGCGCATCGCGTTCGACCGTTCGCGCTCGATCTCGGAGGTCATCAAACCGATCTCACCCGTGGACCTGGATCGCGCGCTCAAAAACAATGAGCATCATCACGCGCCGACCTTGCGGATCGACACGTTGACCGTCGAAATCCCTCACCCCCCGAAAACCGATGCGCGCACGCGCCTCACCGAGCTCAGCCAGCAGATGCGCACGCTCTTGCAGTCGGTGATCGGTTACAGTGAGATTATCGAAGAGGATCTGCGCGCGGGTGATATCACTGCGCCGCTCGAAGACCTCGCCACGATCCGAACCGCGAGCCACAGGTTGTTGAGCCTGGCGCGCGAGGTCGAGCAACAAATCGATGGCGAGCGCCAGAAGCGCCGCGTCGCCGAGCGCCTCGCTGCGCTCGGCGAGCACGCGCTCGAGACCGACGAGCCCGCCCCGCTCTACGAGGCTCTCCTCGAGCACTTGCACGCCGCGTTGGCATTTGACGAGGGACACCTCACGTTGGCGGGCGAAGACGAACCTGTCGTCTCGTTCTACGAGACGGCGTTGAGCGTCGATCGAACCCAGCACAGCAACCTCCTGAGAGCATGCCAGCGCCACGGGACGCCGTGTAAGCAAACGATGGAAGGCTTGCAAGCGCTCGCGATCCCGCTCGAGATCGAGGGCAAGATCATGGCAGTGATCACGCTGTTCACGGGTGCAGATGCGGGCTTCGACGCGATCCACACAGGCACAGCGGTCGCCTTCACCGAGCAAGCAGCGCGCGTCTTGCAGACGCTCGCGCACCGCGATCAGTTGAGCAAGCGAGCGACCTACGACAACCTCACGGGGTTGCTCAACCGCGCGACGTTTATGGAGCGCTCGAACCGTCGCTGCGCTTGCGATGGGCTCAAGGGCGCGATCATGCTCGACATCGACCACTTCAAGAGCATCAACGACACCTACGGCCACGCCGCCGGTGATATGGTGTTGCGAGAGGTCGCGCGCAGGCTTTGCGCGACGGTGAGAGGCGATGACGAGATCGGGCGCCTGGGAGGAGAGGAGTTCGCGCTGGTTCTGGCAAGGGTCCTCTCGAAAGACGCCGAAGACCTCGCAGAGCGGCTGCGCATGTCGGTCGCGGCGAGGCCCTTCGATATCGGGATAATGCACCCGATCGACGTCACCGTGAGCGTGGGCGTGGCGACCGGCGAGGACTCGAACATCGAAGACTTGCTCGCCCGCGCCGACGAGGCGCTCTATCAAGCAAAGCGCACCGGTCGCAACCGCGTCATCTGCGCCTGGAGCAAGGCTTTCCAGTCAGGACACTGAGAGGAGAGGATCACTCGAGCGAGAAAGCGAACGAGGCGCCATTGTCGAGCTCCAACGCGCTCGACTGATAGCCGCCTACCCCGAGCCACGCGCCGCCAGCGCCAAAGCCACAGACCGAATCCCCGAGCAGCGAACCTCTGCGCTCCGTCTCGCCAGTAAAAAGCGCGTAGGGGACAGGATCGAAACCTGCGTCGCGATCTGCGGTCGCGCCCATGAAGTGATAGACGTAGACCGCGCCCGAGTCGGTGAAGTCTCCGAGATCCGCGAGCGGCGCGCCGACGACCACAGCGGCCGTATCATTGGGCCCAAGCCCAGGGACGAGCGCGACGCTCGTTCCGAACGTATCGCCGGGAGCCTTCCCTTCGATGATATAAGGCACATCCTGTGCGGCGGGAGCCATCGGCGAGAGGTTGTCATTTGCCACCGTCTGCACATCCTGGATCGCGCGCGTCGTGAGCGTGTTGATGTAAGCGCCATCGACGAGCCAGATGGCGCCAGCGGCGGTCCCATCGACGCGATACTCGGGGCCACCGATGATGAGATCTGGGATTCCATCGCCGGTGACATCAGCGCCACCGGCGACGCTGGCGCCAACCTGCGCGTTGGCGCTGCCTGACGCGAGCGTGACCATGCGCGCGCTGTTGATGTTGCAGTTGTTGTTGTTCATGTTGAAGTTGCTCAGGATGACGCGAACCTGTCCCTGGTTACCAGCGCCCGCATCGCTCAGGCGCGCGCCGACGGCGAAGTCTGCGCAACCATCGCCGTTGATATCCCCGGCGCCAGCGATGGCCGAGCCGAGGCGACTGTCCGCCCTCCCTCCGAGGAAGAGCCGCGTGGCGTTGCAGATCGGCGAGATTTTGGCCACATCAGTCGGTGCTCGCCCATAGATCACGCCAAAGCCGCCTGCGTTTGTGGCGCCGTCGTCGAGCAACTCGCTGCCGAACACGATGTCATCGCGCCCATCCTTGTTCACATCCCCCACTCCGGCGACCTCCTGGATCTGTCCGGAGCGCTCCGGGCCATGGAAGATAAACTTTGGCTCGTCGGTAAACAGGCTGCCATCATCGCGGCCAAGGAAGACGTAGAGCGCGCCCGTATCACCGCGAAGGCTCGACGCGACGTTGGCGCACGTGTTGCGGGCGTATGCGCTGCTCTCGTAGTAGGTCTCGCCGCTCGTGCTGTCGGTCTGCTGACCTCCGTAGGTTCCGGGACGATCATCGAGGCGCCCTGCCACGACGAGGTCTTCGATCCCATCACCATCGAAGTCTCCGGCGTTGGCGAGCGACCAGCCAAAGCTATCCGAGCTCGAGTGCGTGGCAAACCCATGGAGGATCTTTGCGGGCATGGTCGAGAAACCCGTGGGGGTCGATGTGTAGATCATGACCGAGCCGCCGTTGATCGCATTGGTCGACGCGTCCTCTCTGAACGGTGCGCCCACGGCGAGCTCTGGTTTTCCGTCGCCGTTCACATCCCCGACAAAGGCGGTGGCGTAGCCGATCCAGGAACCTCCGGGCACGTCGTCGAAGTCGAGCGCGACGAAGTTACCCGGGGAGTCGAACTGCGTGCTCGGCGCGAAGAGCAAATCGCCCACGTCCAGACCGATGCGATCGATGCGCGAGGCAAACACAGCGAGATCGGACACACCATCGCCGTCGCGATCTTGCACTGGCGTCATCCCCTGGCCGAAGCGATCCGAGCTCGCGGCGCCACGGATCGAGCGCGCGGGCTGTGGCGAGAGCGCAGCGAGCGTGCCGCTGCTCGCCGCAGCAAGGACGTGCACGACGCCGGTTCCACCGGGTTGTCCTGGGAGTTCATCTGCGGCGGCTGTGATCAGAAGATCCTCGATCCCATCGCCTGTCAGGTCCCCCGTCTCGAGCGCCCAGCCAAAGTTGTCCGAGGAGTTATCACCCGAGAGCTTGAGGTCTGCCACGCCAGCATCGAGGAGTGTCGTCGCTGGCGCGGTGATATCGCGCCCTTCAAAGAGGTAGACGGCGCCAGCGCCGCCGTCGCCATTCGCGTTGGTCTCATTGAATGCTGCGACCGCGAGGTCTGCCTTTCCATCACCGTTGAGATCGGTGAGCGCGACCTGGAAGCCAAACCTCCCGTTGCTGATATTCGATGCCACGGCAAAGGAAGGCGTGCGCTCGACGCCACCGGGGCCAATATCATCGGGAGGCGTGCCGCGGTACACGAGCGCCAGGCCACGGTTGCCGTTGTAGAGGTCCGCTGTCACGGCGAGATCACACAGCCCGTCTCCATCGAAATCACCGACGTCCATAAAGCGACCGAGCTGCACACTGCTCGTATCGACCCAGTTGCCGTTGGCGTCGGGGATCTTGCCCCAGAGGCTGATATCAGGCTTGGCGAGGAAGCCGCCTGGATAATTGAGGAAGACGTGCGCGCCCCCCTGGGAACTGCGCACGGGCTGTTGGGTGCGATCCTCGTCCGCGATCGCGCCGATCACGAGGTCGGGGCGACCATCCCCGTTAAAGTCACACGTCTCCACGGAGGTTCCATATTGATCACCGCCCTCCTCGCCAGCAAACGTGAGGCTCGCGGTGGTTTTAAAGAAGCCCGTGTCGACCCCTTCAAAGACTTGCACCGAGCCGGAATCATTCGCGCCGACGTTCGCCAGGCGCGCGCCGACGATGAGGTCGACCTGCCCATCGAGGTTGAGGTCGCGCAAGTCAAAGGAGTATCCGAAGAAGTCATCGCGCGTATCGCCGGTGAAGACTTGCGCGGGTGTTTTTTCAAAGCCTGACGCGGTGCCCTTGAAGACAAACACAGCGCCAGAGCGCCAGCCATTGAGATCTGCTTCGGGGTTCGAGAAGACGAGGTCGGGGTGTCCGTCACCGTCGAGATCGTGGCGCGCGTCGAGGACATTGGTCGAGTTGAAATCACCCGCTTCGATCGACTCGACCTGTTGCGGCTCGACCACATGGACCGAGATCTCGACCTCTTCGGCGGTGAAGCGATCGCGCAGGGTCACGGGCGTGACGCCCGGTGTCTTGGTGGTGATGATCCCATCCTGGATACGGATCGAATCGGAGTTGATATCAGCGTCGAGGTTGCCGCTGCCACCGCGCACGCCGAGTTGGTGTGATTCCCCGAGGGGGATGTAGATGTTTTTGGCGGCGGTGCCAAAGGAAGCTTGCGAGGAGACCTCGACGATGGCCTCGACGGTTTGTTCGCTTTCGGCGTCCTTGATCTCGATAACATCGCGGCCCTGTTTGCTGCCCGCGACGTAGCGACCGCTGACATCGATAGCGCCATCGCTCTCGCTCTCGCGGAGCGAGAAGCCAAAGGAGCCGCTCCCCTGAGTCACGTCGAAGGTAAAGGATTGGCCGGGGCGAAGTTCGACGTAGAGTGGCGCGACGACCATCGGCGTGAGGACCTCGATGGTTGCCTCGGCGCTCCCCTCGCAGCCCTGATCGACGAGTCGGATGGTGTCAGTGACGCTCTCGATGCGACCAGCGAGGTAGTCGCCAGTGAGATCGTTGAGGATTCCCTCGGAGTTGTTCTCGACAAACTCGAAGCGGTAGTTGCCCGTGCCCCCCGAGGCGACAAAGCGCTTGTCCTGAAAGGGGATGGCCGAGGTCGACGCGGGCGAGAGCGCGAGCGGAACCTCGCAGGCGCCATCGACCAGCGGCATGTCCTGTTCGATGGGCATATCCTGGCCGCCGGTCATATCCGGCGAGGTGCCCATATCAGGATCGGGAGAGGTCGTGTTGTTTACCCCCGAGGCCATATCGGCGCCAGTCCCCATATCCGTGGGCTCGGACTCTCCATTAGTGCACGCGCTCTGTGTGAGCGCGAGGCAACCAAAGCAAACCAGAAGCGAGAGCGCCCTGGAGCGCACGAAACAACCATCACACAGGGTCATAACTCAGTCTCTTTTAACGAAGATGAGGTCTTTTTGTATGCGACATTTTCGAGAATCCGGTAAAACTATACCACATTGTAGGATGGACACATCACGAACCTCTTCGCGAGTTTAAAGTGTGTGACAAACGCGTCGTGACATTGCTGACCACCGCCCTCCTTGGCCTCTGCGGATGCGGCGACCCGGAGCCTTCGCCATCGTGCGGCGAGGCGGGCACGCGCTGCCCGCCCGAGCAGGATATGGGAGGAACGCCCCCGGGCGCCGACATGGGGATGCGCGGAGACATGGGGCAACCAGCGATGGCGAGCGGACCGCTTGGCCGAGCTGGCACGATCGAGACGACCGCGTCGGGCGAGGCGATGTTTTTGGCGAGCAGCGAGGACGATCTATTCGTCGCGCGCGACGCCGAGGCGGGCGTGGAGCTCGAGACGAGCGCCTGGCGTGTTCCTCTGGCGGGTCAGGACGCCACGGCGCGCACGTTTCTCGCGGCCAACGCGCTATCACAGACGCAGTGGTTGGTGGTGAGCGAGGAGCAAGGGCTCGAGCTGGTGGATGCTGGTGGCATCACGCGCTCTCCATTGCAGCCGCTCCTCGAAGCGGGTGACATTCAACAGATCAACATCACGCGAACCGACGACGCGCCGCTGCTCTGGTTCAACGGAGTCAGCGTCTACCTCTGGTCAGACGACGAGCTCGCGCGCATCGACGCGCCCGCGCTCGAGGGGGAGACGCGCCTCTTCGATCCTCCTGCCGAGGTCGAGGATGGGGTAGATGTCTGGGCGTATAATAACAAGGGTGTGCACGCGCTGGTGCGAGATGAGCAAGGGGTCGCGGTCACGATGATGCGCCAGGGCGCGGTGCGCTCGGCGGCGTCAAACCATGGCGCGGCGTGGGTCGTGACGACCACTGGCGAGGTCCTGCGTCACGCGGGCGATGGCGCATGGCAAAAGCTCAAGCTCTCTGACTCGATCGCGAGCATTTATGCGCATCCAGCGGCGGCGGATGTCTGGTTCGTGGGGGAAACGGGGAAGCTGTGGCATCTGTGGGGAGAGGTGCTCGTGGAGGTGGCGCACACGCTCGCGCCAGACGCGCGCTTGCTTGTCGACCCAGAAGGCAGGTTGCTCGAGCAGAGCGGTGGCGCGGTAAAGCGCCATGATCGAAAGCTGCGCCTGGAGCTCGAAGGATTGGATAGCGGTGAGCTGGTGGTGGAACCTCGCGCGATCACGTTAAGGGCGACCTTCGCAGCAGATCTCGAGCGCGTGTCGGCGGCCTCGGGCAACATCACGTATCCGGCCGAGGTGAGCGATGGCGTGGCGAGCTTCATGCTCGATCCATCGGCGCTCGGTCCGGGGCAGCACACCTTGAAGGTGAGCGGAAAGTGGCAAGGGGTCGAGCAAGAGCTCGGACTGGAGGTCGAGTTTCGGGTGGAGTCTGGAGAGCTGAGTTGGCAGCAAAACATCCGCCCGATCTTTGACGCGAGCTGCAAGGATTGCCACAGCGTGCAGGCAAACAAACCGTTTCATACCCATGATTTGTGGGTGCAAGAGTACGAAAATATATTAGTGTGGGTGGAGCCAGGAAACATGCCACCCGGGAACTTACCGAAACTGACCCCGGCGCAGATCGAGCTCATCAAAACATGGGCTGCGCAAGGGTATCCAGAGTGAGGTCGACGAGAAGATGAGGAACCTGACGAGACAGCCAAGCCTGTTGTCAGCGCTCTGTTTGTTAATACTCGGCGCGAGCTCACCTGCGATGGCCCAGGCGGTCAATGCCGATGAGACGTGCGCTCCGCCGGAGCAAGCGCAAGACAAGTACAAGCAACTCCGCACGTTGAGCCTGGAGCTTCGAGGGCATCCTCCGAGCGCGCAGGAGTACGCCGACCTCGAGCAACATGACAGGGTGCCCGAAGCGTGGCTCGATGAGTGGCTTTCCTCGAAAGCCTTCGCCGAGCGCACGGTGCGTTGGCACAAGAGCCTGCTCTGGAACAACGTGACGGGCGAGAACCTGTTCAACGCGAACTCCTCGCTTCGCTCCACGAGCGGCCTGTACTGGCGCTCCGGACGAATCGCCACGGACTCCAGGGGGCGCAACATCTCGTGCCTCAACCAGCCCGCGCAGTTCGACGCGGATGGCGAGCCGATCATGTGGCCGCAAGAAGACGGCACGCAGCGCGAAGGTTATGTGCGCGTTGCGCCTTACTGGAACCCGGACATCACGCTCAAGGTCTGCGCGTTGGACGCGCGCGATCGTTTGATCTCGGCCAGCGGCACGCCATGCGGAGAGCGCACGACGATCGCGGACCCCTCCTGTGGGTGCGGCCCGAACCTGAGGTTCTGCGCGACGGGCACACAGCGCCGCGACATCCTCCAGGCGATGGGCGAGCAGATCGATCACATGGTGCGCGACATGATCCTCGAAGGGAAGTCTTACGAGACCCTCTTCACGGACCGCTACGCCAAGCTCAATGGCCCGCTCGCGTACTACTGGCGTTACCAGACGGGCGTCTCGGCGACGGTGGTCAACCGCCCGGTGCCGATGAACACGGACCTCTTCCCCGACATGCGCTTTGACCAGCAGGACGAGTGGGTCGAGGTCGACCATGGCGAGCACTACGCTGGCATCCTGACGAGCGCGGGTTACCTGCTGCGCTTTCAGACGGACCGAGCGCGCGCCAATCAGTTCTACACGAACTTCCTCTGTCAGCCCTTCCAGCCGCCCCCCAATGGTATTCAGACCAACGAAGAGGCCGCCAAGGAAGAGCCCGATCTCCAGCAACGCGATGGCTGCAAGTACTGCCACGGCTTGCTCGAGCCAGCGGCGGCGCACTGGGGACGTTGGCCAGAGCGAGGCGCGGGGTACCTGTCGCCGAGCATTTATCCAGCCTACTCGGAGCAGTGTGAGTCTTGCGCCAAGACCGGGTTGCGTTGTTCCTCGGCGTGCTCGAGCTACTACGTGCGCGACGTCAACGACGACAGGATGGAGTCTTACGCGGGCTACCTGAGCTCCTACCTGTGGCTCAGTGACAAGCACCGCCCCAACATCGAGCAAGGTCCGAAGCTTTTGGCGCGCAGTGGTTTTGCTGATGGCCGCCTCTCCAGGTGCGTCGCACGTCAGAGCGCGGAGCATTTGCTCGGGCGAGAGCTGACGAGCAGCGAGCAAGACGAGCTGCTGCCGCAGCTGACGCGAGCCTTCGCGAGCAGCGACTACAACTACGCCGAACTCGTGCGCGCCATCGTGACGAGTCCCGCTTACAGGAGGGTTCGATGAAGCGCTTGATACCAGCGAGCATCGCGGCGGCCACGCTGCTTGCCTTGCCCGCCTGCCAGGGCAAGACGAGCATCGACTACAAGGAGCCCGCGCGCGTGGGAGCCAAGGCCCCCGAGGTCGACAAGCAGATCGATCCGAACGCGCCCATCGTGCCCGAGTCTCTGCTCGAGCCCGCGATGGACGAGAAATCACTCCAGGAACACGCCAAGGTCACCTCCGAGGGGAAGGCGCCGGTGGAAGAGCGCGACCTCGCTGAAGTGCGCCTGCGCCGACGCCTCGACATCGACCAGCTCGACGCGTCGATCCGAACGGTCACTGGCGGCGTCGGTTGGACCGAGACGCGAAACAATGTCGAGATCAACCTGTTCGAGGACCTCGCCGAGACGCTCGGCAAGCCAGACTACCTCGACTCGACGAACGAGGATCTCGCGCCGACGCTCATCTTCCAGAAGTTCCTCGGCGACGCCGCGCGCGCGACCTGCACGGAGCTCGCCGGAGAGGAAGCCAGGACGCATCACCTGACCACGCCCGAGGAACGTCACCTGATGATTCATGCGGGTCCTCAGGATCGCGGCGCTGACGCGGACGCAAAGATCGACGCCAACCTGCGCGCGCTGTTGCTCAACTTCCACGGCACCTACGTGCCGCAGGATGATGACGCCAGGCTCAACTCGTGGCGTTGGCTCTACGACTCTTCGTTGCATGTGTCGGATTCGCCCGAGACGGCGTGGCGCACGGTGTGCGTTGGCCTGATCACTCACCCTGACTTCTACACCTACTGAGAAAAGGAGCGAAGCGATGCCAAAGCTGAACCGTCGCCAAGTCCTGCGCTCGATGATCTACGGTGGGAGCCTCGCTGCATTTGGCGGGCTCGCGACCATGGGTGATTTGACCAAGGCCCACGCCGAGAACGACCCCGACAACGCATTGCCAGAGCGTTACTACGTGTTCTGCTACTTCAGCGGCGCGTGGGATATCTTGCTCTCGCTCGATCCTCGCGATCCCGCCGTCTTCCACAACGGCAACCTCGCGACCACGCGCATCCAGCCAGGTTACGACCTGCTCGGGTACCTCAATGATCCACGCATCGTGCCGCGTATCAATGGCGGCTCGGAGATGATGGACATGTATGACAACCCGGTTCACTTTGGCCCGTTCATCGGGAACATGGTGAACAACCCGGAGTTGGCCAGCCGACTCGTCGTGGTGCGCGGGATGAGCATGGACACGCTGACCCACCAGGTTGGCCGCAGGCGCTTCCTGACCGGGAAGCCTCCATCAGGGCTTTCTGCGCGTGGCTCATCGACCGATACGTGGCTCGCGTCGCGGCTCGGTGGAGCCGAGCCGCTGCCAAACCTCGCCATCCGCACCGAGTCCTACAACAAGGGCTTGAGCACCTCCGCCTCGGCGCTCCAGGCGGGCAGCTCGGATGACCTGTTGCGCGTGCTCAGTCCGGGCACCGTGCAGCTCGACAACTTGCAAGAGGCGCAGCTCGACAAGTTGCTCCAGCAACACGCCTTGTGCGAGCAAACACGCATCTCGGACATGCTCTCGGACGCAGAAGAAGCGCGTCGAAAATCACGCTCCATGCTCTCGAACGAGTTGGACCGTCACTTCGACTTCCAGGCACGCACCGACGAGATGGCGGCGCTGCGAGATCGCTTCAGCATCCAGAGCAACTCTTCGGGGAACTCTCCCGAGGTCCAGGCCGCGATCGCAGGCGTCGCGCTCACGCGTGGCGTGAGTCGTTGTGTTTCGATCGAGGCCGCGCGCGGTCTCGACACCCACTTCGACAACTGGATCGATACGCAGGGACCGACGCAGATGCGCGGCTTTAACGCCGTGGCAAACCTCGCCGAGTACCTGCTCGAGACCCCATACGTGAACAAGCAAGGGCAGGAGGATGGGAACTGGCTCGATCGCACGCTGATCGTTGGCTTCTCGGAGTTCTCCCGCACACCTCTGATCAACGCCAACAGCGGCCGCGACCACTGGCTCGGCAACTCCTGCTTCCTCATGGGAGGCGGCGTCAAAGGGGGTCGTGTCATCGGCAAATCCTCCGACTTCGGGATGTACCCTCAGGGGGTCAACCTGCTGACTGGCGAGCTCGATCCAGGCGGCGAGACCATTCGCCCCGAGCACATCATCCGCGCGATCTACGACCAGGTGGGCATTGGCGACGAGCCAGACCTTCGCGTCAACGGGCTCTCGGCAATTTTTAGCTGAGACCAAATCCATATTCGCGACGTATCGACGCGGGCGCCTTTTTGATAAAAAGGCGCCCGCGTTCTTTTTTGGATACTCGCGAGCAAAGGTCACCATGACAACCGACGCAGAAGACAACGCCAGCAAGTATGGAGATTGGCCCCGCAGCTATTTGCGCAAGCAGGGGCACATCACGCGCGCGCAGAAGCGCGCGCTGCGCGAGCTCTGGGAGGACTTCGCGCTGGACTGCCCACACGGCGTGGTGCTCGATCTGGACGAGGTCTTTGGCAGGCGCGTCGACAAGCGTGTGTTGGAGGTTGGCTTCGGGATGGGCGAGAACATCCTCGCGCAGGCAAAGGCCAACCCCGACACGGACTACATCGGCGTGGAGGTCCACAAACCAGGGATCGGCGCGGTCCTCAATGAGATCGACTCGTTCGGGTTAACGAACTTGCGAGTGGTTCGGCGCGATGTCCTCAAGCTATTGCGCGATCATTTGACAGAGCAATGCCTCGATGAGGTTTACCTCTTCTTCCCCGAACCATGGCCGAGGGACAAGGACATCGAGCGCCGCCTCGTCAGACCAATGCTACTGGACTTGTTGGAGAAGCGATTGACACCGGGGAGCCTGATTCATATCGCGACGGACGTGCGCGATTACGCGGAGCATGTGGCCACGGTGTTCTCGGAGCGCGAGCGATGGACATCGCTCGCGGCTCCGGGAGAGATTCTGGTCGAGCGCCCGGAGTGGCGCCCGATGACCAAATACGAAGAGAAGGGGTTGGAAGAGGGTCGCTCGATCCACGACCTCTGTTACCGCTTCGATATCAGGGAGTGAGGATCACTTCCCGAAGGCTTTAAGGCCCTTGAGTTTGGCGAGGCGCTTGTCCGAAGCGGTGATAAATTCACCCTCGGTGGTGTGATACATGGCGAGGTCGCAACCTTGCCCTGCGCAGTCGAAGTGACCTGCGGTGTCGCTCCCGAGCCAACCGTTTCCGACGCGGTAGAGCACGCGCGAGCGGCCGGTGGGCAAGTGCACCACACGCAGCCACCCCTTGTGCGAGACCGCCATCACATCATCCTTTGGCGAGAAGGCTGCATTTTGAGCCTGATACAAGCCGTTCTCGATGATCAACCCGGCGTTCCCCTTTTGCACATCCCAGACGCGCACGGTCTCGTCCCAGCTGCCTGTAGCGAGCAGTCGGCCATCTGGCGAGAAGCTCACGAGGTTGACGAGATCCTCGTGTTTCGAGAGCGTGCCGATGACCTTGTTTTGCTCCCTGCTCCAGAGCTTGATGGTGTTGTCGGTGTCACCCAAGGCGATCAGTTGGCCGTGGCCCGCGAAGTCAATATCACCGGCGAAAGGAGCGATCCCTTCGACCTTGACCGACTGCATCAACCCCGTCTCGCGATCCCAGAGTTTGAGGGCGAGGCGAGCCTTTCCGGTGTTGGTGCCCGTGGAGACGAGCGCGACGTTTTTGCCGTCGTCGATAAACCCATCGACGCTGACATAGCCCGAGATCTTGGTGCCATTGAGTTTGGCGTTCTTCTCCAGGCTCCACCAGACAACCTGCGTGCCGTCATCATCGCTGGGCGACTCGAGCACGAGCTCTTTTTCATTGGGGGCAAAGGTCACGCCACGCAATGCTCCGAGGTCGGAGAAATCGAGCGTGTAGGCGACCTCGCCGCTGTCGGTTTTCCAGATGACGACCTCGGTTCCGACAAACGGGCGCCGTGCCACATAGGTTCCTGATGGCGAGAGGATCAGCTCGCCGATGGGCTCGTCCCTGGTGCCATTTTCGATGGGAGTGGTCTTGGTGAGCTTGCCACTCTTCACATCCCAGATGTCGACGCCCGAGGTCGCATCAGTCGTCACGAGTTTCTTGCCGTCCGCGCTGAACACGGTCTGAAACACGAGCGAGGTATTCGCGTCGAAGGTGTGGAGTTCTTTCCCGGCGGAATCACGGACGGTGAGCGCCGCCTCGCCGTGCACGATCTCGTTCGTGGTAGGCACCATGGCGACGTGACCGCCACCAGCAAAGGACGCGGTCTCCTTGCCGCTCGTGGGATCGAAGATGTGCGTCTTGCCGTCGAGCGCAGCGGCCGCGAGCTGCTTGCCATCGTTGGTGTAGGCGAGCTCCGTGGCGAACTTGGTGAGCTTGATGGTCTTTTCGACCTTTGACGAGGAGACATCCCAGATCTGAATCACCGGGTCGCCATCGCGATAGGAGACAGCGAGCTTCTCGGCGTCAGGTGAGAGCGCGAGCGCGGAAGGTTCCTTGACGTTGCCTTGCTTGAACGTGCGCACGATCGTGCCCGCCTTGACGTCCCATACCTTGATCGACTGATCGTAGCTCCCGGTGGCGATGAACTGGCCGCCAGCGGCGCGCGTCATGGTGGTAAAGGATGCCTCGTGGCCCTCGATCGCGTTGGTTGGTTTCCAGCCATCGACCTCCCAACGCATCAACCTCCCCTCGCCCCCCATTTTGTCAGGGAGCGCCTCGCCAACGAGGTATTTTCCATCGACGCTAAAGGCGATCGGTCCAGAGCCCTTGATCTCCTTGACCATCTTCCAACCGGCGACCTCCCAGACACGGATCGGGCCGCCGACGTTACCGCTGGCGATGAATTTCCCATCAGGAGAGACGGCGGCGTAGTCCTCGCCATCGAGCGTGCGAATCAGCTGACGCTTTTCGAGGTTCCACACCTTGAGCATGCCATCATCGAAGCCCGAAGCGGTCGCCATGATCTTGCCATCGGCGCTAAACGCGATGCTCGAGACGCGGCGGCTGTGGCCGATTTGCGGGCTGAAGCCTTCGAGCGAAGTCTTCTTGGGGCTGATCTTCTTCCAGTCCGGCGTCTCGAGGTTGGCGAGCTTTGGAGCCGCCTTGCTCCCGCTGGTCGCGACCATGGGAGCACCGAGCAAACCAGCGAGCACGCTCGCACCAACCAATGACAGAGACCACTTCTTCAACTTCACATCACGCACGACGCCCTCCAACGAGCATGGGACCAAACTGGCGAATGCATGCATCTTGCGCCAGCCCTTCCCCCCTCGTCAAACGCTTATTGCCGCCCCGACAACGTGGCATGATGGCGACTGAATCCCGGCATCATGTGGTTGACATCGTGCGGCGAGAGCTGTGATCGAAGTTGCTGCTCTCGCCGCAGGAGAGTTCGCGCCCACACCACGGATGGGCAGATAGCGATGGTGTTCTTCGACGCCATTGATTGTAGAAGACGCCAGCGATTGCTCGTATGCTGCAAGAACCTTGTTCGAGAGGATGAAGATGCGCGTGACGGCACGATGGGAGTTTTTGGATCAGCCCGCGAGCAATTGCTCGCAATGTGGTCATGCGCTCATTCCTCACCTGCCACGCTGCCCGAACTGCGCGACGCCAGCCGCTCGCGCTTCACGCGAGCTAAGCTTCGAGCCGCACCTGTTCGCCAAGCCAGAGCACGCCGTTCGCGTGGTGCACCTGAGCGATCTTCACGTCGGCCAGCCGATGCCTGAAGAGCGCATCAAGCCGATGGCGGTTTTTAGAATTTGGCTCGAGCGCTTGCTCGATGTCGAGGTCGACGTCCTCGTCATCTCCGGCGATCTCGTCGAACGCCCTGGTGATTCTTACGGGATGGCGCGCGTCCACGCGCTGCTTCACGACTGCCCCATGAGTTGGATGGTCGTGCCTGGAAATCACGACATCCAGCGCCCCGGTTATCACGATCCGTTCAATGATATTTACGGTGACTACCCGCGCATCGAGACCCACCACGGGATCGACTTCATCCTGTTCGACTCGATGAAGGGGCTCCCCCTGGAAGAGCGAGAGGTCGCCGAGCGCATGTATGGCGACTACGTCTGCTACACGGAAGGTCGCATCGGCACGCCTCAGTTCGCGGCCATCGAAGAAGAGCTCCTAGCAAGGCCCGAGCGCCCGCGCGCCATCGTCCTGCATCACCACGTGATGCGACAGCACGCTGACCTGATGCCGCTCGTGCCCAAACAAACCGGGATCACCGAGGATATCTTCGGGACGATGAAGGCGTTAATGGACGCTGACCGGCTATTTGACTGGGCCGTCGAGCACAACGTCAAGACGGTCTATCACGGGCACAAGCACCTGTTCCAACAACCAGGCATACGCGCCAACAACGTCCTCATCCTGAACGCCGGGTCCTCTACCCTGCGCGAAGGCGCACAGTTCGGGCGCATCATCGACTACTTGCCCGATCGTCGCATCGTCTCGAACATCACGCTCACGCTCTGATCACCCCTCGTAAGCGTTCACGCGCACGAGCAACGCATCACGCGCGGCGACATGAATCGCGGACTCCGTGATCATGCGCATGAACGTGTATGTGCTCACACCAGAAATCAATGCGCCGATGATCGGCACCATGCGTACGATCGCGTTATGCGAGAGCTCGAATCCGCAAATCCTGGCGAGGTTGCCGATCAACTGCTCGGAAGGACGCGGACCGCTCGCGCGTGGCGCGACCCACATGTACTCGATCAACCTCGCGGACGCATACGTCACGCCACCGATCGTCACGCTCGAGAGCAGCGTATCATCGGGCTCACCGAGGTAACTCACCAACCCCTCGCCGTCCTTGCTCGAGAGCCCCACGGTGAACGCGTTGGCGACAAACTGGAACCCATCGCGCTCGTGGATATCTCGCCCGAACACTGCGCCAATGCGCGCCACCGCGCGAAACGCGAGCAAGAGCGACGCGCCAAGATCTGCCGCGTGCGCCGCGAGGCTTAACCCTGGAGGAAGAAAGCTCGTGGCGCTCGCGAGCACCGTCGCGCTCTTGACCTCGATCGAGGAGACCTCGCGCGCGTACTCCATCAACTTCATGCCATGCCCATACTCCGTGCGGATCTTTGCTGCCTGCAATGAGATCGAGGTCAGATCTCCTGCGATCGCGTGCCCCCGCTCGGCCATCATTCCGAACGCAGCGCGACAGATCGCCTCGAGCATGGGTAAATCACCGGCGAGCCGCGCAGCATCCACCACTGGCGAGGCGATCATTCGGGCGAGGCGGTCCAGGACGTTGCGCTGCTCGCCGCTAAAACGATCCGAAAACCAACGGCTCACTTCGTCCGAGGCGGCGCGCTCATCATCACTCAGAGCATCCCCCGCGTTCATCAACTGCGTCGTCTCGTGACGGAGCACATGGTAGGGGTCCGAGCCATTGTAGAAGAACTCGAGCTCATCGCGCGCATCATGGAGCAGCGCGCCCTTGCCTGTGTAGGCGATCGAGTCCGCGACGCTGTGCACGAAGTCGCGCGCGTGCTGTGTGATGTGGTGCGTGCGCGCATACAGGAGCGCGAGGTGCTCGGACGCGCGCCTCGCCACCGGGTCTTGCGGAGGTCCCTGCATCAGCTGCTTGCGAAAACGCTCGAGCGCCACGGGGACATTCTCGATCGCGGAGCCGTACCAGAGGCGGTTGAACTTTCGAACCATCACCGCCTCGGCCAGGCGCCTGGCGTGGTGAGGTTGCGAGTTCGAGAGCGCGCGGTCGATCTCGAGGTCGAGTTGCCGAGGATGTGCCAGGCTCTCCGTCCAACGATAAGCCTCGTCGATGGGACGATCCCAGATCTGATCCTCGATGAAGTCGACCAATCCTCGAGAACGTGTCAGCTCTGCGGCGCGCTTCATGACCTCGCGCGCATGCACCTGATCTGACTGCTCCTCTTGATAAAGATCCGCGAGTCGGACGAGCGCATCATTGGCGCCTTCGATCAGCGGCGCGGCGGCGAACTCTCTGTAACTGATCAAGAGGTCGAGGCGCTCCTTGCGAGCCTGCACCAACGCGACCGCTTCGAGCAGATGCCTCGCGCTCGTGCGCGCTCCAGCTTCGCGGCGTGCGTCGACGAGCGAGAGCAGCTCTCGCCCATCGCGAAATCCCTGATGCAGCTCGACGGCGACGAGCACATCCCGATAGCTCAACGGATCTGTTTGCCAGGGTGCATACACGAGGTAATCCCAGCAGATATCGCTCAATTCGACGTCGACATCGCGCAACGGCCACGCCCAGGCGGCGGCGAGAAAGAGGACATCCGTGGAGGTCGCGCCGCTGTGCAGGCATGCGCGCGTGAGCCTGGAGGCAGCGAGCATGACAAAGGGTGGCGCGTTCTGGGCATGCGTGAGGAAGTGATGCGCGATCAACGGCGCGTCATCAGGCGCGACGCTGCGCGCTTCGGCCCAATAGCCGAGGATCGCGCGCCATGCGACGGTGAGGCGTGACTTCGCCGCGAGGCCACTTTGCGCGAAGTCCGCGCGCAACACCGGCATCCGCTTCGCCTCGTACTGCACCTGCGCCCACTCTCCCCAGGCGAGGTAGTCCTCACGGGATGCGGGGTACGCGGGCAGGTGCGCGACGCTCGGGTGTGATTCGAGAGCATCGTCTTCGAGCACATCGCTCACGATCAGCTGCGACATCCGAACCTCTTGTTCATGGGTGTGGGCTTATCCCAGAGTAACAACGCGTCGTCGAGACGAGAAGTTTCCATTGGATACAGCATTCATGACTTTGCGCATTCGTGGAATGAACTCAAGCAACATCGCGGTTGCACCCTCCCAATGCGGCGAGAGGAAGATCTGTTTAGCACGCTCTCGCCTCGTCAAACCAACCCGAAAGGAGCAACGAAAGGAGGCCCATCATGTCATACCGAGACCCACTGGAAGTGATCGAAGCGCTAGGCATCGATCCCATCTTCGGTCATCGCGAGTGGACAGATGATGGGCTCCACGTGAGCGACCTGAGCGAGCTGGCGCGAGGCTTGTGCCTCGCACAGCACCAGCGCGTCTCCTGGGATCACGATGCCATCAAGGGCGATCCCTTCAAGAGTTACTTCGACGCGTTCGCGAGCGAGCTGATGATCGAGCCAATCGGCACAGGTGCTGCGTTCGAGCTCACGCCATCGTTCCGTTCGTGGAAGCTCGACGCGAGCTACACGGCGCACAAGATCGCGGACATCGTCAACGCGGTCCTGAACATGGAACCTCCGCAACGTGAAGCGATCGTGAGGGACCGCTCCGAGGAGCTTGGCGAGTACCATGTGGCGATCAGCAGCAAGACGCTGGCGCGCATTCCATCGCGCTACGTGTACAGATCGCACCAGCAGGTTCGCGGTGATTTGATGCGCTACATCGTCGAGGCCGCCAACAACTTCATCCTCAGCTCGATGTACTCATTCCGAGGCTCGACGCGAGATCTGCACCACGAACTCATCAACGCCGTGGATGCGCTCTGGGGATTCGATGGCCTCTTTGACTGAGCTAACAAACAAGAAGCGCTGGCGCCTCGCGCCGCGCCCATAGCGTCGCGTCCACTCGTGAGAGCATGTCGCGGCGTCGAGGAGAGGAGACAACCATGCTCCACTATGAAGATCCGATCGATGTGCTCGAGGCGCTCGGGTATGACCCGGCGTTTGGCTCGCGTGAGTGGGTGGACTCGTACCACGTCGATGACTTGACGGCGCTTTCTCAGGCGCTCTTTTATTCGCAAATTTGCGAGGTTCGCTGGGATCGCACGGTGGTCAACGGCGACCCGTTTGGCAAGAAGCTCGTCGAACTCCGGAAGGAGTTGATGATCGATGGCGTCGATCCAAACCGCTCGGCCATCACACCACGCGAGGTCACGCCATCGTATTACACGTGGCGACCTGGTGGGGATTACATCGTCTACAAGATCTGCGAGTTCTTCACCAAGCCAAGAATGGAGGGGATGACCGCTGTAACGATCTACGTCGAGCCCGCGGAGAGCAACTACGTGAGCATCCAGGCGGGCACCTCGCGTAACCCGAGTTACCGAGAGGAACTCGTCAAGATCTCGCGCTCACATGATTACCTCTCGAGCGCCCAGCTCAAGGGTGATCTGATGCGATACCTGCTGCGCGCGCTCGAGACCGCAGAGACACAACGCGTTTGCGGTTACAGCATCGGATACCGCCCGCTGTTTGCTGTCGCCGTGCAGTTTGTCGACGCAATCTGGGGTTCGATCCCCGAGCTCGCCGTGGCCTGATTTTTCATCGTTCGATGCGGCGAGCAAGATCAGACGATGACATCCTCTCGCCGTGTCGATATCTTCTTCTTGGAAGATATCGACGCGGCGTCGCTCATCACGGGCCTCGCCAAACACCCACGCGGGGTAGCTCAAGCGATGCGATCATTCACTCTATCCAACCTGTTCGGGCGAGCGGCGAGAGGCGCGCTCATGGCGCTCGCTCTCGCCGCAACCGTCGGCGCGCTGATGCCGTATGGTGTCGTCCCAGAAGCGATGGCAGAGGAGACCTCGGCTCGAAAGGTCGAGTTCATCATGTCTCGCTTCGATGGCCGCTTTCACTTTGCCTTGCAATATGAAGACGCCATCCTCTTGAGATCGCCAGGATATGCGACAAAGCTCGCGGCGCTGGAGGCGATCGAGGAGGTCCAGGCGCAGTCACGCCGCGTCAAGAACCTCCCGCTTCGCTCGCTGGCAGAGGATCAGCACTACTTTATCGTCGAGGGGGCGGCTGGCGATGTACTCGCGACCTCGCCGCTCTATGCAACGAGCGACGAGGCGCGTGAAGCGCGCGCCAGGCTCAAGAAGGCGATGGTGGCGCACGGAAAATAGAAGCACCGCGCCGGTTATAGGCGCGGTGCTTCCAGGATCGGTCAGGCAGGCTCGACGATCGCGAGCAAATCTCCACCCTTGACCTGATCGCCAACGCGCACTTCCAGGCGCGCGACCTTGCCCGCGTGTGGGCTCGTGACCGAGGTCTCCATCTTCATCGCCTCGGTCGTCAACAACGTCTGCCCCTTCTCGACTACATCCCCGACAGCGACCTCCAGGCTCAGGACCTTGCCTGGCATCGACGCGCCGATTTGCGAAGGATCGAGCTTGTCGGCGCGCAGACGCGCCGACTCCTCGGACTTGATCGAGTTGTCCTTGATCGTGATCTGGCGAGGTTGGCCGTTGAGCTCGAAGAAGAGCTTGCGGACGCCCTTATCATCAGGCTCTCCGATCGCGGTCAGCTTGACGATGAGGCACTTGCCCTCCTCGAGTTCGATGGCGCGCTCCTCGTCGAGTTCCAACCCATAGAGGAAGGTCACCGTGTCGAGGACGCGGAAATCACCGTACTCGATGAGGCGCTCGGCGAGCTCGCGGAACACCTGCGGATAGAGCGCGTATGAGATCTGCTCGCGGATCGTGGGCAGGCGCCCGATCAGCGTCTCGAGCTCTGCGCGCGCGACCTCCCAGTCGTAATCAGGGAGGATCTTGCCAGGACGATCGACGAGCGGCTCCTTGCCGCGCAGGACGATTTTTTGGAGGCGCTCGGGGAACCCGCCGTGAGGTTGCCCGATGTTGCCCTCGAAGAAGTCACGCACCGACTGCGGGAAGTCGACGTCCTCGCCAGCGTCCGCCTTGGCGTAGATGTCCTTGATGGTGAGCTCGTTTTGCACCAGGAACATCGCGAAGTCCGCCACGACCTTCGACGTCGGCGTCACCTTGACGATGTTGCCAAGCTCCTGGTTGACCTCGTGGTAGGTGCGCTTGATCACGCCCCATCGGTCGCCCAGCCCGAGCTGGACCGCGCGAGGTCGCAGATTCGAATACTGACCGCCAGGGATCTCGTGGTAGTACACGTCCGTGGTCGATGCCTTGAGGCCGGATTCGAAAGGATAATAGAGCTCGCGCAAAAGCTCCCAGTGGTCGCTGAGCGTCTGCAAGTTCTCGACGTCGATCTCGGGGCAACGCGGGTGATTCTGGAGCGCGGTCACCACGGCGTTGAACGAGGGCTGGCTGGTCAAGCCAGCCATGCTCGAGAGCGCGCAGTCGATCGCGTCGACGCCAGCCTCGGTCGCCATCAAATACATCGCCACGCCGTTGCCAGAGGTGTCGTGCGTGTGCAAGTGGATGGGCAGATCGACGGCGTCCTTGAGCGCCTTGATCAGCTCGCTCGCCGAGTACGGCTTGAGCAAGCCCGCCATATCCTTGATGTTGAGGATGTGCACGCCGCGTGACTCGAGCTCGCGCGCGAGGTTGACGTAGTAGTCGATGGTGTACTTGCTCTCGTTGGGATCGAGCACATCACCTGTGTAGCAGATCGAGGCTTCCGCGATCTTGCCCGCGCGCTGCACCTCCTCGATGGCGAGTTCCATGTTGGGGATGTAGTTGAGCGCGTCGAAGATGCGGAAGATGTCGATGCCACCCTGCGCGGCCTCTTGCACGAACGAGCGCACCACGTTGTCCGGATAGTTCTTGTAACCGACCGCGTTGGCGCCTCGGAGCAACATCTGGAACAACCCGCCGGGGATCTTGGCGCGAAGTTGCGCCAGACGCTCCCATGGGTCCTCGCTCAAAAATCGCATGCAGACGTCGAACGTCGCCCCACCCCACATCTCGTAGGAGAACAGGTTCGGCAAAAAGTGCGCCGTGGCGGGCGCGATGTCGAGCAAGTCGCGCGTGCGAACGCGCGTCGCGAGCAAGGATTGGTGCGCGTCACGGAACGTCGTGTCCGTGATCTGCAAGGTCTTCTCCTCGCGCAACCACTTGCTCAAACCTTCGGCGCCCTTCTCCGAGAAGACCTTGTAGGCAGGCGATATGGGAGGCTTGCTCGTGGGAACCTCTGGCGGCACGGGCTCGATCAGCGGCGAGGGGCGCACGAGCTTTGCGGGCGCGCCGGGGGGGCCATTGATAATGACCTCGCCGATGGCGCGCAGCGCCTTGTTGCCGCGATCGCGACGCGCCGGATAAATGAAGAGCTCCGGGGTCTCGTCGACAAAGCGCGTGTGTGTGCGTCCTGCCAGAAAGACCCCGTGTCGGATCACGTTCTGGAGGAAGGGGATGTTGGTCTTGACGCCGCGAATGCGGAACTCGGCAAGCGAGCGATCGAGGCGTTGAGCGGCGTCGCCAAGATCTCGACCCCAGGCCGATACCTTGACCAGCAGGCTGTCATAGAAGGGTTGAACCAGCGCGCCCGAGCCGCCGACGCTCGCGTCGAGGCGGATGCCAAAACCAGCCGCCGAGCGGTAGGTGATGATCTTGCCGGAGTCTGGCGCGAAGTTGTTCTCGGGATCTTCGGTGGTAAGGCGCGCCTGGATCGCCTGACCATGCACGCTCAAGGATTCTTGCGATGCGATGCCGATCTCGGGGCCATCGAGCCTGGCGCCTTCGGCGATGCGCACCATCGCCTTGATCAGGTCGTGGCCCGTGATCATCTCGGTCACGGTGTGCTCGACCTGGATGCGGGTGTTGACCTCGATGAAGTAGACGTTGACCTCGTCGGCGCGCTCCTCGACGAGGAACTCGACGGTGCCAGCGCTCGAGTAACCGACCGCGCGCGCGAGCGCCAGGCTGTAGTCGTAGAGCTTCTGGCGGACCTCATCCGAGAGGTTTGGCGCGGGCGCGATCTCGACGACCTTCTGGTGACGACGTTGCACGGAGCAGTCGCGCTCGAAGAGGTGGACGATGTTGCCGTGCTGATCGCCAAGGATCTGAACCTCGATATGGCGAGGGCGATCGACGAAGCGCTCGATGAAGAGCTCTGCGGAGCCAAAGGCGCTCAGGGCCTCGCTGCGCGCGGTCTTCCACGCATCCTCGAGCTCGTCGCTGGCGCGCACGACGCGCATCCCGCGGCCACCGCCGCCATGCGCTGCCTTGAGCAGGACGGGGTACCCGAACTGGTCGGTGAAGGCGCGCGCCTCGTCGAGCGAGTCGATAGCGCCATCGCTGCCAGGGACAACCGGGACGCCCGCTTGCTTGGCGACCTTGCGCGCAGAAACCTTGTCACCCAGCGCGCGCATCACGTCCGGCTGCGGCCCGATCCAGAGGATGCCCGCGTCGATCACTTTCTGCGCGAAGTCCGCGTTCTCGCTCAAGAACCCGTAGCCCGGGTGGATCGCGTCGACGGCCTTGCGTTTGGCGAGCGCGATCAGCTCCTCCTGATCGAGGTAGACCTCGACGGGGCGCCCCTGTTTGCCGATTTGATAGGCTCGATCCGCCTTGTAGCGGTGGATCGAGAGCCGATCCTCGTGGCTGTAGATCGCGGTGGTGGATATCCCGAGTTCGGTGCAAGCGCGGAAGATGCGCACGGCGATCTCCCCACGGTTTGCAGCAAGGACGTTGCTGATCTTTCTGGCCATCCGATCCTCTCCCTCTGTTTTCGCGGTGCGACGTGACTCGATGTTCGTGACGCTGAATCGTTATTCATTTTATAACGCAAACTCAAGGATGAATCGACGCACTGCGTCATGAACTGCGTCCTCGTCCGCAGTTGACCTGGGGGAGCGGGTATACGAAAACCTTGTTATGCCAGGGAACAGGTCAGCGCGCGCGTGTGTTCGACACATCCACTCATGCTATCGAGGAGGAAAACGTGAGCAAGCATAAGAGGCGACGAGCAGCAACGGTCCTCGCCGAGATGCGTCGTCGAGACAAGCTGCGCGAGCTCGACATGGACGACAGCGTTTCCATCGCAAGCAAAGGAGAGCTCCCCGGTTGGCTCAAGAAGATGGCGCGCGAGCGCCTGCCCGCGAACCTCTCCTGGATCGACCTCGCGCAGTCGCCGCCGCTTTACACGACGCGAGGTGAGCGGCTTTGCGAGGAAGGCGCGGTGGGGATCATCCGGTTGCTCCAGCGGCCCGAGCGCGAGAGCGCGAAGTTCCTCGATCAGATCGGCGAGTATGTGCACACGACCTCGCTCGCTCGCCTCGTGGAGAGGCTCATCGAGGAGTATGTCTGTGATAACGCATTGACCGGGCATCACTGGGTGATCGCGGCGCATCGGGAGTTCAATGACCGAAGCTCGTTCGAGAACCTGACGGAGGTGATCATCTGTGGCCGCGTGAGGCGCACCGAGAAGCTGCAAGCGCTGCTCTCGGCGTTTCGCGATGACGAGGAGATCGGCCAGCCGCTCCTGCACGCGCTCTGTTTCTTGCCCGGCCAGGAGTTCTTGCGCGCCACGGCGGTCTCGGTGTTGCCGAGCGCGCAGGACAGAGGAGTTCGACGCAAGTATCAATACTGGGTCGGCGTCGATCAACTGCGACCGCTCGACTTCGAGGCGCACACTCAAATTATGCGCGCATTGGGGTTCGATGACCTCGGCGCGCGCCCCTTCGAGATCGGCGGAGAGGTGCGATGGGTGAGGTTGGGCTGGCTCGAGGAGCGCGACGTGGAGGCGTTGATCCAGCGATTGTGGGGAGACGCGCTGCACGAAGCCCCGGACGAGATCGAGCACGAGCAGGAGGTGGAGCGTGGCGGAGAGCGCGCGCTGATGGCGATCGCGCAGATCTTTGGCGTGTTGCTCGAACAGGGCGCGCTGTTGCTCGAGCGGATGAGGAGTCAGAAGACGAGCTGGTCGCGCGCGGTATGGCGAGAGACCTTTATCGAGCCCGTGTTTATGCGGATGTGGTCCTCGCGGATTGTCTGGGGGGTGTATGAGGGGCGCCACCTGATCGAGACGTTCCGGGTGTGCGAGGACATGACGCTGGCAGACTTCGAGGATGAGGTCTACGAGATCCCGAGAGGGCGTCGCGTCGGCATCGTGACGAACAAGGACCTCTCGCCAGAGGCGCGCCGCGTCTGGGCGGAGAGGATGGCGAGCTACGAGTTGATCTCGCCGATCAACCAGCTCGAAGAGATCGCCAGTGGTTCTGGCGCCTGAGCCATTTCTCCCGCTGGGTGGATGGAACGGAAGGGGCGCATTTGCTGGCGGCCCGCGCGCCCCTGGCACGAAATTTTCAGCACAACTTCGAGACAACCGGGCCCTGGTTTTCCAGTGACTTCTTTTCGAGACAGCGCTGATTTGAAAATTTCGTGCCAGGGGCGCCGGGGTGTTTCGAAGTGCGGGCACGAAAAAAACGACGCCGCGAGATTTTCATCTCGCGGCGTCGTGAGCATCAGTAGTTAACCACGGTAGTTTTGGAGGGGGATGCCTCCGGTGGGTACATGCTCGGGCAACAAATCGCTAGGAGTGTTGATCGAAGTACCGCGGCTGAGATCTAGCATGTCACCCGAGCGGGTGGGTGTGGGCACACAGGGCACCCACATGGTGGAAGTTCTTGTTATTTCTTCGCACGTTACCGCCACACCCTTCGGTGAGGCTGTCGTTTGCGGTTCACTTATTTAAACCATGTGGCAGATGCGTTTTATTTCTCTCACCTGCACTCTGTATTTTAAGCACGCGCACCCCGGGGCAAAGGAATGGAGGGTTTTTGATGACCTCGCGCATGTTCTCATCGCAGGGGAGGATAACGCGCCTCGTGCTCTGTTATGACGCACTGCGGCAAGAAAGTATTTCATCAAGGCGTGGTGTGAGGAGCGCGCGAAAATGAATGCCCCCTCATTCTCTGCACATGATCTGAGTCGTGAGGGCTCGGATTTTTTGTGCATGCGGCGCGGGATTCTTGCAGAGGATGGATTGGAGGGGTCATGGCTGGAGTAATCGTGACCGCGTGCGGGTTTGCCAGAAGAGTCAGCTCGACGCGCGCGTCGAAAACGATGACGCCTCGTCGTCCCCTCGAGCGTCGAGCGCGACGAGGCTAAAGCGCGCACAGGATGTGGGTTTTGCACGATCCGTCATTTGCTTGCCAAGGTGTGGTGGCAGGGTTAAGCTGGGTTCGGGATTTGCAGCAGTTTCATGGGTGTCTGGTTAAATCGAGGCGCCCGCTTTCGTGCACGCATGAGCGCGAGGTGTTTTGCGAGGGGAAGCATCCTTTGTAAAAACCTCGATACATCATGCGATTACACACGCGCACCTCGACGCCCCCCGACAAATCCCGAGGGTGTCTTCAAGGTGACTTCAAGATCGTCAACGGAGCGATAGCGATGACGGCAGAGCGTTATTACGTCAAACGACCCACAGGCAAGGTCTTCGGACCGTTTGATAAGAACGCCATTCAGTTGATGCTCAAGTCGAACAAGCTCGGCTTTGACGCTCAAGTGTCTCAAGATAAAGAGTCCTGGCAGCCGCTCTCGGCGATCCCCGAGTTCGCGCAGATCACGGGCGCCGCAGGCGGTGGTGGAGCAGATCTCCCTCGCCTCGCGGGTCCCTCGGACCTGCCTCGCGCAGTAGGTGGTGGAGGGGGCGCGGACTTGCCGCGACCCGTGGGCGCAGGCGCGGACTTGCCAAGGCCCGTGGGCGGGGGCGCAGATCTCCCGAGACCTGTAGGCGCGGGCGCGGACTTGCCGCGACCTGCTGGTCCGCCCGATCTCCCGAGACCCGCGGGTGGGAGCGATCTCCCGAGGCCCGCTGGCAGCCAACTCCCCAGGCCATCGAGCCCTCCAAACCTTCCGCAATCAGCGGGCGCGCCGAGTTTGCCAATGAGCAGCGGCCCTCAGGTCTCCGAGATGACCGAGGACGATCTCTTTGGCGGCGCGATGTCGATGACCGACGACGATGAAGATCTGTTCGGCGGCCCGGCGACCACGCACGACCCGGAAGAGGATCTGTTCGGCGGCCCCGCCCCGAGCGTGGGCATGGATCAAGACGATCTCTTTGGCAGCCCTGCGCCACAGCGCCCTCAGATCGAAGAGGATGACCTCTTTGGCGGCCCCTCACCGAGCATCGACGTCGAGGAAGACGACCTCTTTGGCGGCCCTCCCCCCTCGAGCGGAGGGGGCATGGAGGAGGACTCGCTCTTTGGCAACGCCTCGCGCGGCGGCCCGCAGCTCGAGGAGGACTCGCTCTTTGGCGGCTCGGATGATGGCGGCCTCGACGAGGACTCGCTCTTTGGCTCGCCAACGGGCGGCAACCTCGATGAAGACTCGCTCTTTAACGACGACTACAACAGCGGCGGCGGGGATGATGACTTCCTCGGCGGCGATCAAGGCTTCTCCTTCCTCGACGACGGCCCGAGCATGGGCGGTGGCGCCAAGCCCCCCTCCTCGAACTGGGAGGATGACCTCCTCCAGGGCAACAGCGCTGGTGGCGGCGTCGGCGGTGAAGAGAGCAACTGGGAAGATGACCTGTTGACGGGCAACGCGCCCCCTCCCACGGGAGACTTCAACAGCGGCAGCTCCCGCAAGAGCATCAACCTCGACAACGCGCCGCCCGCGCAACCTGCGAACATGCAGGCGCCCGGCCCCGCGCATGACCCCTTCAGGCCCGCCTCCACGGGCTTTAAAGAGGGCGCGCCTCCTCCCACGGCCAGCGCCACGGCGGCGCAGGTCGACAAGGAAGCGGCCGCAGACGAGGACAAGAAGCGCGGCAAGATGGCCATGATCGGGCTCCCGATTATCGCCATCCTGATCCTCGGCGCGGTTGGCCTTGGCGCCTACCGCTTCTTCGCCGACAACGGCAACGGCGAGGTCAAGGAGGTCAAGAAGAAGGCCGAGTTCAAGCTCGAGTACAAGGACCTCTATACGGCGAACAATGGCTTGCTTCGCGACTTCCTCACACGCAGTAAGAGCGCCAAGCAGACGCCCGAACTCGAGGGCAAGCTCCTGTTGGCCGAGGCGTTGCTGATCTCGCAACACAAGGACGAGGACATCCTCAAGTCGGCCACGGCGCGCTCGAAGAAGCTCGCGTCTGGCAAGAGCGACGCCGCGTCACTCGGGCGCGGCGCCTTCCTCGTCGCCAAGGGTGACGCGAAAGAAGGAAGCGCCATCCTCGAATCACTCGCGGACAAGGGGGGCGATGTTGGCATGTTCGCCAACCTCTTCCTCGGGATCGCAGACTTCAACCAGCTCCCCGACGACACCCTCGCTGCGCTCGAGCAGGAGGAGAAAGACGCCGCCAAGGCCGCCGCAGAAAAGAAGGCCGCCGAGGAAGCAAAGAAGGCTGAAGAAGAAGCCGCGAATAAAAAAGGCAAGAAGAAGAAGTCCAAGAAGGAAGAGGCCGAACCCGCTGAAGGGGAAGAGGTCGCCGAGGAGAAACCAGAAGAGCCCGCGCAGCCAGCCGGTGACACCACCGCGCTCGCCGAGGCCGCCGCGGCACGCTTTGCCGCCGCCGCCAAGGTCGATGAGACGCTGCCCTTGTACTGGAACGGGCGCCTCGAAGAACGCACCGGCGATATGGACAAGGCGATCGAGCACTACCGCGCCTCGATCAAATCGGGCGAGGACTTCGTCCCCTCTCACGTGGCGCTCGGTCGCGTTTATTATCACAAGAGCGAGCTGAACAACGCGAGCAAGTACCTCGAGCGCGTCAACACGGACCTGACCGCCCTCGCGCACAACAAGGACAAGGCCGAGACGCTCCACTACCTCGGCTCGGTGCAAGCGTCGCGTACCCAGGATGACCTGGCGATCGACTCGTTCACCAAGGCGCTCACGGCGGACCCTTCACGCAAGGACACGCTGCGCGCGCTGGCAGAAGCCTACAAGCGCGCCGAGAAGCACAAGGAAGCGCTCAACTTCTTCCGCACCAACGAGGCGCTCGGGCAGTCCGATCCCGACGTGATGCTCGGCATCGTCGAGGCGCACACGGGCTTGAAGGAGTACGGCTCCGCGATCACGCAGCTCGAGGTCGCCGAGAAGAAGTTCCCCACCGATGCGCGCTTCCCGCTCTCACTGGGCGAGCTCAACGAGCAACGCGGTTCGTTCTTCGAGGCGCAGAAAGCCTACGAGCGCGCCGTCGAGATCGACCCCGCGCTGCTCATGGCGCACGCCAAGCTCGCGCAGCTCGCGTGGAAGACAGACAAGGACATCGAGCGCGGTGAGAAGCACATCAAGGCGATCGTCGAGCGCCCCGAGCAGATCACCTCTCAGGTCGCCAGCGAGGTCGCCGCGTTCTACCAGATCGCGGGCAACCCCGAGCTGGCGCGCCAGTGGTACGAGTCCTCGATCCAGCAGGACCCCAACTACTGGGGCGCGCGCCTCTCGCTCTCGCAGCTCTTGCTCGAGCAAGGGGACACGAAGAAGGCGCTCTCGATCCTCGAGCGCTCTCGCGAAGAGGGTGTCCAGGATATCCGCCTCTCGGCCTCTCTCGCGGACGCCTACAGGCAGTCCAAGCTCTATGACAAGGCGCTCGACGAGATCAACAAGGTCATCGAGAAGGTGCCAAAGAAGCAGACGCAAGCACGCGCGCGTTACATCTTCATCCATGGCCGCATCAACTTCGACCGCGGCAACTACGAGACCGCGCTCGAGGACTTCAACCAGGCCTACACGCTCAACACGCGCTTCCACGACGCCTACTTCTACGTCGGCCGCACGAAGCTCGCGCAGGATGACATCTCGACCGCGCTCAAGATCTTCCGCCACGTGCTCGATTACCAACCAGGCAACGGGGAGTATCGCTTCTTCATGGGGCAGGTCCTCGAGCAAGAACAGCGCCTCTCACAGGCGCTGGAAGAGTACCGCAAGGTGACCGAGGTGGACCCAGGCTACGGCGTGCGCAACCCACGCGTCTACATTTCGCGTGGCCGCCTGCTCTCTCGCCTCGGCTACTCCAACGATGGCAAAAAGGACATCCAGCGCGCGCTCGAGCTCGCGCCCGAGATGGAAGAAGCGCTGATCGCCATGGGCGAGGCCGATTACAGAGACAAGGAATACGACAAGGCGATCAAGAACTTTACCAAGGCGTTGAACAAGAACCCGAAGTACCCCAACGCGCAGTACGAGCTGGGCATGTCGTATGTCTACACCGACCGCAACACCGATGGCGCGCAGCACCTTCAGCTCGCCATCAAGTACGGCTACGAGGACCCCGACGTCTACCGCACGCTGGGCTACCTCTACAAACAACTGGGCAAGAAGGCGTTGGCGATCAAAGCCTTCGAAGAGTTCCTCCAACTCTCACTCACCAAGGAGGTTCCGCTCGGGACCACCAAGGAAGTGCGCCGTCAGCTCAACGACCTCAAGGGAGGCAGGTGATCCTCCCTCGTGCGACCCTCGAACGTTCATCGATCGTTTGAGGATTGAACCAAGCTCAAGAGATCCATTGCAGTGCGATAGGGACTCGTGAGAAACTCGAAAAGATGATCGTAACCGCGCCCCCTTACCATGGAGGAAGAGGAGGCGCGCATGCCTTTGGATACAAGAGGCGAACTTCGTGCAGCAACAGAACATCGCCCAGATCGAGCGCGAGCTCGAACGCCGATTCGAAACCATCCAGAAACAAAGCTCCTACGAGGTCTTTGGTGTTTGGGAAGGTTGTGGCAGTGATGTGGTCAAGGAGCGCTACTATGCGCTCGTGAAAGAAAATCACCCCGATCGCTATGGCGGGAACGTCTCCGACAAGGTCAAGCGCCTCTCGCAGGAGATCTTTCTCCAGATCCAAAAGAGCTTCCGCCAGCTGCTCAAGGTCGAGACGATCCAGCGCAAGCCCGATCCGAACAAGAACACCGATCGCGCCGCGGCCATCGATCGTCTCTCCAAGCTCGCGAACCAGAAGACCGCCGAGCGTCGGGATTCCGAGCCCGCCGAAGCGAGCAGCCAGGCGCCCCCGATCACGACGCACTTTCACGAGCCCGCGCCAGAACCTGGCATGAGCGCCGCGAGCGAGGTCTTCGAGGCGGTCACCATCTCCACGCGAGATGCGGACACGATCGAAGAGGACTCACTCCCAGAGGAAGAGCGCCGCGCCAAGCTCGCGAGGCTCGCGAGGCTCGCGCGAAACAAGCCGACGACGGGCACCACACGCACGCCTTCTCGTCCCATACACAACACCTCTCCTCCCTCGAGCAACGTGCTCGACGAAGAGGAGCGACGCGCCAAACTCGCGAGGCTCGCCTCCAAACGCTCGGCCCCTCCGGCCATGCAGGCGCCCACGCGAACAATCGCGGCCACGCCCGCGCCGACCTCGCGCGACGATCAGAGCAGCCCGGGACCACAGCTGACCACGCAAAAGGCTCAGCTCCCCACCGATCCTCAAACGCCCAAGGATCACTTCAACCTCGGGTACCACGAGTTCAGGATCAAGAAGCGCCCCAGGCACGCACTCCAGCACCTCGAGCAAGCGTATCAAGGGGAGCCCCAGAATGCTCTGTATTCGACCTACTACGGGTATGTGCTCTTTTTGATCCGCCCCGAGGAAAAGGCCACCAGCGAGCAGCTGCTCAAACAGGCGCTCGAGAGCAACGATCGCACCGCTGCTCCCGACGCGCACCTGTTCATGGGCTACCTCCTCAAGACGCATGGCTCGGACAAGAAGAAGCAACAGGCCCACAAGCACTTCCAACAAGCGCTCGCGCTCAACCCCGCGAGTCACGAAGCGGAGCGCGAGATTCGCCTCTACGAGAAACGCCAGCAACAGCAGCAACAACCTCGTCCTCAGGACGACGTCGGCGCCTTCCTCGGCAAGTTCTTCAAGAAGTGAGGATCGCCTCCCCGGCGACCCAGACACCCAATACAGCATCAGGCTTTGACGCGAGCACGACATCCGAGAGCAAACTCTCGGATGTCGCGCCATCGATCGAGTAATGCGCCAGGTCGAGCGCCACAAAATCCGCTGGCGCGCCAACACTCAAGACCCCGCCATCGCTCCCCAACGCGCGCGCGCCATGCGCGCTCCCCATGGGCCAGAGCAAACGGGCGACGTCCCAACGATCTCCAGCGTCCTCGCCAAACCATACGGGCCATGCCTGCGCCAACACGTTGCGGCGTTCGTAGCGAAGGCGCTCGTGGTACTCCACCAGTCGCATCTCCTCCCACAGATCGATCGTCGCGTGAGAATCACTCCCCAGACAGATCGGCACCTTTCGCTGCGTCAGCGCGAGCGCCGGAAGAAACCCATCCCCGAGGTTTCGCTCCGTGGTCGGGCAGGCACACACCAACGCATTCGATGCCCCGAGCAGCTCCAACTCCAGCTCGGTCAAGTGCGTCGCGTGCACCAGCGTCGTGGTCAAACCCTCGGCGAACATCCCCATGTCTCGAAAGACCTCGAGCGGGGTGCGGCCGTATTCTGCAATGGACTGCGTGATTTCTGCGCGCTGCTCGCAAGCATGGATATGAAGCGGCTTATTGTGCTTGTTGGCGTATGCTGAGAGCTGCCTTAACCAGCCCCCAGGGACAGCGCGTATGCTATGAGGAGCCAGGCCGACGCTCACGCAGGAGTCATCGCTCCACGCCTTCTCGAGCGCCTCGAGGCGCTCGAGGTACGTGTCACAGTCCCCTTCGATAAACCGGCGCTGCATCGGGTCCGCGTCGCGCTCGAAACCAGCGCGGTTGTAGGCCACACGCAACAGCGTGATTCGCAAACCAGCCGCGCGCGCCGCGCGGATCACGCGATGCGCGAGCTCGTTCGGGTCCTCGTAGGGGCTCCCATCCCTGTCATGATGCAGGTAGTGAAACTCACCGACGTGGGTGATGCCTGTTCTGGCCATCTCCTTGTAGGCGCGAAGCGCGACGGCCTCGACCTCTTCTGGCGAGTAGGAGAGCGCGGCGCCATACATCGCCTGACGCCACGTCCAGAAGTCCTCGTCCACGCGCCCGGCGCGCAACCACTCGGTATGACCTCGGATCGCGCGCTGGAACGCGTGGCTATGTGCGTTGACCAACCCTGGCGCCAGGGCGACCTCGCCAAGATCGATCACCTCGGATGCTGCATCCTCACGCGCTTGCTCGGAGGTTGGCCCGACGCGATGAATCACTCCATCGCGAACCTCGACCTCCCAACCTTCTCTGGGGATACCATCGACGATGATGTAACGCGCGCGATAACAGGGCATACGAAGATCCTTCTCGGGCTCGAGTTGACAGAGTTATGCCAAAATCTCGGCCAGGATCTTGGCGATGTTCCAGGCGTCATCGTGCCCGCGGTGATGCGTTCCCTCGAGCGGGATGCCGAGCTCTTCGAGCGCGCGCGCCATGCCACATTCTCGCTGATGACCGCGACGCAGCGCGAAGAGCGACTTCGCGTTCAGGTGAGTCGGTCCAAAGGGGTAGCCGATCCCCTTGGCCTCGCAATCACGCTGGAACTGGTTGCGATCGTAATCGCCCCAACTGGCCCAGACCCTGGATTTGGCAGCATACTCCTTCTTGAGGATCTTGCACGCCTCCGCGAGCGTGATGCCATCCTTCTCGAGCATATCCGCCGTGATCGTGGTCAGCTCCGTGCAGAACGGAGAGACCTCGCTCGCGAGCGGCTTGATCAGGATGCTCCGCTTTTCGAGTGGCTCGTGCTTCTTCATATCGAGCACGGCGATGCCGACCTCGATGATCTCGGAGTATTGCCCCTCGGGGGTCTTCCCCTCCCAACAGGTCGACTCGACGTCGATGACCAGAACCTGGTCGAGTAATTTAGCCATGATGTCCTCCTTTCATGAGATTGAACGGAGACCCCAACAGCGCTCCGGCGCGGATTTAATCCAGCGCCCTCCCGAAAACGGGGCGCCCTGTTCAACGCGTCGGGTAACAGGAGACCTCGGCGCGCCAGTAGTTTGGCGAGTGCACGAGCGCACGCCACCCCGCCATACCGATCTCGTTGTAATCGACCGCGAGGCGCTCGATCTTGTTCAGGTGAGGAGAGGACGCGAGCGCGAAGGCGCCTTCATCAGAGAGGCCATTAAAGCGCAGATCGAGCTCCTTGAGTGGCGCGAGCGCCTCGCACTCGGCCAGCGCGAAGGCGCTCCGATCGGTGAGCTTGTTGCTGCTCAGGTCGAGCACCTCGAGCGCGCGCCCTTCGAAGTGTGCGGCAAAGACCTCGATGGCAGGATCGCCAAGATCGAGGTTGCTCAACACGAGGTGCTGCACGTTCTCGAGGATCTTGCTCTGCGCGAGCGCGGCGACGCCGCGAAGCGAGATGCAGGTAAAGTCGAGCTCGAGGTGGCGCAATCCTGTCAGGGATCGCGCCTCGGCGAGCGCGAGGCAGGCGCCATCTCCGATCGGCTGGGAGGTGAGGTTGAGACGCTCGGCGCCATAGAGCCAGGGAGAGCGCGCCAGTGATTTTATCGCGTTGTTCGTCAGGCGCTGGCCGGGCAAAAAGTAATCGAACCCGAGCCAGAGTTCGACGCACAGCGTGAGCGATGCGGGGACTTCGCCGCCGACGATCGCCTCGCGCATGCGGTGGGTGGTGCGGCGTAGCGCGCGCGGCCAGCGCGCGAGCTGATCGATGCTGTAGGGGATGGCCACCTCGCGGCGCGAGGGATCTGGCCAGACATCGATCATTTGACAGAGGGCCTCGAAGCGGTGCTCGTCAGGTTCTCCGTGGAGCAAACTTCGAAGCTCGCCAAACATCGCCTCCGTGCTCTGTTTCGCCTGTCGTACCATCGCCCTTCCCGCTCATGCTTTCTTCTTCGCGGTGGATGCCATATTCGGCTGCCACAGCACCTCCTCCACTTCTTCAGCGTAACTCGCCCAGCGGCTCCAGACAAAGAGCGCATCACTCAACCTGTTCACATAAGCGATCGCATCCGACTCGACTTGACCAACCTCCGAGAGGCGGACAATCAATCGCTCGGCGCGACGGCACACGGTCCTGGCGATGTGCAGGTCGGCGTTGAGGCGCGTTCCTCCAGGCAAGACAAATGATCGGAGTGGGGCGAGATCCTCATTGCAGCGATCGATGCTCGCCTCGAGCTCGTCGACATCCACCTGGGTGACGCGAGGCATTTGCTCGACGACATCCTCGGGCAAGGTGGCGAGCACGCTGCCGAGGTTGAAGAGCTCGTGCTGCACGCGCAGCAGCTCCTTGCCAAGGTTTTGGAGCCTCTCGTTCTCTGCGTGCTGGTCGAGGATCGTCTGACGCGCGGCGCCGATAAAGGCGTTGAGCTCGTCGATCGTGCCATAGCTCTCGATGCGAAGGTCTCCCTTGGAGACCTTCTGACCACCGACAAGTCGCGTCCCGCCGCCGTCCCCCTTGCGGGTGTAGACGCGGTTGATGGCGAGCTTGGGATCATTGAACGTCTTCTCTTCACTCATACGCTTTGGCTCCTTGCTTATCTCGAGTACAAATCACATCCCCTCGATCCTGCCCAACTGCTTGGAGAGCGAGGTGATAAAATAAACGTCCGGCTGCACCACGTTCTGCTGGCTGCTCGAGGAGGAGGCGCTCGATACGATGGCGATCGGCCCCTCGAGCTCGTCATCGACGACCCCGATGGGGATAGGACCGGCGAGCACCTCATTACAGCGGGTATCGAGCACGTAGACCGCGTCCTGATTAAAGCTCGTGATCCAGAGCAAGCCATCCTGATCGAGCGCGCCCGAGTGCAACGTGTCGCTGTCCTCCTCGTAGAGCACGATCGGCGAGTCCGCGCCGTGGGCCCAGGCGAGCTGCTCGAGGTCGATCTCGAAGACCACCGGCGCCGTCGCGCTCGTCATATAAAGAGATGCACCATCAGGCGAAACAAGCGCGCGCCCCGGCGCGCCGACGCGCGATCCTTCCTCGGGAGGAGGGATCTCGAAGATCTCTTTTGCAGGTGAGAGCGCATCCTCTGTCTCGGTCCAGACCTCGATGGCGGCCATGCTCGTCTGCACGTAACGCTCGCCAACCTGCCCGAGCGCCCCGGTCGACACGATCGCGATCTTCCCGGGCTCCTCGCCATCGCCTGCGTTCAGCACGGTCACATACTGTGGGTTCCTGGCGTGCGCAGAAATCACTCCAGTGATTTCGAGCGTGGCGCGGTCGATCACCAAAATCGAACCCTGGCCCCACCCTCGCGCGACACCGAGGAACTCCACGTTGGTGACGTACAAATGCTCTCGAGTGGCGGCGATCCCGGAAGGATCTTTGAGGCGAGGATCAGAGATCTCGTCGAGCACCTCGCCGCTGTTGGCGTCGAAGATGGAGACAGTGTTGCCGAGGTAATTGGTCACGAAGCCGCGATCACCATCGACAAAGATATCGTAGGGACCGCGATCATTACCGAGATCGACGAACGCGTCCTCGAAGACCCCCGAGGTCGGGTTGTAACGACTGACCGTATTGGAGCCGCTCTCGAGGACCCAGATCCAACCATTGGCGCTGACCATATGATTGGCTTGCTCGGCGATCGGCTGGAGCTGCGGCGAGACCTCGAGCGAGGTCAATGACGCGCCCTCCTGACACACCGCCGGTGTGTCGGGGACGAGGATTTCGAGAGGAGTCGCAGGACCGCATGCAGAGAGCATGAGCAGCATGACGGTCAGGATTATCCAGCGATGGTGCATGGCGCACTCCTCGGGAGTTCAGGGCCCCGCCACGAGCTCCATCGAGAAGAAGTATGCGCGGCCAGGCAGGGGACGTTGCAGCCCGTCGACGGCGCGACGGTAATCGAGGAGGTTGGTCGCATCCGCCCGCAAACGCAACCATGATTTGGGCGCGACGACCAGCCCGACATCGAGGCGAAGCCACCCAGGGTTGGTCTGACTGGCGAAGTTATCGAGCGCGATCGAAGACCTCCAGCTGGCGCGCGTTTCGAGCTGGAGTTTGGGCAAGTCGAGCAACCAATCGAGGCGCGACAAGTCCGCGCGCGCCGTCGCCTCGATGCGATGGCGAGGTTGATTGGGCAGCGGTGTCCTATCAGGAAGGTTCGGGCGCTCCGCCTCCGTCAACGTGTACGCCAACGTCAAGGGGGTGCGCTTGATCGGCGAGAAGGCGCTCAAAAACTCCACACCCGCCGAGTTCACCAGCGCCAGGTTGCGCGCTTCGATGACATACGCGCTCACAGGCAGGAACATGATCTGATCAGTTGTCCTGCCATAAAAACCGACGATCTCGGCGCGCGCGATCTCGTCCTTTGCACGAAACGTGACGCCCGCATCCGCGAGCAACGCGCGCTCGGGTTGCAGCTCGGGGTTTCCTCGGATGAACTCCGTCTCGATGTAGAGCTCGTCGAAATCGGGAGGGCGCCAGGTTCGCGCGATGTTGCCGCGAAAATCGAGCCATGGCTTCGCGCGAACGATCGCGCCTATGGCACCCGTCGTCGGGTGCATGAGAAGCTCATCTTGCTCGATGCGCTCGAGGCGAGCGACACCGATCAGGCTGAGCTTGTCGCCGAACAGGAGCTGCTCGTCACTGAGCGCGAGACCAAACGTTCGGCGCATGACATCCAGGCGCTCGTCCGACTCCTCGAGCGTGGTGTAGACCTCTCGCCGCGCGCTGAATGCGAGGGTGGCGAAGTTCCCCGCGTCGGTGAAGAGGGCAAACTGAGCGCCCGAGTCCATCCCGACGCTGCTGGCGTGGGTTTCGAACTGCCCACCCCCGAGGATCGCTTCATCGTTGCGGTAATCTTGCCTGCGGTATTGCATGCCGAAGACGCGCTGGAAATCGAGCGTCCAGCCATCTCCCGAGAGGACACCTCGGGCGCCACCATCGGTCGTGGCGATCAGGCGATGCTCGCGAAACTTGGCCTCCCCGAAGGTTTGCTGGAACTCACTCGGTCCAGCGACGCCGCTCTCGCCGGAGTCGAGCAGCAAGGTCGCGCCGAGGTGGCGTCCCCCCTCGTCCCATGCTCCAGAAGCGAGCAAGTGCAGGCGATCATGGCCGTTGTTCACGCGGCGCGCGGGGACACCCTGGGCATCCTCGAACATAAAGTCGCCATCGCTCTGGCGACGGTTAACGACGATGCGAGCGCTGCCAGCGTTGTTGCTCCCCTCTGCTCTGGCGCCAAACTCGGTGGTACCAAAGCTCCCTGTGAGCGCCCTCCCGCGAACCTCCCAGCCCTCGCGATATGTGGGCGCAGCGCGCAGCTCGAGCGCGCCGGTCAACGCGCCCGCGCCGTGCACGACGCCGCTTCCGCCACGGTACACGCGCGCCTCATCAAGGCCAGCGACGGCCAAACTCCCGACGTCAAAACCGAGACCTGTCGGGACCTTGACGCGAACGCCATTGAGGAGGACGACGACCTGCCTCGGGTTTCCACCGCGGACCTGGATGTATGCGGGTTGCCCGAAACTTGACGATCGGCGCACGTAGACACCGGGAGCGCGCTCGAGCGCGCTCGCCAGGCCATCGCCAGCGGGACCAACCTCGTCAAGAGGGATGCGCGTGACAAACCCGGATGGCAGGCGCGCATCCTCGACAGCGTCAGGCGCGTTGCCGCGGGTCTCGACGGAACCATCAACGGGAGCGTCCTCCTCGCCATGAGCGAGGAGGACGGCAGGAGGTGACAGGATGAGGAGTGTTGCGAGCGTGACCCAGGTCGTAAACTTCTGGGAGAAGGTTCTCACTCGCGGTTTCGCTCGATGGCTCGGAGGAGCTCGTCTTGCGAGAGGCCCGAGTAGCTCTCGACCTTGATGGTGTGTGTCTGGTCGGACTTCTGGTCCTTGGCCGAGACGCTGACGATGCCATCGGTGTCGATCTCGAAGCTCACCTGCACGCGCGCCTGACCACGTGGGGCTGGCGGAATGCCGGTGAGGTGGAACATGCCGAGGAGCTTGTTATCACTGGCGCGCTCGCTCTCGCCCTGGAGGACATCGATGGTGACGACCTCCTGGTTATCTTCGGTGGTGGTGAAGATCTTGGAGGCACGTGTCGGGATCGAGGTGTTCTTGGGGATGATCGGGCTGAAGCGATCTCCGGCGACACGAATCCCGAGGCTCATCGGGGTGACATCGAGGAGGATCACCTCGCGCACCTCGCCGCCAAGGATACCGGACTGGATCGCGGCACCAACGGCGACGACCTCGTCAGGGTTGACCCCTTTATGGGGGCGCTTGGCGAAGATCTCCTCGACCTTTTCCTGCACGAGCGGCATGCGCGTCATGCCGCCGACGAGCAACACGTCATCGATCTGCGAGCGGTTGAGCCCGGCGTCCTGCATGGCGGTGGTGCAAGGCCCCTCGAGGCGCTCGACGAGATCGTAGACCAGGTCATTGAGCTGGCTGCGAGAGAGCGTGAGCGAGAGGTGACGAGGCCCTGCGTTATCGACAGCGAGGAAGGGGAGGTTGATGTTGGTCTCGGTGAGCGTGGAGAGCTCGCACTTGGCGTTCTCGGCGGCTTCCTTGAGACGCTGGAGCGCCATCTTATCATCGGAGACGTCGATGCCCGTTTCGCTCTGGAAGCGCTCGAGCAGGAAGTCGAGGATGGCGCGATCGAAGTCCTCGCCGCCCAGGTTGTTATCCCCGCAAGTCGCCACGACCTCGAAGACCCCGCCGCGAAGTTGAACGACGGACACATCGAAGGTGCCGCCGCCAAGATCGAAGACGATAATATTGGAGTCGCGCTCCTTGTTGTAGCCGTAGGCGAGCGCGGCGGCGGTGGGTTCGTTGATGATGCGGCGCACGGTGAGGCCAGCGATGGTGCCAGCGTCCTTGGTGGCCTGACGTTGAGAGTCATTAAAGTAAGCGGGGACGGTGATGACCGCTTCTGTGATCTCTTCGCCAAAGTAGTCTTCGGCGGTCTGCTTCATCTTGCGCAAGATCATCGAGGAGATCTCTTGCGGGCTGTAAGTTTGCCCGTTGACCTCGACCCAGGCATCACCGTTGGTGTGTTCGATGATGTTATAGGGGAGCGTCTTGCGCAGGTGGTTGATCATGGAGGAGTTGCACTTCTGCCCGATCAAGCGCTTGATATCGTAAACTGTACGTTCCGGATTCACGATCGCCTGTCGCTTGGCCTGCTGGCCGACAAAGCGTTCGAGCTCGTCACCATCAGTGAAACCAACCATCGAAGGGGTCGTACGCGAGCCCTCGGAGTTGGGGAGGACAAGCGGCTCTCCGCCTTCGATAACCGCGACACAGGAGTTTGTGGTCCCCAAGTCGATACCGATAATCTTGCTCATATGCAGTCTGACATTCTGGAGTTTTGAGGTGATGCCACACGAAACATCGTGAAGCATCCATTTGGGAAGGGCAAGTTTTTGGTTTCCCCTCCCAAAATATGGATGTTCCGCCCTTTAAGGCTCCTTTCTCATTCTGGGTGACGAACCTAGCATGCCCGATATCGGGCTTTCTAGCAAGATGACCGCCGCAGGCATTGGCGATGCATGGCACGTCGAGCGGCTCCGGGAGGAACCGCCAAAGAAAGCATCTAACAGATAAAACACACCAAAAAAAAGGCAAAAAAATCCCCACGCAACAGCTCGTAGGACTTGAACCGGCTCGACCGGGCCGACGGCTGCGTGGGGTCGGTAGTGTCTGGGATGCCCTAACGTTTGGAACGGTCTGTACGGCCGCTCTGTTGGTGTGTGTGTGTGACTCAGAAAGTCACGCCTCGAGCACGAGCACCAACAACGTCAGTCAAGACCCGTTAGGACGGCACCACCTCACCGGCCGAATAACTACTGTCAATCACTGGATCACCTCCTTGATTTCGGCAGACAGGTGGCGCGGCTCCCAAGCCGCGGCGCTCTGTTGTGGCGTGCCGTGCACCACCCCAGGCGCGCTCGAGGATGTATGAGGCCTATCCTCACAAACCCTCTCCGGGCGGTGTAACCCGGGGGTTGACCTCGTCAACCCTTCAATCTCAATACTAACCATATCGAGATTTTGTTCAAGGGGTGGTTCGCGATTTTTTTCGCATCACCTCCCGCTTGCATTCTCTATAGCCATCGACACGCTCGTTCTATTCCTCTGCGCGCTAATTTTTCGCCCCCGCGCTGCCCCGGGAGCTATCGGATATTGCAGTGAGTTTTGCGTCGGGTTCCCCTCGCGCTCCGACTCCAAGTTGGCGTTTTGCGTCTTGGCGCTTCGATGTTTGCAGTGAGTTACACGAAGGCGCCCGAAAGCGAACCACTGCACCAAAAGCAAGCACGGAGGGCATGCTCCACGTTCTGCACGACTTGCAACGAAGCTCCCCCAAGCAAAACTCACTGCAATATCCGAACGCTCCCAAGTCCCCCCTGCATAGTCCGCGAACGCAGTGAAGCGGATGGTCGTGTTCCTTTTTCAGAGAGCGAAGCGGTGAAAAAGGAGCGCGAATGCAGATTTGGGGGATTTAGGGGGGAGAGGAAACAGGCCCAAGAAACAAACAAACCCCGAAGCCTTTTAAAAGACTTCGGGGTTTGTTTCTGAGTAGCGGGAGCCGGATTCGAACCGACGACCTTCGGGTTATGAGCCCGACGAGCTACCTGGCTGCTCCATCCCGCATCACGTTGTACCCTTCATCGCCGAAGGGAAGAGGCACACTAAAGGTTTCTAAAATTCTGTCAACCCATATTCGTAACTTTTCGCAAAAAACAAACCACTACTGCGCGCCGACTCGCTGGACCGCCAAAAACCAAAGACATATCACTGGACATAAGAGCACCTTTAAAAATACAAGTATCGACCCTCTACTACTATTCTATACCACTGCGCCGAGCACCCTCTGTGACAAACAAACCTGCTGCCATCAAACGACTTTACGCCGCCCTCGAGACCGACACCCCGGATATAGATGAGCTGTGGGCGGACGCCTGCAAGGCACACACCAAGCACCCCGACCTCTATCAAGACTGGCTCCCTTCGTTCTATGATTCGATCCACAAGGATCGCCTCCTCGCGCAGACCGATAACCTCGAGGCGCTCGATTCCAATATCGAAATCATGCCGCGAGGACGCTTCAACCTCCGCCTGGGACGCCGCAACACCGGAAACTTCACCTCTGCCATCCTCAAGAAGGCCCTGTCCTCCAAACGCACAGGCAATCTCCATGGCATCGAGCTGCACCATCACAAAAAGATGTCGGACGCCATGTTCGCGCTCCTCACCAACTGCAAACACCTCGACGAACTGAAAGTCCTCGTCTTCGCATCTATCCCCACCTTGCGCCTGGACCATGTCGAGGCCCTGCTCGAAGCATCATGCGCCGTCTCACTCGAAAAATTGCACATCTCCCACGCGATCGAGCTCGGTGATGGGGTGATCGATCTGCTCCTCGCCGCCCCACACCGCGAGAAGCTGAAAGACCTCCAGCTCTCGGACGTCGGGCTCACGGGCAACGCGCTCGAGAAGCTACAAACGACCTCGGAGCTCCCCGCGCTCACCTCGCTCGATATCACCGGGAATGACCGGGTCGATGCTGCGAGCGTCGTGCAGTTTCTCGAGAGCCCCTTCGCCGCGCAGCTCGAACGCTTCTGGGTCGACTCGAGTGTGCTCGGTGACGATGGCGCTCGCGCCATCGCGAACTCTCCCAACCTGCGCAAGATCGATACCCTCGCCCTCAAAAACGCGGGCCTCTCCATCGAAGGCGTCCGAGCGCTGGTGGCCTCCGAGCACCTCCCCTCGCTGAAATCCCTCATGGTTTGGGGCAAAAACGTCAACTACACCGACGCGGAGATGGAGGCTTTGCAAGAAGAATACGCAGGCAAGGTGCAAATCGTCTGATGTTTGCCAGGGCAACTCTTCCACGCCTCCTCGAACATCCACGCGTCGATTTCACACCGGAAGGTTTTTAAATAGGTGCGCCTCTGTGTACGTTTCTTGATAGGGGCATCGCAAACGATGCCCCGAAATCAACGAGGAGCCCCCCTTGACCCGACCCGCCCCCCGACGACGCACGCGCTGTTTGCTCGCGCTCATCACCCTCGCCAGCATCCTGTGCGGCGAGTCGATGCTCGATCTCACGCCCAGGTCCCACGCGCAGGACCCTGGCAAGGGTGAGTCGCAAGGCAACGGAAGCAAGGAAACCTGCCCCGAGGGGATGGTGCTCGCGGGCAAAAAAATCACCCCTGGCAAGAAGAAACAACAGGGCTGTTGCTGGCCCGGTCAGGCGTACTCCGCCTCGCGCGATCAATGCGTCGGTATCCCTCGCTGCCCCGAGGACACCCTCCTCAAAGGGGGAACCTGCGTGCGCAAGATGAGCGACCCGGAAAAGCTCGCGGACATCCGACACTTTCTTATCCTCACTGGCGCCGTGCGCTCGGGCACCCAATCCATGGAGCAAATGATCCGCTCCTATCAGGCGATCATGCCCCAGGTCCCCGAGACCTTCTGGGCCGAGTTCCGCGAGGAGTTCGACGAACAAGCCCTGCTCGCCCTGCTCGTCCCCATCTACGACAAGCACCTGAGCCACGAGGATATCAAGGCGCTCATCGCCTTCTACGAGAGCGAGGCCGGGCAGCGCTACCTCCAGGCTTTGCCCGATATCCAGCGCGACTCTCGCATCACTGGCCAGCGCTTCGGGCAGGCCCTCGCGCAACGTCTGGAACACCGCCTCAAGGCAGCCGGTTACATGAACTGAGCTGTCACAGGAACGGAAAGCGCGCAAATGCTGGCGGTCCGCGCGCCCCTGGCATGAAATTTTCAGCGCGACTTCGAAACACCGCCCACCTCGAAAACCAACCAAGGCGCCCATCCAGCTGATAATATTGAAAATTTCATGCCAGGGGCGCGCGGGGTGTTTCCTCTGGTGGTTCGCCACCACACCTCCCTCGGTGGACACTTACCTGCAATTGAAAAGCATTCTCATTAGCATTGACACCCTTTTCAGCCTTCCCCTATGTATGCAAGACAGATGGCTTATCGCTTTCTCACTCCTCCACTCGAGACTTTCTCATGCAAATTCACATCTCCATCCTCGGCTCGGCGCTCGCGCATGGCGCGATGTTGGCCGTGTTGATGTTGGGAGCATGGGAGATCGAGAACATCGAGGCCGAGCACGCGACGTTCCAGGAGTTCGTCGACCACACACACCACGTCGCGCTCGTCCTCCCCGAAAAAGAACGCGAGGAGGAGCCCACACCAGAGCCCGACTCCCTCGACCTCGCCACGAGCAAGGAGAGCGAGCGCGAGACCCCTCGTAAAAAAGAGGAGGAGCGCGGCATCGCCGAGGCGCCCGAGCAACCTGAAGACAAACCCGAAGAAGTTCTGAAAAAACCAGAGCCTCCCGCAGAGAAAGAGCCCGAACCACCGCTCGAGAAGACGCCCCCCGTCAAGGAGCCCGAAAAAACCATCAAGCCTCTGGTGGCGAGCCTCGAACCCGATCCAGACCCGCGCGCGACCACACAAGAGATCGCGGACGAGGAGAAGCCAGCCATCGAAACCGCTGGCGCCAAGGTATCCACCCCCGGTAAATCTGATGAGTACACGACGGGAGACGGGGAGACCTCGACACAGGTCGGCTCGACCACAAAGGGGACGAGCGATGTGGGCACCGAGCGCGGCAAGGGCATCGGCGGCGGCGTCGATCGCGAGGGCTTGATCCGCGCCTACCAGAAGCAGGTCTACCGGCTCGTCAAGAAGAACACCGCGCCTCCGCGCGCCGCGCGCAGAGCGCGCCTCGAGGGCACCGCCTACGTGATCGTGACCTTCGATGAGAGCGGGCAGATCCTCTCGGTCAAGCTGCGTAAATCCTCCGGGCACAAGGTCCTCGACGAGGACGCCATCGCGACCGTCAAGAACCTGCGCTCCCTGCCAAAGCCTCCCGGTGAGTTGGGGTGGACGCGCAAGAGCCTGACCATCCCGATCCGCTACAAGCGCTCCTGATCTTTGCAACTCTCGAGTTGAGTCCTGACGCGCTCTCGCGCACAATCCTCCCATCCGTCGATGCTCCTCTTCCCCCGCGTCTGCCAGGAGTCCTGCGTGCGCCAACGCTTCCTCCTCCCATTGCTCTCGCCGATCCTCTGCCTCGCGCTCACCTCGAGCGCTGCCTTCGCGCAGGACCCTCCTGAACCAGAGGTCCCCGAAACAGCGAAGGACGCCACAGACAGCGCCGAGGAAGACACCTCGACCACGCCCGAGTCACCGCGAGCAGAAGACACTCTCTCGCAAGAAGAGGAACCTCTGCTCGAAGAGGAACCTCTGCCTGAGGATGCGCTGACTGAAGAGGAGCTCGCGGAACCTCTCGAGCCACAACCAGCGCTCGCGCCGCTCGACTTCTGGAAGACGCTCCCGCTCGAGTTCGACCTCGTGGGCAAGAACAAGCGCGATCGCCTCGACGAACCGAGCGCCGCGGAACGCCTCGGGCAACCTCTGCTGGAGCGCGCCGCGCCCACGAACGTGAGCGAAGCGCTGGGGCTCGCCACGGGCGTCTTCACCGCCGAGAGCGCCGAGATGGGCCTTCGCCCTGACATCGGCATCCGCGGGCTCCCTCCACAAGGAAGCCGACACGTGCTCGTGCTCGAGGATGGCGTCCCCATCTCGGCGGCGCCCTACACCGACGGCTCACTCTATTACATGACGCCGATCCAACGCGTGGAGACGATCGAAGTCCTCAAGTCCTCGGGCACCGTTCTCTATGGCCCGCGCAACCTGGGCGGCGCGATCAACATCATCACCACCACACCCCCGCGCGCCTTCACGCCGAGTGGCTTCATCGAGGGAGGCTCCTACGGTCGCCTCAACCTCGGCGCGAGCGTGGGCGATGTGCGCGGCGCGGTCAGCTACTGGCTCGGCATCAATCACCGCCGCTATGATAGCCCTCGCGAGCTGGGGCTGGAGTCCACCGACATCGCCGCGCGCTTTAACCTCCAGGTGAGCGAGCGCGCGTGGTTTGGCGCCAAGCTCTCGCTCTATGACGAGTTCTCGCGCGATAGCGACGTCGGCCTCACGCGCGACCTCTACCAGGCAGACCCCACCATCGCCTTGAACCCATACGATCGTCAGGACATGCGGAGGTTCGCCGCATCGATCAATCACAGCTACTTGCTCGGTGATTACGGGCTCTGGCAAACCACCTTGTGGGCGCACCACACCTCGCGAGAACACCAACAACAACGCTACGATCGCCAGGACCTCACGGGCACGACGACAAATGCCTACGAGCGGGTCGTGACCGCAGATCCCGGCGGCACTGCAGCGAGTGATGGCAGCGCGCTCTTCTTCCAGGACGCGACCCGCGTGGACGAGCAAATCTTTGACGTCCTGGGCGTCTCGAGCAGGTTGACGCTCGACTTCTCCCTGGGGAAAGCGGGCAGGAGCGAGGTCCTGCTCGGCTTGCAAGCGATGCGAGAGGACACCTCGAGCGAGCGGCGCGCTGGCGAATACAGCGCCTCCCCGTCCGGCTCTCTGGAGCGCGACGAGGAGTTGACGGGGCGATCGCTGGCGACCTACCTCGCCGGGCGCGCGTTCTTTATCGACGAGCGATTGCGCCTGTTCGCGGGCGCGCGCTTTGAATTCTTGCAGACCGAGCTCCGCATCTGGCGCGCGCCAGATGTCAATGACGAGGCGCGCGATCTCGAACCTCCCGGAGACGAATCCGCCAACATCACAGGCGTGCTCCCTGGCGCGGGCGTCTCGTTCGACGCCACCGATTGGTTGACGCTCTTCCTCGGCTCTCACCGCGGGATGGCGACGCCCGTGGCTCAATACGCCGCCGAGGAGACCTTTGCCATCGACCCCGAGTTCGCCTGGAACCAGGAGCTCGGCGCGCGCCTTCGCCCGACGCGCTGGCTCGAGATCGACGCCACTGGTTTTTGGATCGAGACCCAAAACCTGATCATCACGCAACCTCAAACAAACGATGGCGTCGACACCGAACGCGGCGCGACACGCCACCTCGGCGTGGAGCTCTCGGGGGGCGCGAACTTCGCCGCGCCGTTTCGCACCAACTGGCGCATGCCCGTGCGCGCGACCTACACCTACCTGCGCGCCACGCTCGAGGACGGGCCGCAAGCCTCGCTCGGCAACCTCGTCCCCTACGCGCCCGCGAATCAATGGGGCGCGCTCGTTGGCCTGGAGCACCCGGTGGGTTTCTCCGCGCAGGCGACAGGTCGCGTGATCGGCAGGCGCTACACCGACATCGCGGGGACCGTCGATGGCAACCCCGATGGACTGCGCGGCCTGACCGACGATTACTTCCTGCTCGATGCACGCGTCGCCTATACCTACCGCCCCTGGGACGCGACCTTCTACATCCTCGGCAAGAACCTCACCGACACGACCTATATCAGCACGCGCGCGCCGAGCGGCATCCAGGCGCGCGGCGAGCGTGAGTTTATTGGCGGCGTCTCGGTCGATTTCTAAATCGCGCGCACAACTTCTCCACCTACCCGCGACTTACCTCTCGAGACGGATTTGCACAGGAGAGGTTTGCATATGTCGACGTGGTTGCGCATATCGCTCGGGTCGCGCCGGGAGCAAGGACATCGCGCCGGGTATGGTGTGATTTATTCTGGCCTGGCGCTGGGGTGGCTGGTGATGACATCGAGCGCTTGCTTGACGATCGAAGGGGACGGCGGCACGACCTGCTCCGATGGCGATCCGGCTTGTTCTGGTGGAGAGGTCACGACGTTCGACGTCACCGAGCGCGCGTTCGGCGAGGCTGCCGAGGGCATCGAGCGCGAGGATCGGCCGTTCTTCCAGGAGGGCCGCCGCCTCTTTCGCGCGCGCTGGGGCAGGATCGGTCAGGCGCCTCCTGATCTCGACGGGCTTGGCCCCGTGTTCAATGACGACAGCTGCGAGGGTTGCCACGCCAGAGATGGCCGCAGCGCGCCCTATGACGAGCAAGGTCAGGCAACCAGCGCGCTGATCGTCAAGCTGTATCAACCGGCAAATGGCGACCAGGGAGATCCCGCCTATGGAGGCCAGTTCCAGCCACGCGCGCTCCGCGAGCAAACCGCCGAAGGGGGCGTCGATGTGGCATGGGAGATCACCACACATGCATCCATCGACGCGACCATGGGAGAGCCTTTGGTGGAGTTGACCTCGCTCGGGTATGGCCCGTTGGCGGAGGAGACGCGCTTGACCCTGCGCGCCGCGCCGCCAGTGTTCGGGCTAGGCTTGCTCGAGGCGATCCCCGCCAAAGATATCCTGGCCGCGGCGGACCCTGAAGATCTGGATGGCGACGGCATCTCGGGGAGGGCTCAGATGGTCTTTAGCCCCAAGCTCGGAGAAGATGCGCTCGGCAGGTTTGGCTGGAGGAGCGAGCAAGCCACGATCGAGGATCAAATCGCGGCGGCGGCGTTCAATGATATGGGGCTGACCTCGAGGCTTTTTCACGGGAACTCTTGCCCACCTGCTGCCGAGGATTGCCGGGATGAGCACGAGCCAGCCTTCCCCGGTTTTGGCTTCGATGGTCCGGTCGATCCAGGGCCACACGAGCTCGATGATATCCAGCTCGAGCAAATGGGATTTTATTTGCGTCACCTGGCAGTGCCAGCCAGACGCAACGCCGATGACGAGCGCGTGCTCGCAGGAGAAAGACACTTCTCGGCGTTCGGTTGCGCGAGCTGTCATACGCCGCGTTGGGAGACTGGCTTTGACACCGACAGCCGCGTGGTCTCGGGGCAGGTCATCCGCCCCTACACCGACATGCTCTTGCATGACATGGGCAGCGATCTCGCAGATCCTGGGACGAACAACGCGGAGTGGCGCACGCCGCCGTTGTGGGGGTTGGGGTTGTCACAGACGGTCAATGGCCACGTGATGCTCTTGCATGATGGACGCGCGCGCAACTTCGAGGACGCGATCCTCTGGCATGGCGGCGAAGCGTCGAGGTCGCGCGATCGCTATGTCACGGCGACGCAGCGCGAGCGAGAGGAGCTCTGGAGCTTCCTCTGGTCGCTATGAGGGGGCATCACTCCTCGTCATCCGAATAGGCGACGCCGTTTTTCTCCAGCCAGGACTCGAGGCGCGTGTGTGGCTCACCCTCGTCGCGGTGCTTTCGCGCCAGGCGCACGAGCGCCACGCAACGGCGCTCCTTGACCCTGTCTCTGCCACCGCAGATGCGCCAGAGTTCGGAGACCTCTTCATCCCCCAACCTGCGCACGTCCCCTTCCGCCATATCACCGAGTTCGACCGGGCCGATCGCGACGCGGTGGAGCGCCTGAACAGCCAACCCGAGCACGTGGCACATGCTGCGGATTTGCTTGCTGCGGCTCTCCTCGATCTCGATGACGAGGACGACCCCAGGCGCCTCGCGCTCGAGCACGGCGACGCTCACAGGGCTCACGTGAACGTCGCGTGAGAGCTCGACGCCGTTGCTCACTCGCTCGACGATGGTCTCGCGCTGCTCGGGATCGAGGTCCACATGCACGTTGTATTTGTAGACGAGTGAGACCTCGGGTTGGGTCATCACGTGCGAGAGGTCGCCATCATCGGTCAAAAGCATCAAGCCGATGGTGTCCTGATCGAGCCGCCCGATAGGAAAGACGCCATCACCAAGATCTTCGAGCCAGGGGGCGAGCGAGCGTTGATTTCGCTCTCGCCTCGCGCTCGAGATGACCCCCATCGGCTTGCAAAAGGCCGCGTAAACGGAAGGCACGCGGCGCTCGACGCGCACGCTCTCGAAAAAGACGGTGTCCTCTTCAAAGATCAGCTCGTCGAGCGCGACAACGCGCGCGTCGACCTCACCATCAACACAAACCTCGATCTTCCCGTCGGCCCATGCTTTACGAATTTGGCTTCGAGAGAGCGATGTAGCATCGCTCATATACTTGTCCAAGCGGGAAGGAACCATGATTTCTGGCGACTTACATATGAAAGAGATGACAGGACATTCTAGACGCCCCCATATAGCACGACTTTAGCGTTGCTCGCACTATTCTCATTTTGAGAATAGTGCAAAAACGAAAGAAAGTGTCCTAAAACCATCCATTCCATTGATATTTCTATTAATTTTCACTCAGGAAAAAATGATGTATTGCCTGAGGAAGTCGAGGACTGCGTTGTAGAAGTGCTCGATGGTTTCGGGCTTGCGCCAGCCGTGCCCTTCCCCTTCATAGACGTGGTACTCGTGTGGGACGCCGCGTTGACGTAACGAGGCGACGATCGCGTCCGCCTGATCCTTGGGGACGACGGTGTCATCGGCGCCCTGGAACACGGCCACAGGATCGACCATGTTCTCCGCGCCAAAGATCGGGGAGCGCTCGCGATACAGATCAGATGCTTCGGGGAGCGCTCCGACGAGCGAATCATTGTAGCTGGCCTCGAACTTGTGCGTCCCGGCAGCGAGCGTGAAGAGGTTGGAGATCCCATACATCGAGACACCCGCGGCGAACACACCTGGCGCCTTGACCAGCGAGTGCAGCACGGTGTAACCGCCCGCGCTGCCACCCATGATGACGACGCGGTCAGGATCTGCGAGCCCCGCGTCCGCGAGGAACTTCGCGCCCCCGACGGCATCCTCCACATCGAGCACGCCCCACTGCCCGAGCAAGCTCGACATGTAACCTCGGCCATAGCCGGTCGAGCCGCGGTAGTTGACATCGAGGACGGCATAACCACGCGTGGCGAAGAACTGGTTGCGAGGAACCCAACCCGCGGTGCTTTGCGCCGTCGGGCCGCCGTGAATCATGATGATCGCGGGAGGTTTCCCGGAGGGCGCCTCGTAACCTGGGTTTGTCGGTGGGTAGTAGTTGCCAAACACCTCGGTGCCGTCCTCGGCTTTCCAGGAGACAGGCTCCATTTTGGAGAGCTGATCGGGCTGGACTTGCTCGGCGCTCGCGCGTCGCACGACGCGCGCAGGTTCGGAGGGTGCGCTGGTGCAGACGACGCGAGGGGGAATCGCGCTGGATGACGCGAGCGCGGCGATACGCCCATCCTCGGAGACATCGATTTGATCGAGCGAGGTGTACTCCTCGAACCCCTTGACCTCGGTCGGGGCGCTGCCATCGAGCGGGTAGTTCCAGAGCGAGAAGACCCCGGCGACGTTGCGGAGCGCATAGAGCGACTTCCCATCGGGAGCCCAACGCATCGTGCGCATCCCCTGAACCCAGAGCGGGTGTCCATGATCGCAACCTGCGCTCGAGAGCTGGCGCGTTTCTCCGGAGCCGAGATCATGCACATAGATCTCGACCCAGTTGGACTCATCAGTCATGAAGGCGAGCTGCTTGCCATCGGGCGAGAACGTCGGTTGCTGCGCGGCGATCTCGGCGCTCCCTGCCAACACACGGGTGTCTCTCGCGTGCGGCGCGCCCTCGCCGAAGGCGACCTCGGCGATCTCGATCCTCGCGCCATTCCAGGGCATCTGAGGTTGATCCCAGGCGACCCAGGCGAGCTGCTTGCCGTCCGGGCTCCACGTGGGTTGAGCGTAGAAGTCAGCGCCACGGATGAGCTTGGAGGGCCACCCACCAGTGCTCGAGACGACCCCCAACACATCCTCTCCCTCGTGGGTATGCGTGTAGACCACCCACTTTCCATCGGGGGAAGGCGTGGGAGAAGCGAGCCCGCCAAAGGCGGGCGTGAGCGCTCTGGGGCGTCCACCCTGAGTGGAGACGTGGTAGAGGCGCCCATTTGGAGAAGCAAAGAAGACATCATCGCCGACCACGCCAAAATCACCGCCGCCGTAACCGACGCCCCCTCGGACGCTGATCTCGGTGGTGAGGTCGCGCGGGGCGTCGTCACCAGCCTTGACGACGAGGACGCCCTGGCGTCCTCTGGATTCGGACCAAACCAGCGCGCCGCTGCCGGTGAAGCGGACATCACCGAGGCGCAGTTGACCCGCGAGCGAGCGGGCAGTGATAGGGCTGTTCCAGAGACCGTAGGGTTTGATTTGAGGCATCGCGTCTTCACCTTGCTTTTTGAAGAGTTCAACTGAAGCGCCATCACCCTACCTGACTGGTTCTCGATCGCAAGCGAGGGAGGCGGCAAGAAAGAGGAGAGGGGGCGGGTCGTTTTTTGGATCAAATAAATGAAAGGCCCCCGCCGGGTTGTTGGCGGGCCCCCACCCGCCG